>JAOUMR010000205.1 GCA_029881435.1 Nitrospira sp.
CGACCCGGAGAGGGCCGCGATAGCGGGAGCGGACAGGCTCGCGGCGCCCGAATGGAATCTTCGGTCACGATCCAGGTTCCTTCAAGCCAATATCGGACAGGCTCCTAGAGCCACACGCCCTGGCTGCCATCAGGTCGCCAGGGTCCTCATGGTATGGCGGGAATGAATCAGGTGAGGGAGCAAGACAGCTGATTTACGGATACCTCATTGATGAGTTGTTGACGCTGTCATCACGGTTCTTTGAGGGAGGGAGTCGCCCATGAGTAGGAAACAGAGGAGCCCAAAGGCTAGCGATGCAGATCGTATGGTTCGCACGATGGATTGGGACGAGTTTGAAACGCAGCTCTCCCGTTCTGCACGCGGTGTCAAATCACGAGCAGCGTCCGATCACACCTTAAAGGACCATTTCGGGCCCGAGAAGCTTGAGAGGCTCCAGCGCCTGGCGGAACGGGTGAGATCCGTACGCAGCAAGCGGGAACCGGTGCGGGGCAACATCATCTTCATTCCCGGCATCATGGGCTCCGAATTGACCGTGACCGAAGATGGCGATGCTGACACGGTCTGGGTCAGTTTCCTGAAGCTGATCTGGGGAGGGATCAACAAACTCCGGCTTGCCAAAGATGGCACGCGGGAAGCTGATGCGCACCTACATGTTCAGCCGAGCGGACTTGATAAGGACAGTTATGCCGAGGCGATTCTTTGGTTGAAGGCTTACTGGAATGTGGAGCCGTTTGCTTACGATTGGCGGAAAGATCTCGATCAGGCCGCTGGGCGGTTGAAAGATCTCGTGGAAACCAAGTTCAAGAACCAACCGGTTCATTTGGTGGCCCACTCGATGGGAGGCCTGGTGTCCCGGAATTTCATTCGACTCTATCCCACCGTGTGGAAGGCCATGCTCGAGCCGAAGAAGGTGCAGGGCGGACGACTCGTCATGCTTGGTACGCCGAACTACGGGTCCCATGCCATTGCGCAAGCCATGGTTGCCAAAGACAAGCTGGTGAAGTGGTTGGCCGCGGCAGACCTGCGACACGACTTGGATGAGGTACTCGAAGTTTTGAACGGGTTCGTGGGGAGTTATCAACTGCTCCCGGCTCCCGCCAAACTGCCGGCCCTCGAGCGAGGCCTCTACGACAGTCAGACCTGGGGTCGGTATCCCATCGTTGCGGCCCACCTCCAGCGTGCGAAAGAGTTCCATGCTTCGCTCGAGGCGTCGGCGACCATCGATCCGGAACGGATGACCTATATCGCCGGCTGCAATCAGGAAACGTTGTGTGCGGTGAAGGTCAGCACTCCGGGGTTGTTCGAATTCGACACGACGTTCAAGGGCGATGGGCGAGTGACGCACGCACTGGGGTTGCTGCCGGGTGTGCCGACCTATTACGTCGATGAAATTCATGGTGATCTGCAGAAGCATGAGCAGGTGCTTGATGCCATCGACGAAATCTTGCGCACCGGCAAGACCGGTGCGCTGCCGACAGAACCAGTAGCAGCCCGCGCCCGTGCTGTTCAAGATCGCCAAGACGCGGAGCAGATACGCCGAATCGCGGAAGAGACGAAGGTCGAGCAAAGCAGTGTGGCCGATCGTCGTCGGGCTGAAGCCTTACTCAGAGAGGCCATCATGACGCAGCGTCCTGTTCGTTCACGGGCGGTGACCGATGCCACGGCAACAGGATCGAGAACATCAACGACACAGGGGGCAGTACAAGCGTCGATCGCACTACACATTGAGGTCGTCCACGGCGATATCCGCGATATCAAGGCTCCCGCAGTGGTCGCCGGTCACTATCGAGGGGTGCCACCGGTACGGGCAGTTGGGGCGCTGGACCAGGCGCTTGAGTTTTGGATTTCCAAAGCGGTGAAGCGAGGCATCATCGGTGGTGGACTTGGGGAAGTGTTTCTCATTCCCAATACCCATAAGTCTCTTGCCGCAGACAACGTAATTCTCGCCGGGATGGGTGAGTATGGGCGGTTCAATCGGGAAGATGTGGATCTCCTGTTTGCGAATGTCACTTATGGGGTCACGGCGCCTTTCTATTACCCACAAGTGTCATGCATGCGCCGCTAGATTCCAGCCTTCTGTCAGATCTGCAAGTCGTTTCCATCCTCTCCACAGGGTGATGGTTCCTGGAGGTCCGTCGCTTCTTCGGGCCAGATAGCCACCGAGTTTTGCAACCCACATGATGACGTCACCGATGCAGGGTGGTTTCTTTGGGACGGTCTTGTTCTTAT
>JAOUMR010000036.1 GCA_029881435.1 Nitrospira sp.
GCAAAGCGGAGCTTCGGATAGAGCGGTGACGTCGGAGCTGGACGGACGCGCATGCCAACCTCCTGGGTTGCCAAGAGAATCTGGCCACCGATTCTACCTCAATTCCAAATCAACTGCGGAATCCGGGTTTATTCGGCTCTAACTCCCTCTCAAAGATACGAGTCTCCATGAGAAACTTGCTGCGATGGGAGTCTCTGTGGGAAGACATTGCGCCTACTCCGGAAGCCATTGAGTCCCCTGCCTAGCACAAAGACATCCTTGATAAGCGCCGCCAACAACTCGCCGAAGGTCAATCTCAATTCGCCGATTGGGAGACTGCCAAAGCGGATCTCCGAAACAAGGTCTTGTGAAAATCAAGATCCTTGCAATCTGTGGGGTCGGATCATGTATTGTGCATCGCTAAGCTGTGAGGCCTCCCTTCTGTTCCAGAGCATGAAATTTTGGGTCGAATCTTGTACTGTGCATCACTGAATTGTGAGCCTGCTCCAGTGTTCCCGCCTCTCGGAAAGTGGAGTTTGATGGGCGTATCGGTGTGTGAGTAGGCGCACAAACTCAGAGGCTAAAAGAACAGGGATGCCGCTGTAGTTCGTCTTGAATCCAGATCGGACTTGCCAGTAGACTTACCATACAGTGTCGTGAGCTGACGCCAAAATGATTGACCGGTCTCCAACGGGGGTGCTTATGGAAGTCCAATATATGCGACGTGACCAGGAAATCATGAGCGGTACCCTGTGTTTGAAAGGAACCCGTGTGCCGGTTCAATCTCTGTTTGACTACCTGGAGGGGAGCTCGTCGTTGGAGGAATTTCTGAAGGACTTCCCTACAGTTTCCAGAGAAGCAGCGGTAGCCGTGCTTGAAGTGGCGAAGGAGCGTCTCTTCGCGCATGCGCCTGCTGGTTGATGAGTCAGTCCCACGCCGCTTTCGTCAGGCTCTACCTGCACACACTGTTCGGATCGTCCCAATCACGATGGCGTGAGCAACGAACCGGCCGTACGGGACGTCGCGGCATTGCTCCCAGTCCGACTCCATCCAATAGTTCCGCTTTGAAACCCGTTTGCGAAAGTGCTGCTGGGTAAAGGGGCTCTTGCCGTCCCGGAGCAGTCCGTCGAAAAAATCGTTGTAACTGGCCACGATCTGTCCGCATGGGGTGAGGCATTGGTTTGGCAAGTGTTCGATGGCCTGCAGCATCTTGGCTGGCTCGCGGGGAGTCTCATCCCATCCAACGTGTTCCAGCGTCGAGATGCTGAGGGTCAGGTCGTAACGCTCTACTGGAGCGTACTCAACGATATCCTGATTGATGACTCCAGGAGCGACCTCGTACTTATCGACCACGTCGTGATGGATTGGGAAATAGTGCGAGAGTACGTTACTGAGTCCAAGAATGCGCGCCTCCTGATGGCGAAGCAGGAGCTCTCGGAAAATCGGAATCTCGACGCCCCGCTCGTTCTTCCAGGTCTTGTTACAGAAGTGATAGAGGTAGAGGTAGGTGCGCCCGTTGAAGACGAAGGTCTTGGTTCTCGTCCAGCGGGTCAGCGTCATTGTAGCGAAGCGCCAATAGCGTCTGGATGCACTCTCGTCAACGGCAGCAGCGCTGGTGTAGTCGTACGTGTAGGGCATGAAGAAACTGATTATTCGAAGACGATGCGGGAACCCGGGGATTTCATCTTGAAGATCTGCAGGGCGTTGTAGATGCCCTTGGCGGGATGGTTGAGAATGAGGCGAGAGTTGGTGATGTGGGTATCGAGCAGTTCGTACTGCCCGCCGCTGTAGTACAGATCGCAGTCGTCGATCTGACAGTTCTTATAGACGTGATTGTCCAGCGCGAGTTTTGCCTGGGTAAAGGTTTGTCCGTCGATAACGATATAGTTCGGTTCGAGTCCCATAGGTCCTTTGCCTGGCGAACTATAGCAAAGTAAATGGCAGCCGTAAACCAGTGAAGAGGAGAGAGGTCAAGCCATCTCGCATATTGGAAGACATTCTAGTTTGGGACAATCCGAGACACGGTGCCACCTTGGGTCAGGATGTAGAGCTCTCCCAAACCATCTTGGCCGAAGCTCGTAATCGAAGAGGCAGCTAGCAACGGCCATTCGGTTCGGTCGAGAGCCGACCCGTTGTTGAGGCGGAAACTACGGACGAAGCCGGTACAAAAGTCAGCGTAGAAATAGGTGCCTTGGATGGCCGGTACGGTTTGGCCTCGATAGACGTATCCACCCGTGACTGAGCAAGCGCCATTCTCATGTGGATACTCAAGAATCGGCAACGTGAGTGTTCCATTATTGCAGTTGGTGGCTGGATTGAAACAAGCTGACCCTTCCATCAGTCGCCAGCCGTAATTGAGCCCGCGTCCGGCATTAGGCCCTAGTGATACGTTGATTTCTTCCCTGGCGGCCTGTCCAACGTCGCCGATGTAGAGATTGCCTCCATCAAACGCAAAGCGCCAGGGATTCCGCAGTCCGTAGCCCCACACCAGCTGATTACCTCCGGTGAGGACAAAAGGATTCACACCTCCGCTGGTACAGGCCGCTCCTGGGGTAGTCGGATCAATTCTGAGAATTTTCCCCAGCCGACTGGCGAGACTCTGAGCATTGTTGTTCGGATCGCCCGAGCTTCCCCCATCTCCGACTCCAGCATACAAACAACCCTCTGGTCCGAATGCCAACATGCCTCCATTGTGGTTCGCAAAGGTTGGGTGGGGAATCGATACGAGGATGACCTCTGAATTTTGGGCAGCTACATTGGCATCCGTCGATGAGACAAGAAATCGAGCGACGGTGATTGCGCCATTGGCGTCGGTATAGTGGACGTAGAACCGTCCGTTGGCCGTGTAGTTGGGGTCAAAGGCCAGACCCAACACTCCTCGTTCTCCGCCGCTCGTAATCCCGGTCAGAGTCAGAAATGTTGACAGCACCGTCCCGCTTGTCCGATCAAGAATTTTTATGGTGCCTCGCTGTTCTACGATAAACAGACGGTTCATATCCCCAGGGGGAGCAGTCAGGAATACCGGAGAGCTCAGGTTACTCGAAATGGGTTGGAGCTTCAGGCTGGTTGCGGTCGGGGTAGTGTCCTGAGTCTCACCTTCTTCCCCACAGGCGGCAAGGGGGCCGGTGAAACATACACAAAGGATCGTTCTGAGGATCACCGATGTCATGTGTAACCCCTTGTTCTACCTGATAGATACTCCATACCTTATTATCCCATCAGGTAGCAAATCCTTAGTTCAGCTAATGCCGACAGGTTCAGCTCAGAGGGAGGCATTGCGAAGTCTCAGCGCAACCCGAGTCTATGAACGTGGATGGAAAACTGCTTGCGAAGGGGGCAGTATTTTGTCTTGATCCGATCAGTTCGACTCTATAGAATGACGCTGCTTTTCGGGTGGTTAGCTTCGAGTTCGACTCCGCCCGCCCTGGATTTACCCACTTGCGCATGTACTTTTGATGGGTTGAAGCCACGGAGAGCCGTGTGACATAAGGAGTCCGTTTAACCAGCAGGAGGTTTTCCCGTGAGTGACTCAGCGATTACTACGTTTGCTCTCATAGCCGCCGTGGCTGGTATTGGCTATGGGTTATATCTTGCGATGTGGGTGTTCAAGCTCGACGCTGGCAATGCGAAGATGCAAGAAATTGCAAAGGCTATTCAGGAAGGTGCCAGTGCCTACATGAATCGACAGTACAAAACCGTCGGCTATGTGGCCGCGGTGCTCTTCGTCGTGCTCTGGATGGCCGGGGCCGTCTCCGACAAGTTTGGCTTACTCACGGCGGTCGGGTTTTTGGTCGGTGCGGGAGCCTCGTCGATTGCCGGCTATGTGGGGATGATCATTGCCGTGCGCGCCAACGTGCGGACAGCGCAAGCCGCGCACAGTGGCATGAATGCCGCCTTGACCGTCGCGTTTCGAGGGGGTGCGGTGACGGGTCTGTTGTTGATCGGTCTGGGACTGTTGGCGATTACGACCTTCTATATGATTGCGCAATCAATAGCTGGGCAAGAAAAGGCCATTCACGCTTTGCTGAGCCTTGGATTTGGCGGCAGCTTGATCTCGGTGTTTGCCCGCGTTGGTGGCGGCATCTATACCAAGGCGGCGGATGTGGGCGCGGATCTTGTCGGTAAGGTCGAAGCGGGAATTCCGGAAGACGATCCGCGGAATCCCGCCGTCATCGCGGATAACGTGGGTGACAACGTCGGTGACTGCGCCGGCATGGCGGCGGACCTGTTTGAAACCTACGCGGTGACGACGGTCGCGGCCATGGTGCTGGCCTTTACGATGTTTAAGGGAGCAACTGCCCCAATCCTGTATCCGTTGGTCTTAGGAGGCCTGACGATTTTCGCGACGATCGCCGGGGTTCTCTTCGTGAAGGTGAGCCCGGGTGAGGAGGTCATGACAGCGCTCTACAAGGGACTGTTTGTGGCCGGCGGGATCGCGGCTGTGGCATTTTTACCGGTCACCCTCATGATCATGGGTGGGGTAGGGGGCGTCAGTGGATTCAGTTACTACATCGCAGCGTTGATGGGATTGGCGGTGACGCTGGCGCTTGTGTTCATTACCGATTATTACACGTCGAAGAACTACGAACCGGTGCAATATATCGCCAAAGCGAGCGAAACCGGCCATGCGACCAACATCATCGCGGGGCTGGCGGTTGGCATGCAGGCGACGGCGGCGCCGGTGGTGGTGATTGCAGCGGCGATCCTGGGCAGCTTCTGGGTCTGCGGCGGCGCGGGGTCCGGTGGGTTGTACGGCGTGGCGGTGGCGGCGGTCTCGATGTTGTCAATGGCTGGGATTGTCGTGGCGATCGATGCCTTTGGTCCGATCACGGACAACGCCGGCGGCATTGCCGAAATGTCGCATTTGGGTAAGGAAGTGCGGGATATCACCGATCCATTGGATGCGGTCGGCAATACGACGAAGGCGGTGACGAAAGGTTATGCGATTGGGTCGGCTGCGTTGGCGGCAGTGGTGCTCTTTGCTGAATACTCTAGGGAAGTCGCGGCGATTAATCCGGCGCTGGCTTCGTTCGATCTGTCGAATCCGAAGGTCTTGGTCGGCTTATTCCTCGGTGGCATGTTGCCCTTCATATTTGGTGCGCTCTGTATGAGGGCCGTGGGCGAAGCGGGTGGCTTGATTGTGGAAGAGGTGCGAAGGCAGTTTCGGGAGATTAAGGGCATCATGGAAGGTACGGGGAAGCCGGAATACGGCACCTGCGTCGATATCGTGACCCAAGCGGCCATTCAAAAGATGATGATCCCCGGCTTGATACCGGTGGTGTCGCCGATTTTGGTGGGTGTGATCCTTGGTCCGCAAGCGCTTGGCGGTGTGCTGGTCGGCAGCATCGTGACCGGTCTGTTCGTCGCGATTTCGATGACGAGCGGCGGTGGAGCCTGGGACAATGCGAAGAAGTTTATCGAAGAGCAGGGGTTGAAGGGCACCGATACGCACAAGGCGGCGGTGACCGGCGATACGGTCGGCGATCCATACAAGGATACGGCGGGACCGGCGGTGAACCCGATGATCAAAGTCATCAATATTGTGGCCCTGCTTATTGTTTCGTTGATCGTCTAATAGACAATTGGAGATCGAGTGATGGCGCCGTTTCCCGTCCGGGAAACGGCGCTTGTCATTTCTGGCCTTGTCTTGACGGGTTTCCTTGCCGTGGAGTATGGTGAGCTCATCGGTACAAGTTGCTGACTAACCGTGAGAGTTTCCCCAGATGTACGGGAGGTGCTCGAATGGAAAAGCAGGAACGTAAGCAAGAGCCGCGACGCGAACCGCAAGGGAAAGAGGAGGTCAAGGCCAATCCCAAGGTCGTCGAGGCGGGCAAGAAAATGAAGGAAGACATCGACAAGCTGGTCGATGAAATCGATGATGTGTTAGAGAAGAACGCCGAAGAATTCGTCAAGAATTACGTTCAGAAAGGAGGAGAATAGCGCCGCTTCCAACTCTCCACTCTCACTCGATTTACTCCATGCCGCATTCCCGCTCCTTGGTTTGACAAAGAAGAAGCGAGTTATTACAGTCTGGCTCGTTTCCCTTCAATGCGTCGCTTCAACGTAGATACGGCCCAGGCCCTTAAGGAGGCGGGAATGCAGTCCAAGCTCTGGGTCATTCGTCAAGTTGATCCCATTCAACGCGGTTTTTTATCACAGGCCTTATCCATCTCTCCGGCCACGGCTTCATTGCTCCTCAATCGTGGCGTCACGAACTTAGATCAGGCAAACGCCTGGATGTCCCCGATCCAAACCCATGATCCGTTCCTGATTCCCGATATGGAGCGCGCAGTTGACCGTCTGCATCATGCGATGCAACGGCGTGAGCAAGTCTGCTTTTATGGTGATTACGATGTGGACGGCATGTCCGCCACCAGCATTTACTTGTCATTCTTCCGCACACTCGGGGCCAACGTCAGGGCGTATGTCCCTCATCGTCTACGTGAGGGCTATGGGCTTAATGAGTCTGCTGTTCGGACCTTGGCGCGAGAAGGGGTGTCTCTGTTGGTCACCTCTGACTGTGGCACCACATCGCACCACGAGATCAGCCTTGCCAATGAACTCGGTCTTGATGTGATCGTCACAGACCACCATCAAACGGATACGGACATGCCGCCGGCCTTCGCCGTCATGAATCCGCACCGGCAAGGGGCCCAGTACCCTTTTCATGGGCTGTGTTCCGGTGGCCTTGCCTATAAAGTTGCCCAGGCCTATGAAGCGAAATACGGACCCGGCTCAGTGCCGTTGGAGTCGCTGTTGGATCTCGTCGCACTTGCCACGATTGCCGACATCGTTCCGCTGCAGGATGAAAATCGACTCCTTGTCCGAGAAGGACTGACTCAGATTTCACGAGGCGCGCGTTGTGGCATACGGGCCTTGAAACACGTGGCTGGTATCACTCGCGAATGCACGGCGGAGACCATCGCGTTTAAACTCGGCCCTCGACTCAACGCAGCAGGACGGCTAGATGAGGCCATCAAGGGCGTCACGTTACTGACCACGGAATCTGAACGAGAAGCCAACGCGTTGGCTGAAGAACTTGACCGGTTGAATCAGGTTCGCCGTGAGCTTGAAGGTACGATCTTGGAAGAGGCGGTCGCTCAGGCGGAGCGACAAAAACTATCCGGGGGGATTGTCTTGTACGCGCGGGGATGGCATCTGGGAGTGGTAGGAATCGTAGCCGCCCGTATTATGGAACGGTTCCATCGCCCTACCGTCGTGATCGCGGTGAATGAGGACGGTATTGGAAAGGGGTCGGCTCGGACTGTACCGGGATTCGATCTGTATCAGGCCTTAGCAGGGTGTCGAGATTTGCTCGTAGCCTTTGGTGGGCATCCCAGCGCGGCCGGCGTCACTATTCAGGAATCGCAGTTGCCCGTATTTTCCGATCGCTTTTCCACTATTGCTGAAAAGTGGATCCAGGATACTCAAAGCACTCCCATTCTTCATGTGGATTCAGAAGTGCGCTTGAGCGAGATTACGCTATCTCTGCTTCGTGAAATCAAAACCCTCCATCCCTTCGGCGCAGGGAATCCTGAACCGACGTTTGTCGTCAAAGGGTTGAACGTCATCAATGCTCGGGTGGTTGGAGACAAGCATCTGAAGATGACGGTCCGCCAGGGCGGATCCTCGCCGTTTGACAGCATAGGGTTTGGGATGAAGTCGCTCCAAGATCACGGGTTGTCTCCGAACGCACCCATTGATGTGGCCTGCACACCGGAGCTGAATCATTGGAACGGCTATGACCGGATTCAGCTGCGCATCCGAGATATTCGTGCAGCAGGTTGTGAGTAGCGAATGATGTACGAAACCGTGACGGATATCGATCAACTGCTGACTCGTCTGCAGGCCTACCAGCCGGAGGCGGACCTGGGGATGGTGCGGAAAGCCTACGAGTTTTCAGTAAGAGCGCATGAGGGACAAACGCGCCGATCCGGGGAACCCTATGTGAAGCATCCAGTGGCAGTGGCCGGCGTGCTGACGTCTCTCAAAACCGACGTCACCGC
Source organism: Nitrospira sp. (assembly GCA_029881435.1). GTDB lineage: Bacteria > Nitrospirota > Nitrospiria > Nitrospirales > Nitrospiraceae > Nitrospira_D. The sequence goes on from JAOUMR010000036.1 coordinate 7,986, forward strand.
GATCGTGGCCGGGCTTCTCCACGATACGCTGGAAGATACGGTTGCGACGACCGACGAGCTTCAGCGGGAGTTTGGACAGGAAGTCGTGCATCTCGTCGACGGTGTGACAAAGATCGGGAAAATTACGTTTCGGAGTTCAGAAGAAAGGCAGGCTGAAAATTTTAGAAAAATGGTGCTGTCGATGGCTGATGATATTCGCGTGGTCATCATCAAGTTGGCCGATCGACTCCACAATATGCGTACCCTGGAACATCTGAAAGAGAGCAAGCGGCACGAAATTGCGAAAGAGACGTTGGAGATCTATGCGCCTCTAGCGAATCGCATCGGGATTGGTTGGGTGAAAAACGAATTGGAAGACTTGTGCTTGAAGCATCTCAATCCGGACGTGTATGAGACGTTGCGGGTGCGCGTGGCAAAGCGCGATGAGGATCGACAGCAGTATATTCAGGAGGTGCAAACGCTTGTTGAGAAAGCCCTGGCGGAAAATGGTTTGGTCGGTGCAGTCTATGGGAGACCGAAACATCTCTATGGCATCTATCAAAAGATAAAGAAACAATCGATCTCGTTCGAAGAGGTGTACGATCTCACCGCGTTGCGGATCATTACCGATACGAAGATGAACTGTTATGCCTTGCTCGGCATCATTCATTCACTATGGCGCCCGGTTCCCGGACGTTTCAAGGACTATATCGCCATCCCGAAGTCCAATCTCTATCAATCTCTGCATACGACCGTGGTCGGACCGAAAGGCGAGCACGTGGAATTTCAGATTCGCACGGAAGAAATGCATCGTGTCGCTGAATACGGCATCGCAGCTCATTGGAAATATAAAGAGCAGGGGCGTGTGCAGGATAAAGACAGCAAGGCATTCGGATGGCTGAGACAATTCATCGAATGGCAACAGGACCTCCCGGACAACCGCCAGTTCATGGATTCCGTGAAGCTCGAGCTATTCCATGATGTCGTCTATGTCTTTACCCCGAAAGGGACCGTGAAAGAACTGCCTAAGGGGGCGACGCCGGTTGATTTTGCCTATGCGATTCATACGGAAGTGGGTGACCATTGCGTGGGCGCGAAAGTCGACGGGAAGATCGTTCCGCTGAGGCATGAGGTGTCCAGCGGTGATACCATAGAAATTTTGACCTCGCCAAACCAGACTCCACACAAGGACTGGTTGAAGTTCGTGCGAACGTCACGGGCGAAGGCCAAGATCAAGCACTGGATTAAGGCGGAGGAACAGAAGCGAAGTCTTGAAATCGGGCGACGCCTGCTCGAAGCAGAGCTCCGTCGCCATGGATTGGCTCCTTCGCAGGTATCGAAGTCGGATGCGCTGCTCGAACTTGCTAAGCAGGAAGGCTATACGACGATTGACGAGCTCGCTGCAGCCGTGGGATTCGGCCATATCGCGACGGCTCAGATCGTCGGACGGTTGATGACTCCGGCAACCGAGAGAAGCGCGACTCCTTCCGCGTCTGGTCTTGTTCCAAAAGTCGCCAGCGGGAGAGGGGAGGAGGCGAGCGTTCAGGTCAAGGGAGGACGTGATCTCCTGATGCAACTCTCGCGGTGCTGTAATCCTGTTCCCGGAGACAAGATCTTGGGATACATCACACGTGGGAGAGGGCTCACCATCCATTCCGTCGAGTGTCCCAACTTAGCCGCATTGGACTATGATCGAGATCGTCTTGTCGAGGTCGAGTGGGATACGGCTACACCGGGTCAACATGCGGTCAACATCGCCGTCATTGCTGAAGATAAAACCGGGATGTTGGCGAATGTCTCTTCGGCGATCGCCGGATCTGACGCGAATATCAGCCGTGCTGAGATTACGACGAGAGAGGATCGTAAGGCTGAGTTACATTTCGTGGTAGAGATTGCCGACACGAATCACCTCCATCGAGTGCTGAAAGCGATCGAACGTGTGGAAGGCATCATCACAGCGCGGCGTCTGAGGTCTTGGCGGGGGAAACCCTAGGAGGATGGTTTTCACTATGAGGCGTTAAGGCTGGCCGAATTGAAGCTTCGTTCCCTTCTCGATCTTGTATCCATCAACGGTCCCCCCGGTAATCTCGAGCACATACATGGCGTCGTTGCTGTTTGGCCGATATTGAGGACACGAGTCGTCGCTCTTCGTGCAAATGGGGACCTTTCGCTCGATATGCGTGACTCGTTTCTTGTCGTCCAGCCAGATGAGGTCGAGCGCAATCTTGGTGTTTTTCATCCAGAAGGTCCAGGCCTGGGGCTCGCTGAAAAAAAACAGCATCCCGTGATCCTTCTTCAGGTGGTCTCGGTACATGAGGCCCTGAGCGCGCTTTCGCGGTGTATCGGCAATTTCAGCCAGAATGGTCACGCCCGAAGGTGTGCGAATTGAGATAAGTTCTGAATCGGCCGCCCCAAGAGCCGGCGGATAGCCAAGGAACATCCCCATTATGACTAAGGTGAAACATACGCGTAACATTGATGGTTTCAGGGGCATGAACGCATCGTAATGGTCGAGCTTTCTCTAGTCAAGGTAGCCGTCCTGAAACGCAAAAATGAGTCGGTGACGGTGCGAGGAATATTGCAATCCTGTCAGTTGTTGTGCCATTCTCAGCTTCGAGCGGAGAAAAGGATATCATGGAAGAAAAGCGGCGAGTACTTTATAAAAAAGGTGTGTTCGTGTGCCCTGGATGTCGTCAATCCTACGTTCAGGAAAAGTGGATCGAAGAATGGCGGATTCGCTGCCATCGCTGTACGTATCGTGGAACGTTGACGGAAGTGTCGGTTGAAGAGCATATGGAGGAAGAGACGTTTCGACGCTAGTTTCTCACCTTACTTAGCTTGTGTCGAATTCTAAGGTCGTGTCAGCCCACCTTGCTCAAAGCCAATCTCTCAGTCGATTGCGGCGTCTTTTAGCTGTGGCGCTTATGTGTGTCAGTCTAAGTACGGGCTGCGTGGCGTTGTCACGGGCAGGCGATGCCTCGCCATCGATCAAGATTCTCGTCACCTACCATTCTCTCTCAGGAAATACTGAACGCATGGCGGATGCCGTGGTGGCTGGAGCCAGGTCGGTGTCTGGTACGCAGGTTATCCGTAAACGTGTCGGCCACGTGACGGCAGATGATCTGTTTTCCGCCGATGCTGTGATCGTGGGCTCTCCGGTGTATTGGTCCAACATGTCAGGAGAGGTGAAAACCTTCTTTGATAACTGGCAGTTCAAGTTCGGAGTCTTCCCGGAATACAAGATGAAAGACAAAGTTGGGGCGGCCTTTGCCACAGGTGGGCAAGTCTCAAGCGGGAAAGAAGTCACAATGCTGACGATTCTCGCCGCGATGCTTGAAAATCGGATGATCGTGGTGAGTGACGGCGGAGCGCTTGGGGCGTCGGCGACTACCGAAGGTGACAGTCCAGGGATTGATGATCAAGAGCTTGCGAGTGCCAAGGCATTAGGCCGCCGTGTGGCCGATGTGACGAAACTCATCAGGCGGGGGGCCGAGCAATAAGATACAGTGTTGGGCCACATTGAACATACGAGGGAATCACATGGCACGAATAGTCATGTGGAGGTGGGAAGGTTTTTATCGTTCCACAGCACTAGTTGAAGTCCCTTGGACAGCAAGCTCGACCAGTTCATGGATGTTCTTCGCGCAGCGACCGCAACTACCGCTTTGCTTGAGGCCAAACTTGGCCTTGAGCTGACAGGGCATGACACACCCCGCCCGTCCCGCCTCACGGACATCTGCTTCCGTAATTCCTCTGCACAAGCAAACGTACATCTCGTTCCTTGATCTCCGATATGACGATTATGAGAAGCATTCTCAGCATGCCACGGTCAGGGTGTTGTGTCAAGCTCGCAATGAGGGCGTTTGGGGATGCTTGAATTGAGGCTGGATGTTCAGCTGTTGGCGGCTAGGAGAGGGTGACATCGAGTTCATTGACCATCTCCCGGATCGTATCGAAGCCTGCTTGCCAGAACGCCTCTGACGTCATATCGACGCCCATCTTGCTTAGAATGTCATTCGGTGATTGAGACCCGCCGGTTGCGAGTAGCTCGAGATACTTCGGGACAAACGACGCACCTTGTTCTTTGTACATGCGGTAGAGGGCCAATACGAGCAGGTTCCCGAAGCTATAGGCATAGCAGTAGAACGGACTGGCAAAGATATGGGGAATGGTCAGCCACTCCCATTGAAACTCATCCGGCACCTTCACGTTCTTGCCGAATTGCTGCCGGAGTTCAGCAAGATATGTCTGCGCCAGCTGATCGCCTGTTCCACCCTCCGCAGTCATCTGATGAGCCAGATTTTCAAACCGGACAAGATAGGCCTGCCTGAGTATGGTTGCGTAGATATCGTCCAATTGGCCTAACAACAGTCCCTGTCGGACCGTCTTTTTCGGTTCCTGGGACATCAGAGCATCTGACAGAATCCGTTCGCCGAAAACGGACGCGGTTTCCGCCAGCGGAAGCGTTGAATGAAAGGTGAAGACCGAATGGTCTTTTGCCATCATGCCATGGACGGCATGCCCGAGTTCATGCGCCATGGTGGCCACGTCTCGAGCTTCGCCCGTGAAGTTCAACATCACGTAGGGGGTTAAGCCCGGTGCGACGCTATAACAAAAGGCTCCGCCGAGCTTACCGGGGCGCGTTGGTGCATCAATGTGCCGCGCTCGAAAGACCTCTTCAGCCAGATCAGCCAATTGAGGCGAGAAACCTCGATAGGCTTCGAGCACCATCCCAACCGCGTCGTCGTATCCATATTTCTTTGTTTCGGTCCTGTGAGGAGCGTAGATATGATACCGGTTCATCGACGTGATCTTGCAGACTTTGGCTTTCAGTTTGAAGTAGGTTTGAAAGATATCAGCATTCTTGGCACAGGTCGCCAGTAGGACATCAACGGCCTGGTTCGGCACATCATTGCCGAGGTTCCGAGTGGCAATAGGAGAGCTAAAGGCTCGGAGTTCTACATTTTCCGATTTCCAATCGTTCACGAGCGTTCGATACATTTCGCCGAGCAGATCGCGCTGAGCTACGAACACGCGGTAGAGTTCTTGGTAAGCAGCCTGCCGAATTGAAGCCTTGGGGCTCCGCACGTGGCTCATGAGTTGCTCGCGATTCATCGTGCGTCTGTTCCCATCGACCGTCAGGGTGAATGTCAGTCCGTTGGTCACAACATCGTAGAGCGTGTTGACCGCGCTGCGTCCGGTGACATTCTTGACGTTGATGATTTTCTCCTCGGCTTCCGAGAGCGTATGGGATTTGTAACGTCTGATGGTTTCTAGGTGATACCGGAGATCGCCAGCATCGGCCATCAATCGTTCGGCGTTGAACGAATCGACGCCTTGCCACCAGAGATCGAAAAACAGCAAGCGATTGTTCAATGCGGTGAGGCGCTCCTCGACTCGGGATTTGAGCGAGCGGGACTTCGCATCCTTCGTATTCTCCGAGAACCAGAGATAGGCAAACGCTCCCAGTCGGCTTGAGATCTCGGCAATTGATTCGGTCAGTTTGAGGATCGCCAAGAAATCTGGACTGGCCATGGTCGCCTGCAATCGAGGCCGCGCCGATTCGACTTGTCCCACAAGTTTCCCCAGCTCAACCAGGCTTCGTTCCACATCGATCGGTGGCTTCTTCACGAGATCACTGAGATCCCATCGGTTGCGTGCGATGGGTGTAGAAATCTTACGACGAGGTTGGCGTTGAGCGGCCATGAACATCTCCTTTAGGTTGATTCCATACCTACGGGAAGGTGATTTTATCATCAGCGGATGGCGCCAGTGGAGAAAATTGTCAGGCCATGAAGGGAGCTCGATTGCATTGACTGTCAATCGGTCGGATGCAAAGATGGCTCTGAACGAGCACCAATATGAACGATCACGAACTGCAGCGAGTGGTCCAATATGTGACGGCCAGCACGTCGTATGCACGCGAGACCGTGAGGGATATTCTCCGTACGGGCTTTGCGAAGCTGTCGTCGCTGACGAGTAGTTCGATTCAGTCCTTCGAGCGGGAGGCGCTTTTAGAATATGTCTCTCAGTGGACCATCAAGCGAACTGGGCAACCGGAGCCATTAGTTCGTGAAGTGCTGAGCTGTGCCGGGCGATGGTTGGATGAAGTCTACGATGAACTTGCCAAGCGGCACCCGGAGGCGTTGAGGCTGACGTCGAATCATGAAGGTGATGCAGAGGGTGAGTGAACCATGGGACGGTTTCGTACGAAAAAGACGTGCAAGCTGGTCCCCCATCTTCGAGGCGAGCGCTTGGGACCGATGCTCGCGTGGAAGTGGTCGTCATTTCGATATGGGATGTCGACCCACTTCCTTCCAGAGGGGCGGTGAGGCTTGCGAATAGTAGAGATGATTGAGCGAGCCAGACATCAGCCGACTCAGCCTCGCTCTCCGAATCTCATGATGCCTTGATCAGGCAAACCTTGTAACTTCTTTAGGTGCAAAGAGGTTATTAAGTTGGAAGGCGGGGTGGATGGGGGGAAAGCGTGTCTTCATGACCCCAGCGTTAGCTTCAAGACTTCAAGATTCTTCGTCACCATGGCATCACCGTTCTTCGTTGAGACATCGATGCCGGTGGCACATACCGTTCGGCATTCATCGAGGCGGCTGAGTTTCTGGAGTGACTGTGCGAGGGCGAGGTAGGCGGCTGAATAGGTTGGTTTGACCGTCACGCACTGGCGCAGCGATTTAGCGGCCTCTTCAAAGTTCCCATCGTCCATATAGGCCTTCCCTAAGCCGAACCAGGCCACATCATCGTTCGGATCCATGGCGAGGACTTTCTTCAGTGGTTCGATTCGTGGATTGGGCATGTGGGTGCTCCAGAAATGTTCGTATCGAGTCGACCGTATCACGCGTTTCCGCGCGTTGTCTATGCTGATTCTTGCGTGCTAATCTGATCGCATATGGGCAAGACCGGTCTCGTCTATCATCCAGCCTATCTCGAGCATGATATGGGACCAGGGCACCCTGAGTCTCCCAATCGGTTGCGTGCGATCATGCAGCGGTTGGACCAGAGTGGGACGGCCGCTCGCCTTGTTCGGATCGACCCGCGACGAGCGGAGGATGAGTGGGTCACACAGATTCATGCTCCCAGCTATGTGGCGACGCTTACTCGAGAGGCTCCTTCGAGTGGGCGTGTGTCTCTGGATCCTGACACATCGATGTCGCCTGGTTCATTGGAGGCTGCGTACTTGGCGGCAGGTGGGGCGCTGGCGGCGGTCGATGCCATTATGGCACACCAGGTTGATCACGTGTTCTGTGCCGTCCGGCCACCAGGTCATCATGCCGAAGCGGGGCGAGCGATGGGGTTTTGCTTCTTCAATAATGTCGCCATTGCCGCACGCTATGTTCAAAGAAAATACGGACTTCGCCGAGTCTTGATCGTGGATTGGGACGTTCACCATGGAAATGGCACCCAACATAGTTTTGAGGACGATCCCTCTGTGCTGTTCTTCAGTACCCATCAGTCTCCCCATTACCCGGGTACCGGCAGAGGGACTGAGCGAGGGAAGGGAGCAGGAGAGGGGTGTACGATCAATGTGCCGATGGAGGCAGGCGAAGGGGACGAAGAATACCGCACCGTGTTTCAAAAGGCGTTAGTGCCGGCAGCTGATGAGTTCAAGCCGGAGTTCGTCATCATCTCAGCGGGGTTCGATGCGCACAAAGATGACCCGTTGGCGAGTATGGGCCTGACCGACGCCGGGTACAGCGAGCTGACACGCATCGTGGCTGGGATTGCGAAACGTCACGCGAAGGGGCAAATCCTTTCCTCTCTGGAGGGTGGGTACAACCTCACGGCCCTCGCCGCCTCCGTGGAGGCCCACGTCAAGGCGTTAGTGGCCTGTTGAATGCTGTGCTGACACGCTCACAGGCGACAAGCTGACGAGACTGTCAGGAGTAGCGACGTGACAGCCTGGGACCTGTTCACGTGGAAGCCGACCAGGTGAGTTGATTGCAACATATGCGCAGAACTTCGATCATCGCCATGCTCGCCGTCGCTCTTGCCGGGGGAATCTATTTCTACTACACCGAAATCAAACCGGTCGTGATTTTCGGGTTACGCTCGGACTATGCGCATGCCATTCCGTTCCAGAACGTCCCGCAAGGACTGGCCAGCCTCAAGGCCGAGGCCTGTGGCCAATGTCACCGCGAGATTTACGAGGAGTGGAAGACAAGCATCCATGCCCATGCCTATGAGGATCCGTTCTTTCAAGCCTACTGGAAGAAGGACAAGAACATTTGGGTTTGTCTCAATTGCCATACCCCACTCGAGAATCAGCAGCCCACCTTGATAAAAGAGATCCCACGCGGACGAGTCGAGAAAGCGGTTCAAGAGCCCAACCCCCGATACGACCCTGAGTATCAAAAGGAATCAGTGACGTGTGCGGTGTGTCACGTGCGCGACGGCGTGATCTACGGGCCATTCGAGGATTCCGTTGCCCCGCACCCGACTAAATACGACCCTAATTTTAGAACGGCACAGCCCTGTTACCGCTGCCACAATGTGGTGTCCGGGCCGGCACAGTTTTACAACGTGGGGCCCTGCGGTACCTATGCCGAATATGAGGGCAAGTTCTTCATGCAAGAACGTGGTTTCATCTGTCAGAGTTGCCACATGCCCGAGATCGATCGGCCGGTTGCTCCGGGTGGGCCAGTGCGCAGGGGCCGTCAGCATTTGTGGCGTGGCGGGCATGACCCGGATATGGTGAAACGGGCGCTGGCGGTGCAGGTCAAAGCGGATATCGCTTCCCCAAGACCGGGCGATCGAATTGGCGTGACACTCACGCTTATCAACGCTGGAGCCGGGCACAAGATTCCGACGGGAGACCCTGACCGATTCTTTACTGTGGAGTTTTCAGTAGAGGATGAACAGGGAACGGTATTAGAGCAGCAGAGCTCGACGATGGGACGGTGGATTCTATGGCAGCCGGCGATTGTGGAGTTGTATGATAATAGATTGTTGCCGTTGGCTAGCCGAGAATATCAGTTTGCCTATCGGTTGCCGGAGAAAATAGACGGACTGCGTCTCAGGACACGAGTGCGGTACCACATTTTGACGGATGCGCAGCACGCGATGCTACAAACGAAATACGGTCTTACCGGGGATGATCCCTACCACTTCGTTGTGTATGAACGGGATGTCCCATTGTCCAGCGATTTGAACTTTGCCTGGGCGAAGGAGGGGGATCTCTCGCCAAGCCGCGAGGGCTCACATGAGGCGAACAGTTGTAAAGAGCGTGGCTGACAGGTGACCGTTGACTACGGAATTATGTTGAGAGGAACTGCACCGTGATCCATCCGTTATTGATCGATACCGAGTCGCTTCAACAGCAGTTAGGCCGACCGGGCCTCGTCATCATCGATGTTCGTGGCAAAGCAGCCTATGAATTCGGCGGCCATATCCCCGGCGCTGTCCATTCAACGTGGCATGACTACAGTGATCCCAACGCTGTGCCGAAGGGACTGCTGAATCCTGATCTGGGTCAGATCGAGCAAATTCTCTGTCGTCTCGGGATCAACAACGACAGCGACGTCATCATCTATTCGAACCCCTTCGACAATTGGGGGGATGAAGGACGGATGTTTTGGATGTTGGAATACCTTGGCCACACACGCCTCCGTATTTTGGATGGAGGGTGGGTGAAGTGGACGGCCGAGAAGCGACCGTTCGAACACGGCGCCGTCTCTCCTTCGGTGGGCGCCTTCAAGGCTCGGCCGGTACAGCCCTTGCTGACGCTGAAGGAAGACCTCAAACCGATCGTCAGATCTCCGCATCCTCAAACGGCGATTTTGGATGCTCGTAGCGTCGAGGAATATCTCGGGAAAGAGGTGTCCGGTATTCCGCGTCCAGGGCATGTTCCCTCGGCCATCCATGTGGCGTGGAATGGATTTCTGAACAAGGATGCGACGGTGAAGGATCCCTCCGTGATCAAGGAAATGTTGCAGGCGAAGGGGGTTCGAGTCGAACAGGACGTGATTTGCTATTGCACCGGCGGTGTTCGATCGGCCTGGCTCTATTTCATCTTGAAACTGGTGGGGTATCCGAATGTGAGCAATTATCCCGGATCGTGGTGGGAGTGGAGTCGGGACTTTGCGGCTCCAGTCGAGAAAGATTTGCACGCGCTCCAAAAAATTCTTGGAATCGATCCTGCCGCCAAGCATTCTTGACAGGCCAAGGAGCGCTGTGTAAGGTGAAGTGACTATTGATCTGTTCCGTGTGAGAGTGGCGATCTAACAAGAAGGAGGCTCACGATGATTATCACGATCCGTCGAAATGCGTTGGTGTTGGCTGCAGTAGGGGCGCTTGTCGGGATACCAATGCTGAACGGTATGGCGCTCGCCGGGCATGTTCGTGATGCGGTTGAGCATGCAAAGGCCGCCGTGTCGCACGGCAAAGAAGGACACGCGGATGTCTGTGTCGAACATGCACAAACAGCGCTCAACCATGCGAAGGGTGCGAAAGCGAAGAGCCCGCATTTGGATGAAGGTGTCAAGCACCTAATGGAAGCCATTAAACATGGACAGGCTGGGCATGCAGACGCCTGTACCGAACATGCCGATGTGGCGGCCACGCACCTGGTTGAAGTGAAAGAGAAGTAGTCGACGAGAAGCAGCCACGGCTGCTGCAAGGTGCCTTTGTTGAAGCGGGCAAGGATACAATCCCTGCCCGCTTTTATATGAAACGGAGTGTGCCGTGCGTGTCGGGTTTTACCAGTTCGATCCCCAGTTTGGCGAAGTGGCCACGAATCTCGAAGTTATCACGGCCAAGCTGGAGCAGGCGGATGCCGATCTTATTGTGCTACCAGAACTGTTTGCGTCGGGCTATCAGTTTACGTCTCAAGAGGAGGCACAGCGGTTGGCCGAGCCGGTCCCCGATGGTGTAACGGTCCGTCGCTTGGTGGAGCTCGCGAAGCGGCGCAAGATGCATCTTGTGGCAGGCCTCCCCGAACGATCCGGGACATGCTGTTACAATTCCGCCGTGCTTGTGGGACCGTCTGGTTTTTTGGGCTGCTATCGAAAGACCCATCTTTTTTACGAGGAGACGCAGTTCTTTGCCGCTGGAGACTCGGGATTTCTGGTATGGGATATTGGGCCGGCGAAGATCGGGGTGATGATCTGTTTTGACTGGTACTACCCTGAGGCTGCAAGGACCTTAGCCTTGCAGGGAGCAGACATCATCTGCCATCCCTCCAACCTGGTCTTACCAAACTGCCCGGATTCTATGCCGGTACGGTGCCTTGAAAATCGAGTCTTCGCCGTGACATGTAATCGCATCGGAACCGAGGCCCGTGGTGGAAAAGAGCGGTTGACCTACATCGGCCAGAGTGAAGTCGTTACAGCTAAAGGGGTAATCATCCATCGGGCATCTCGTGACCAGGAAGAGCTGACCCTCGTTGATATCGACCCCGCCGAGGCTCGCGATAAGACCTTGAATCGCTACAACGACTTGTTTCGCGACCGTCGTGCGTTGCTGTACAAACTGTAACGTTCAGTGTCACCGGCTGGCAAGAGAAGCGGAGTGCTTGCGCAAGTCGCAGGAGCACGGTAGGATTTCTCTCATGAGTACCGAGATCCGGAAAGGCATTTTTCTCATCGCGGCGCCGAGCCTTCGCGACCCCAACTTCCGACAAACCGTTGTGTTGCTCTGCGAGCATGGACCGGAAGGGGCACTCGGTGTCATCGTGAACCGTCCCACGGCCATGTCCATTTCGGAGGCACTGCCACAAGTGCCGGTGATTGAGGGGGCTGGCCATGTTCTCTACGCCGGTGGTCCCGTGCAGACGAATCAAGTCATGTTGCTTTACCGGGGTGACACGTTTCCGGACAATGCGCACCATGTGTTCGATGGAGTCTGTCTTGGGGGTGATGTCGGCATGGTCGAACGCATTCTTACCGGATCCGACACGAAGGAAGCGTTTCGCGCCTACCTCGGCTATTCCGGATGGGCGCCTGGCCAATTGGAAAATGAGATGAAGACCGGGTCATGGATCACCTTACCAGCTGAACCGCAGGCGGTGTTTGAGAACGATCCAACACGGGTCTGGGCAGATATTCTGCTCACGTTGGGTGAGGCCTACCGTCCATACGCAGAAATGCCGTTCGATCCGTCCTGTAACTGAATCCTGTCCCCTCGGTGCTGTTCTCCAGGGATATTCCACTTCACCGTTGAAGCTCGTCGCGCCGAGTGCTAGGGTCAGACCTCATTCACCGAACGAAGAGGGGACACGTGAGCGAATCGGGGGCAGACACCGAGTTGTTCTTGAAAAAGTTGCATGAACGCCCACACCAGCCGATTGGGCGGTGGCTGCGTGCGCCGGCCCATGTGCATTTCAAAGCGTTTCGCATGTCCGATCCTCCGGTGCAGCGGCCGGCTAGTCGAGCAGAATTCCAGTCCCTGCTTGCGGCGCTCAAGGTGGCGGCGGAGTCAACGGTACTCAAGGAAACGTTTGGGTATGGCATCAAGGAATCGGCCGGCGGCGATCGACTTATCGTTGTCTGGCAGGCTCATACAGAATATTACAACTATCAGATCTGGCATCTCCCGGCCAATCCGGAGGTCTCGTTCGGCGCGTTGACCTTTCCGGAGTACAAAGTTGCAATTGCGCCGCTCGGGAATGAAGTCTGTCGGCTCGATATTCTGCTTATGGAGGAGGCATTGCCGACACGTGAACGGATGGAGTCGTTATTTCCCGGTCCGGTGCTCTACGGCAGCCGGGTCTTCGACGAGTCGACCAGCCTGGTCACCAGCTTCACTCCGGACGAACTAGGGCGTGAACGGTATTGGGTGAGTCTCAGGCCGAAGTCGCAGGCCTCACGGTTGAAGGATATCGTGGATGCCATTGTGCGGATCGAGACCTACTATCATTTGCTGTTGATGCAGAAGCCGCTGTTCTCCGCCGCAATCGATCATGTCTATAAATTCGAGAAGGTGCATCTGGAGCAGCGGGAGATCATTACGTCTCATATCGGGCACGCGAACTCAGAGACGTTGCAGCGATGGCTGAACAGCCTGACCCAGGATTTATTAAAAACCAATCGCATAGCCGGCAAATTACATTTCGAACTGTCGGCGGCGATTCCGTACGATAAGATCGTGCACGCGACATTGGCATCGATCGGTGAACAGCGGATGGAATTCTATCGTCCGATCTCAGATTATGTCTTGAGTGGCATTACCGGTGTCGCGGAAGGATATCAGCAACTCTTGCGACGTATTGATACGCTACGCGGCGGTTTCGAGGGCATCATCGAGATCATTCGTACCCGCATCGATTTGATTGTCGAAGCACAGAACCTTGCACTGCTCCAAAGTGTCGATAAGACGACCAAGAGCCAGGTCCTTCTTCAGCACACCGTGGAAGGCTTGTCGGTCATCGTCATCGCGTATTACCTCGCGGGCTTAGGCGGATATGTCTTCAAAGGCCTTCAGGAAATGGGCTGGCTCACGAATGCGAATATTGCCTCGGCGGTGTTCGTCCCCGTCGCCATTGGGCTTGCCTTCGCCGTGACGACGTTCAGTAAAAAGTATTTGCACAAGCAGTTGTCGGAAGAGCGGCCGACATCAAAAGCCGAAAAGCTGAAAGAATAGCCCACCGTCGATATCGATTCGCAGTTGTACAATCCTGCTATAGAAGCTCTACTCGTTTAAGCTGACGACATACCGTCCCGTCTTTTTCGTATATTCATACCATCCCATCTATGTTTTGACGCTAGTTCAACGGTGTATGTACACCGGGTGTGTACTAGCTTCACAAGCAGTGGATCACTGGGAGGCGCTTAGATGGGTTACTGGCATTACCTCAAGTTATTTTCATTGTTGTACGATCAAAACAACTCAATGAACCATGAACCATCTTTGAAATTATCGGATCGGATCGGATACACCTCGTGAATCTGTTTCGATACAGGAGTGCGTGATCAGACAATCTGCGTGGCGCGCGTCTTCTTACTAAACGGTACGTATCGTGATGAAAGTAAAGAAGTCGTAGATGGTCAACGGTTGTTCGCCGCGTTTACTCCCCACTGGCATGTCACTTGCTGTTGACGGATGTGGGTTAGCGAGTCGAGCTGCGAACAATACCTGCCGGCTCAAGCGTCGTCCATATCAGATTAAGTGAATTGCGGAAAGGAGGTACAGCGGTCTCATGTTTCATCATGCGGTTCACTATTCAGACCATGGATCGGCACATATCAGTGGTCGGAAGGTAATTCACTTACATCATAACGGAAAGGGGATTCTACGATGACAGATTTTAAGACGATGAAAACGGAACCGGCAAAGCTCGAGAATAAAACGCGAAGGCTTGAAAAACCTAAGACGAATGACCCGGAACTTGGACCGTTACAGCTTCTTCCCGGAAAGTGGGCCAACCTGCCAAACTTGCCGGGCCGTGGGTGGAACATGATTGCATTGCCTTTTGTGGCTCCGCCTCCGCCGGGTGTTCCCTTCCCTCTCAATTATCGGTTGCTGGTCAATCAATACAACGAAGAGCTAGAGTTTACTCTCGTCGATAAGGCCGTGCCGAATCGTGGCGTCCGTCTCGCCCCTGGGACTCCTGCTAATACCGATCAGTTTCTAGTGGCGTTGGATTATCAGCAAAGGATCACGCAAATTGCTTCTGATGATTTCCCCCAAAGTACAGTGAGACCTCCAGATGGCAGCACCATTCACCATGAGCCCGGCTTGTGGTTGCATATGATTAACGGCATTACGGACGGCCTGAATATTGGGCGGCTCGCGACCATTCCCCATGGTGACTCGGTGTTGGCCTTAGGCCGAAGCAGTGAACACTCGGGTGCACAATCCATTCCTGATATCAGTGGCCTGCCAATTGGGGTTGATCAAGACCTCAAGAACCCTTATCTGGCACCATACAAACATTTTAATGACAATTTCTTTAAAGGATTGTTCAACCCCGTGAGCCCGAATGATCTCCTTGAAGCAGCAAATCAAGGGGTGGAGATTGTGAAGACGACGGTCCTCGATGTTGACTCGACGCATCCGACGGGTGGCGTTGTGAACATTCCTTTTGTCGTGAGACAGGCCAATGCGACTGTCGTGAAGTCCACATTTTGGATTCAGGAATTGGCGGATAAAGATAAGTATAAGAAGCCGAAGCTCCGTCTGCAATATTCACAGTTGGTCATGCTGGACTTCTTCCCACGCGTGGATGGTTTGCCTCCCGGCTGCTGCCCAGGTCAGATTAAATGGCCGCATGTCAGCATCAATACGATGGAGAAAGTTGTCGAATAAAAGTCTCTAACCGGTGTGAGGCGACGGCGGACGTTTAGTTCGCCGTCGCCTCTTGCGTCTGGACTCACTGTGAAAGGGTTTCAACATGGCGCTGATCGACGATGTGAAAGCCCTGTGCGATCGACTGGCCCCGCTGGGATGGCGTGACTTGCTGCTGAACGTTACTGGAGGGCGACTCGATATGGTGAAGCCCACGAGTGCCGCACTCAAGACGGAGCTTACGAAAACGCTCACGACTATTGATCGAACCAAGACGGGGTTTACCGACTTCTCTCTCTCTGGAACAAAAGCGATTACGGCAGGCTTTCCCGCAGATAGCTTGTTATACCACGCACTGGCGTCGCCGAATGTGACGACAGGTCTCAGTGGATTTCCCACTCTCAAGGAAATTGAGACGGTAGAAAATTATGTGTTTGGCGTTCAACCGCCGACACTTGGGAGTCTGAGGACTAAGGTCGGATTGACCAGCTCACAGCGCCTGTCGGTGGTGTTATTTGCGTATGAGTATCGACCAGCGCGCGATACCTGTACAAAACGACAAGCCGATATGGTGTTTTCTCGAACCGGTGTCTCACGGGTGGGTACTAGGCCTGCTCGGTATGACGCTCAGTCTCGTGGGTTTCGGGCAGAGGTTGACGATGATCCCTTTGCCTTTCGCGTATGCCCAGCCCGGTTCGCGGCGTTTCTTGCGGTACAAAAGAAAGGGAGCGACCTTACGGTCATGCGCGCAAGGGCGGGCGATACGACCCGTGATTTCTGGGCCCCGATCCATAAGCTCTTCAACGGCACCGAATGCCTTGCCGGCCTGGATTTGAAGGTCGAGCTGTCAGCATTTCATTACAACGATAAAATTCGACGGACCCGTGCAGTCACGCTACGAATGACGAGAGTCCCTACCACTGCGCCGTTTCAATTCTCGACAGGGATTGCGGAGTTGTCCACTGATGTTTCATTGGGCGAAGGCATCGTCATGCCGGTGCCACATCCCAGGCTTGTAGAGCCGGCTACGGTGAATGGACGGTTATTGACCTACCGGGTGCCGGCTGGACAAAAAGCGTTTGCTGCCCTGGAGCCTGGCGCGGTTTCGGGTGTTGATGGATCAGAAATCCGTCCAGCGCCTGCCTATGTCCATGCCCGAACGCAGGTGCGGAACGGTGTGTTGATCGATCTGAATAATGATCCTGCTAGGCCTGATGTGAACGACACCGTTTCTACCGGTAACTATCGAGCACTTCACTACGTGGATTTCACGGGGGACGGTCAGATTAGTGCGACAGTATCCGCGCTGACCGGGAAACCGGAAGTCGCTCCGGCGGTGGTTCCCTGTTACTCGCTGGTCGGAGCTCCTGATTTCTTCACGTCAGCGGGTCAGCGTGAATTGTTTGAAAGCGTCCCCGATGATTTGTGGGGTGTGCCGCCGGTGCCGCTCTGCGATACGCGTCTTCCTGCAAATCTCCAGATGCCGGGAAATCTGTTTAGCGCCAAGGAAAAGACCATCTCGGCGGTGGTGGCACTTGTAGGACCGGCACCGACAGGCATCACGATTCCTCAGTCGTTTGATGCCGACCGCCATTCGTGCTTGCCCGACGATTGTGCCGGGGTCTTTGCGCCTGGTTGGGATGTCAGCACCGATCGCACACGTGTGTCGGCCGCTCAGGTGCAACACTTGGCTGCGTACGGATTGGGAAGCCCATTTCCCGAAGATGCGAAACTCTGTGCGGCGCTCAGCACATTCTGGCCTGCCGTAGCGCCGGATGCGTCCAGAGCCATGTCG
Source organism: Nitrospira sp. (assembly GCA_029881435.1). Lineage (GTDB taxonomy): Bacteria > Nitrospirota > Nitrospiria > Nitrospirales > Nitrospiraceae > Nitrospira_D. Next base: position 24,994 of record JAOUMR010000036.1, read on the forward strand.
CCGAACACAGGAAACCCAGGTTTGCGGGCCACCGTGGCACCGCTGACCGACGAGGAGATCGGACAAACGGGGGCGCTCCCGTGGGATGGCGTCGTGGGGCCAAAGATTAGTACCTTCGGCGGTGTGGAGTTCCTGGATTGTGAGAAGTTTCTGCATGTGGATTATGTCAAAAATGCGCTAGAGGGGCGTTTCACCCCGCGACTCACGACGCAAGTCTCAAGCGAAGAGTATCAGTTGCGGATGGAGGCTATCGCAAAATGTTACCGCACCGTAGGCGACGATCGGAATCTACGCTTTGTCGCATCGTTCCGAAAAGTCAGCGCGGGCGATCCGGAATTACAGCGCGCACAATTGGATACCTCAACGGTTTTGATTGGAGAGGTCTATCGAGTCGACATGATCTTAGGAGGGGAGGAGACGGAACAGCCGCATCCGAGTGATTTCCGGCGCGGCCTGCTCCCGATCCAGGATCGACAAGTCTTTCTGGTCGGTCCACGGACCGATACGGCGCTTCGTAAACGGTCGAGTCAGGCCGTATGGTCGCGTGTGTGATGCAGGTCGTCATCATGGGCGGCGGTCCATCAGGGGCTGCCGCCGCACTCACTCTCTTGGATGTGCAGATCCCGGTCACGATCGTTGAACAGAAGCCGTTCCCACGGTTTCGTCCTGGCGAAACATTGCATCCTGGGATTGAGCCACTGTTAGCCAGGCTGGGTGTTGCGCACCAGCTAGAGTCAGCCGGATACGTGAGACACTTGGGTGTGTGGTCAGGATGGGGCGGAGCGATGCAATTCGTGCCGTATGGCACGGATACGAATGGCCCATGGCGAGGCTATCAGGCGATTCGTGCAGATTTCGACCAGCGATTACTGGACGGTGTGCGTTCGCGTGGGGCACAGATTCTGGCAGGTAAAGTGTCAGAGGTGTTGTTCAACGCGTCCAATGAGGTTGCTGGCGTCATGACATCCGAAGGACCAGTCGCTGCAACTTACGTGATCGATTGCACCGGTAGCGCTCATACACTTGCACGGCAGCTTCGTATTCCAATTGTGAGGCATTCACCTCAATTGGTGGCGCGATTTGGGTATGCCACCGGTTGTTTTGATGATCCATCGCCATCGATTCGCTCAGACCAAGATGGGTGGACCTGGATTGCCGAGGTCGAACCGAATCGGTTTCAATGGACTCGCGTCACCGAAGCACACAATCGACCAGACCTCACATGGATTCCAGATGGTCTTCAAGGGCTTGAGGCCGAACCGTCTCGTAGTGCGGATGTCACATGGCGAATGGCGGAGACTGTAGCTGGGCCTGGCTATTTCCTCGCTGGGGATTCGGCGGCGGTGCTCGACCCCTCTTCGTCGCACGGTGTCTTACGGGCGATCATGTCGGGGATGATGGCGGCCCGCTTAGCGATCTGCTGTCTGTGTGATGGAGCGGACGCACAGGTGTGTGCGCTGACCTATCAGAATTGGCTATCGAGCTGGTTTCAGCATGATGTCAAAGAAATGAGCCATGCCTACCGCGCTGCAAACTTGTTTGGCTTTTCTAACTGATGTTGGAATCAAGTGGCCGGAGCACATCTGCTAAGAATCGTCCGGTATGGGACGCTGCCACCTTCGCGACTTGTTCTGGCCGTCCTTCGGCCACAATCTGTCCGCCGCCGGCGCCGCCTTCGGGGCCGAGGTCGATGATCCAGTCGGCGGACTTGATGACGTCGAGGTTGTGTTCGACAACCACCAATGTGTTGCCGGCATTGACGAGTTTCTGGAGGACGGCGAGGAGCTTTTTGATGTCCTCAAAATGCAGACCGGTGGTCGGCTCGTCCATGATATAGAGCACATCTTTGGCGGAGGCGTCTTTCAACTCGGCGGCGATTTTCAATCGTTGAGCTTCGCCGCCGGAGAGGGTCGTTGCGGATTGACCGAGGCGCAAATAGCCGAGGCCGATAGAGGTGAGCAGATGCAGCCGCTCCTGCAGCTTCGTCGTCCCGGTGAAGAAGGAGAGCGCCTCCTCCACGGTCATATTGAGGACCTCAGAGATGTTCTTGCCACGGTAACGAATCTTTAATGTCTCCGGTTTGAAGCGTTTGCCCTCGCAGATCTCGCAGGGCGCGTAGATGTCCTCGAAGAAGTACATCTCCAGCTTTTCAACGCCGCTCCCTTCGCAGCGTTCGCATCGACCACCGACGGCATTAAAAGAAAAGTGGCCCGGCGTGAATCCTTGCTTACGGGCATCGCGTTCAGAGGCAAACAACTGACGAATGTCGTCGAACGCTTTCAGGTATGTGATGGGGTTGGATCGCGGGGTGCGTCCGATTGGTTGCTGGTCGATCAACCTGATGCCTTTGAGGTGCTCGATGCCCTTGATGGCTTTGAAGTGGCCCATGGGAAGGGATTCCATGCGAAACGCGCGGGCGACGGCCCGGTAGAGAGTATCCTCAACCAACGTACTCTTGCCCGAGCCTGAGACCCCGGTGACGCAGACCAACATGCCGAGTGGGATGCGCACGAACAGGTCTTTCAAATTATGTTCGGCGGCACCGGCGATCACGAGCATTTTCCCATTGCCAGTTCGTCGTTTCGAGGGGAGGGGAATGTGGTCTTCGCCACGTAAATATCTGGCTGTGGTGGCGCGCCGGTCTTGCCTGAATTCAGCAGTTGACGCCGCACAAACAATTTCGCCGCCTTTTTCGCCGGAATGAGGGCCAAGTTCGACGATATGATCAGCCGATTCAATCATCCGGCGGTCGTGTTCAACGACGACGACGGTGTTGCCGGCAGCAGCCAGATCACGCAGGATACCGGCTAATAAATCCGTATCACGTGCATGAAGACCGATGGTCGGTTCATCGAGGACATAGAGTGTCCCGACGAGTCGGGAACCCAGTTGGTTGGCGAGCGCCACGCGCTGCGCTTCCCCGCCGGAGAGGGTCTTGGTTTGCCGATTGAGTGTGAGGTATCCAAGGCCGACACGCTGGAGAAATTCCAGCTTCGCCTTGAGTTGCCGAAGAATATCTGCGGCAATCTCCTGCTCGGATTGGCGCAGCGGCAGAGATTCTGCCCATCCTGAAAGACTTTCCACGGTTCGTTCCATCGTTGTGTGAATATCGCCGTCGGCAATCTTGACGAACAACGCACCCGGTTTGAGGCGAGTGCCATGGCAGCTGGGGCAATCGAAGGGGGTGCGATACCGACTGAGCATCACGCGGACATGCAGCTTATAGCGTTTGCCTTCGAGGTAGTCGAAGAAGTCATTGATGCCATCGAAGGACTTCTCGCCCTCCCAGAGCAACCGTTGTGTGTCTTTGGAAAGCGACGTAAACGGAGCGGTTACGTCAACGCCGTGCCGTTTCATGGCGACGAGCATCTGCTTCTGCCACCAATCAGCGCCGGGCTTGCTCCAAGGCTCGATGGTGCCCTGGGCGAGGGACTTGGTGTGGTCGGGGATGACGAGCTCGGGATCATACCGTAGGACATTGCCGAACCCTTTGCATTCCGGGCAGGCACCGAGCGGATGGTTGAACGAAAAGAGAATCGGCCGCAGGGATTCGAAAGTGCGCCCGCAACCTTGGCAGAGAAATTTCGTGCTGTAGGACTGTCGGCCATGGTTGATGATATCGATCGAACAGAGGCCTTCTCCTTCGCGAAACGCCGTTTCGATGGCTTCGACAAGACGAGTGCGATTGTCTTCCCGGATCACGAGGCGATCGAGGACGATGAAGAGGTTGGAGCATGTGTGGAGTGATGGTTGTCCAGCGTCATGCAAATCCAGTACGTCGTCATTCGTCTTAATTCGAGTGAAGCCGCGCGTGAGCAACGAGTGGATACACGCCGCCTCTTCCTTGGCCGAGGGAGTCGCAATCGGATAGAGCACCATCGCCCGCGTATCGCGCCATCGATTAAGGAGGTCGTCGGCCACGGTATTGGGATGAAAGGCGCGAGCTTCCTGCTTGCAATCCGGGCAGGTGGGTTTACCGATTTTGGCGAAGAGCAGGCGCAGCAGGTCGGCTATTTCCGTCGTCGTCCCCACCGTCGAGCGTGCCGTACGCACCTGATTTTTCTGCTCGATCGCAATGGCCGGCCGTACGTTGAGGATTCGATCCACATCCGGACGAGCCACCTTGTCGAGAAACATGCGGGCATAGGTCGAGAGGGATTCGACATAGCGCCACTGACCTTCCGCAAAGATCGTATCGAACGCCAGCGAAGATTTCCCGGACCCTGACACGCCGGTAATGGCCGTCACCAGATTGTGCGGAATCTGCAGCGAGACGTTCTTGAGATTATTCTGCCTCGCACCTTCGATGATGAGGTGATTGGTTGACGGTTTGGGGGGCAAAGGGTTGGGCACAGTGTTCGCTCCCGTAACAGGATGACCTAGCATGGTAGCAACTGCTGATGGTTGGTTCAATGATGGAACAGGGGCGGTTGAAATGACTTGTGGTGTAGTGTCTCCAAAATACGTTCGTGGTGAGCTTGGCGAACCATGAGTTCATCGGCAAGCTCGGAACGTCCAGTCGAAAGGTTGCCTTTGTCTGACGAAACGGTAGAATGCGCCACCTAGGCTTCCATACGGAGCATGTGACTTGGATGGCGGATCAAATGTCGAACCAGTTCGATGTCTTTCTCAGCTACCACTGGCGTGACCATGCGCACGTCGAGGCGCTCGCGACACGGTTACGCGAGCAGAGTCTCACCGTCTTTCTCGACCGGTGGTATCTCACACCGGGGCAATCGTGGCCCAAGGCATTGGAAGAGACCCTGGCGCGTTGTCGAACCGTGGCGGTTTGTATCGGCCAGGGTGAGATGGGTCCGTGGCAGCAGCGCGAGCAGTATCTTGCACTGGAACGCCAGGTGGCCGCCGAACGTCAAGGCCAAACCTTTCCCGTTATCCCCGTTCTGCTGCCAGGCGCTGAACCGCCGCTGGGATTTTTGAGTCAGAATACCTGGGTCGATTTCCGTGCTCGTGTCGACGATCCAATTCTGCTGAACACACTGGTCAACGCCATTCATGGCCGGCCGCCCGGTCCGGATGCCCAAGACACTGTCCGCAACACACTCGCCACCATCTGTCCCTATCGTGGGCTGCTCTACTTCCGAGAAGAAGATGCGCCGTTCTTCTTTGGGCGTGAAGCGGCTATTAGTCAGCTCACGAGTGCGGTGCAGCAGCACCATCTCGTGGTGGTAGTGGGCGCGTTGGGGAGTGGCAAATCGTCGGTTGTGCGAGCGGGTCTCGTGCCGGAACTGCGCAAGGCCCGTGATTGTGTCTGGGAGATTGCGACAATTGTTCCAACCGATCGTCCGGTCCATGCCTTGGCGGCAGTGCTCATGCCGTTCCTGGAGCCGGACATGACAGAAACCGATCGGTTGATTGAGACGAACAAGCTGGCCGAGGCGCTGCTCAGTCGAACCGTCAAGCTGCGCGAGGTTGTGGACCGCGTGCTCGCGAAACAGCCCGGTACAGATCATCTGCTCCTCATTGCCGATCAGTGGGAGGAATTGTTTACGCTTTGCAAGGATGACAAGGCCCGGGGGTGCTTCATCGACAACATTCTTGATGCCACGGCGAACACAAGACTGAGCGTAGTGCTCACCCTACGGGGAGACTTTTTCGGCAGAGCCATTACCGACTATCGACCATTGTCCGACCGGGTGCAAGGCGCCCAGGTGAATCTTGGCCCGATGAAGCGGGAGGAGTTGCGCCTGGCCATCCAGGAACCGGCGAAGAAGGTTGGGCTCACGTTTGAAGCGGGCTTGGTTGATCTGATTCTGGAACAGGTGGGCGATGAACCGGGCCATCTCCCCTTGGTGGAGTTCGTGCTCAGGCGCCTGTGGGAGGATCGGCAGGGTGGCCAGCTGCATCATGCGGCCTACAAGGCGATGGGTGAATTGCAGGGGGCTATTGCACAAAAAGCAGAGGCGTTGTTCTCAAAGCTGAGTGATGAGGACCAACGAAAGGTCCAACGAG
>JAOUMR010000037.1 GCA_029881435.1 Nitrospira sp.
CAGCATGAGGAATCGGTATGGGGGGGGGGGATACCGTTGCCTGGTCTGAATGGTCCGGTCGCGCCGTGGAGGGGACGATCGATCAGTCGTGCGATTCAACATGCCAGTGCAGTGCGGCAGGTCTTTGTCCGGGCCGTCCGGACACTGCCGTCCCCACGCCGCCGGTCCCCACTTTCATACGGTGTCACGGGGCGAGATCAAACGGGTGCAGACGATGCTCAACAATCGGCCACGGAAAATCCTGAACTGGCACAGTCCGGCTCATGCATTTCACCAATCTGTTGCGCGAGGATCTTGAATGCACACCCCATCACTTCACCGCCTTCACGCCGTTTGACTCCCTGAAAATCCGTATGATAGCGTACCTCCACGATTCACACTTGCGAGCGACTGCCACAGGAGTCTTTATGAAATTTGTTTGTCTCAATTGCGAAACATATATGAGTCTGGAGAAAGTGGAGAAGCCGGAGGAAGGTTCCCTCGGCGTCTTTTTCGCCTGTCCCTCGTGTAGCGCGAAGTTTTCAATGGTGACCAATTCAGGCGAAACCAACATGATGAATGCCTTGGGGTTGAAGCTGAGCCCGAAGGCCGCGCCAGCCGCCTCCATGGAAGGCTTGCAGGCTTTGGGAGGAAACGGCCACACCGCTCCCGCTGTGAAGACACCCACGGCACCTGCGCCGGCAGTTTCTGCTGCCGCTGCGTCGCCTGCGAAGGCGCCTGAAAAAGCAAGTGGGTGCCCGTTCTCTGCGATGGTCGCTGAGATGGGGTTGACGGCCAGCGGCAAGCCTGCGAACGGCGACTCTGCTGCATCGGAATTTACCTGGACGCCCGATGCGAAGGAAAAGCTCGATCGCCTTCCGGTTTTCGTGAAACCGATGGTCCAGAGCAGTGTGGAAACCTATGCGCGTAATAACGGATTCAACACGATCACGCTGCAAGTGATGGACGATTCCAAAAACTATTCGCCCGAGGGCATGATGTGGTCGCGGGAGGCCGAGCAACGCCTGGAGAATATCCCGGACTTCATCCGTCCGATGGCCCGCAAAGAAGTCGAACGTATGGCCAAAGAACGTGGAGTCTCGACCATCACGGCTGAAGTGATGGACGAGGCCAAAGATAAGTTCATGAAGTTCATGTAAACGAACGTAGATAGCGCCGAGAATGAAAAGGGCCCATCCGGCCGTCTGGATGGGCCCTTTTACTATCTGCGGTGGCTTGGCAAATGGGTCCAGGATGAAGTGTGGGATTGCTCTACTGTCGGCTCTGTTACTGGTGGGCGTGTTTGTTGCGTGGCCCGCAGTTGGGTGGCCAGAACCAGCCTTTGAACATCATGAAGCTTCCCTCACGACGGACACGACGCATAGTTCCCATGGCACCCAGGATCGTCACGGTTGGGAGGGCTCACCAGAAGGGAAGGATTTTTCAGAGTTCAACCATCACTTCGCTGGTCTTTGCGATGTGGTATTTGGCCTTGCCGAGCTGGGATATGCGCTGCAATACCCACTGCCGCTATGGACCCGTCTCGTTCTGCCTGGTACCCTCGCTGTCATCGGGGCCTATATGCTGGTCTGGAGTGACCATGACGCCTGGCCGATCGGGTCGCTCGGTTTTTATGAGACGTTTTTTGGCCCAGACCGAGAAATCGTCGAGCACAAGTTCTATGGAGTTCTTGCCGCAGTCATCGCCTTGTGTGAGGCGCTACGCCGACTCGGGTGGGTTCGGCATCCGGCCTGGGCAGCTCCACTGATTCTCTTCGTTCTCGTTGGGAGTCTATTGCTGTTCTTCCATTCACACGGAAACCACCCTGGCAGTGAGAGGATCGAATTTCACCATGCACTCTTGGGGAGTGTGGGTGTTGGCGCGGCCCTGTCGAAGGGCCTGGCATCGTGGCTACCCCGCGCCTCGCCGCACATGGTCAGGCGGTGGGAAGTTGCCTGGGCGGGATCCGTGATCCTCTTTGGTCTTTTGCTTCTCATCTACTCCGAATAGGTGACGGATGATGAGTCCTCCAATGTCATTTGACACCTTTCTGAAGCCTGTGCTACCTCTACCATCCTAGCGCTATTACTCCTTCATCGCACATCTCTAGCTTGCTCATGAGGGTTCGAGCCAGGGTAGAGGAGGAACACATGGGTGGACATAGTCACTGGTCCACGATCAAACGGCACAAAGGCGCCCAGGATGCGAAGCGCGGGAAGATCTTCACGCGAATCATCCGGGAACTTACCATTGCGGCTCGGTCCGGTGGTGACCCTGACGCAAATCCACGATTGCGTCTGGCGATCGCCAAGGCCAAAGAAGCCAATATGCCGGGCGACACGATGAAGAAAGCCGTCCAGCGTGGGACGGGGGAACTGCCTGGCGTGAACTATGAGGAGTTTGCGTTAGAAGGATACGGTCCTGGAGGGACTGCACTGCTGCTCGAGATTACGAGCGACAACCGGAACCGGACCGTCGCGGAAATTCGCAGTCTTCTCACGAAAAATCATGGCAATATGTCCGAAGCGGGTGCCGTCGCCTGGCAGTTTCATAAGAAGGGACTTGTTGCGATTGAAAAGGGGAAGGTCGATGAAGATGCCCTGCTCTCGTTGGCCCTCGATGCCGGGGCGGAGGACGTGAAGGTCGGTGAGAAGAGTTATGAGGTCCTTACCAGTCCGCAAGATTTCGAGGCGGTAAAGAAGGCGTTGGTGGATGCCAACATCGACACGACTCTGGCCGAAATCACCTTCATTCCGCAGAACACGATCCGCCTGGACGAAAAGTCCGCTGAACAAATGCTCAAGCTGATGGAAATTTTGGATGAGCACGACGATGTGCAGAAGGTCCACGCGAATTTCGATATTCCGGACGAAGTCATGGAGAAAGTGGCCGCGACGGCAGCAGGATAGCGAGGTCGGCCAACCAACATCATCATGTCACTCGGATAACCAGACGACATGATCGCCTTTCTCACGGGGCGGTTGGCATTCAAGGCACCCACCCACCTGACGCTTGATGTGCAGGGGGTCGGGTACGAAGTTCATATTCCCCTCAGCACTTATTACGCCCTTCCCAATGTAGACGAAGTCACCGGGCTGCATGTTCATACGCATCTCCGGGAAGATGCCATCCAGCTGTTCGGTTTTCTCTCGCAAAGTGAAAAGGAATCGTTTTTGCTGCTGACCAGCGTGTCAGGCATCGGTCCGAAGCTCGCCCTGAGTGTGCTCTCCAGCTTATCGATTACAGACCTGGTTCAAGCCATCCAGACGGACGACGTCGAGAAGCTTGCCACGGTTCCTGGTATCGGGAAGAAATCGGCTGGGCGCATTACGCTTGAACTGAAAGACAAGGTCCATAAAATTCACGGTATCTACCCCCGGTCCTCCGCCGCGGAAGCTTCCGACACGGAGGGGCCTTATGAGGATGCGCTTTCCGCTCTGATAAACTTAGGCTATCGTGCTCAGGACGCCAAGGATGCCTTGAAGCGTGTGATGAAGGCCGCACCAGGCTCCCTGGCGTTGAAAGAGCTCATTCGGGAAGGCCTCAAGGAACTTGCAAGGGGGTAAGCATGATGCCATTCGATATCAGGAATGCGGTAACGCTCTTCATGTGTGCTGGGGCCATCGGAGCGACGGTCGTTGTCACGTGCCCACACGCCAGCATCGCGGAGGAGGCTCCGCAGCCCAAGAGTATCAGGATGACCTGCGGGCAGTGCCCGGAGGGGTATGCGAAAACCGGTGTGACGCAGTCCCCTGAGATCTGCAAAGACGAGGATCCAACGCTCGTACAATGTGTCCCGCTAGGAGCAAACATGCTGGGGGTCTGTGGGGCGTGTCCCGACGGCTATGCCGAAATCGGCAGTTCCTCGGTTCCTGCGCGCTGTGGAAGCAGCGACGGTGGCCGGATGAGTCAGTGCCAGTTGCGCAACATGGAAGCGACCTTGCCCGATCCGAACCAAGGGTACAAAACCTGTCCTCCGGATTGCGGGAGTACGGCTAGGCCAGGCCAGGGGGCTCTGCCACCTCCCCCCAAATATCAACAGGCGCCGGACAACAAGTGAGCATGAGGATCACATCATGACTGACCGTTTGGTGACCAGCCGCGCTACGGACGAAGAGCAAGGTCTAGAGAATATACTCAGGCCTCAGACGCTCGACGAATACGTTGGCCAAGAGAAGGTGAAGGAGTCACTTCGGATTTGTATCGAAGCGGCCCAACAACGGCGCGAAGCACTCGACCACGCGATCTTTTACGGTCCCCCCGGTCTTGGGAAGACGACCATCGCCCACATTATTGCCAAAGAGATGGGAGCGACGCTGCGGTCGACCTCGGGGTTGGTCCTTGCTCATGCAGGCGACGTAGCGGCCATTCTGACCAATCTTCAAGCGCATGATGTGCTCTTTATCGATGAGATTCACCGTCTGCCCGCGTCCGTGGAAGAAGCGCTGTATCCGGCGATGGAGGATTTTCAGCTGGATCTGGTCATTGGGCAAGGTCCTGCCGCGAGGACTGTGAAGCTCGATCTTCCACCGTTTACGCTGGTGGGAGCGACGACGCGGGCTGGGTCGCTTACTTCTCCGCTGCGCGATCGATTTGGGTTGGTGTATCGGCTTGAATTCTATGGGCCGTCCGAGCTGGAAGCGATCGTAACCAGATCTGCCGGGGTCCTCGGTATCGGAATCGACCGGGAGGGGGCAGCGGAAATCGCGCACCGCGCGCGGGGCACACCACGGATTGTCAATCGGCTTATCAAGCGCATTCGAGACTATGCCCAAATCAAGGCGGATGGGCATATCACCAAACTGGTCGCACAAGAAGGGTTAGCCTGGTTGGGAATCGATGATGCTGGTTTCGACGACATGGATCGCAAGATTCTTCTGACCATCATCGAGAAGTTCAACGGGGGACCGGTCGGTGTTGAATCCTTGGCAGCAGCGGTTCAGGAAGATAAGGGGACGATCGAAGACGTGTACGAACCCTATCTCATTCAGGCCGGCTTCCTGGATCGCACTGGTCGAGGTCGCCAAGTCACCCGGTTAGCGTACGACCACTTCAAACGTTCCTCACCATTCCTGATGTAAACAGCGGATTCCAATCTTTTGGAAACTCTCCATACCTCAGCCCTGTCCTTGCAATGGTTTCCAACGTTCCTGTAAGATCGACCACCTGTCTATACCGGTTCCCTTTCCCTCACGGGGATGAGGTCGCCCTCCCGGATTCGATGTCTGAGGTTTGTCTCACTATGTCAAGAGACATGTCGGAATACCGCAAGGAAATCGATAGGATCGATGATGAGCTCCTTCGTTTACTCAACGAGCGGTCGAAGAGTGTCATCGAGATCGGCAAGATCAAAAAAGAAAAAGATGCCGATGCCAATCTCCACACTGCGGGGCGTGAGGCTGAAATCGTCGACCGGTTGACCAATCGCAATACGGGGCCGTTCCCCAGCGAAGCCATTCGGTCCGTGTATCGAGAAATCATGTCGGCGTCTCTGTCGCTGGAGTCGCCTCAGAAGGTGGCCTACTTAGGACCGCGGGCGACCTTTACCCATATGGCGAGCATGCAGAAATTCGGATCGTCCGTTCAGTATGTACCTGTCCACAGCATCAAAGAGGTGTTCAGCGAGGTTGAGAGAGGGCGAGCCAACTTCGGGGTGGTGCCGATTGAAAACACGACGGAAGGTGTGGTGAATCACACGCTCGACATGTTTATCGATTCCAACTTATTGATCTATGGGGAAATTCTTCAAGAGGTTTCGCACCATCTCTTGTCAAAGTCGGGCCTGATTGAGGACGTCAAGAAAATCTATTCCCATCCGCATGCCCTTGCACAATGTCGGAACTGGCTTGAAACGAATCTTCCGCATGTTCCTGCGGTCGAGGTGGCCAGCACGGCCCGGGCGGCGGAGGTCTGCATTGAGGAACCCGTGTCCGCGGCCATTGCATCAGAATTGGCCGGTCAACTCTATGGGCTCAAAGTCATCAAGGCCAGAATCGAAGATAATCTGAACAATTTCACTCGTTTCCTGATTCTTTCGCAGAAACCATCAGAGCGGACCGGCAAGGATAAGACGTCAGTGATGTTATCCGTGAAAGATAAAGTCGGGGCGCTCTACGACCTGCTCCGCCCCTTTGCTTCCCACGGGCTGAATATGACCAAAATTGAATCTCGTCCCTCCCAGCGAAAGGCGTGGGAATATATCTTCTTCGTGGATGTCGAAGGCCATATCAACGAAGAACGGGTCAGTCGAGCTGTGGAAGAAGTCAAGGGACGTTGCCTCTTCATGAAAATTTTAGGGTCGTACGCTATTCACAGCTGACCATGGGATTACAGATCCACCCAGATATCCGCTCCCTCAGTCCGTATGTTCCCGGTAAACCCGTCGAGGAACTCCAACGAGAACTTGGCCTCACTCGCGTCATTAAGCTGGCGTCCAATGAGAATCCGCTGGGACCTTCACCGAAAGCACTAGCCGCGCTCCATGGGGTGCAGGCTACGCTGCACCGATATCCCGACGGTGGAGCGACCCAACTCCGTCAGGCGATTGCGGATCGATGGAAGGTGGCTCACGACCATGTCATTGTGGGAAATGGGTCTGATGAGATCCTTGGCCTATTGGCCAAAACGTTCTTGACTCCGGGTGATGAAGCCATCATGGCTGATCACACCTTTGTGATCTACAAGATGGAAGTCACCGCCGTCCATGGCAAGCCGATAGTCGTGCCCCTGGTCAATTGGGTCCACGACCTTGAGTCGATGGCGCGGGCCATTACGCCTCGAACCCGATTACTCTTCCTCTGTAACCCCAATAACCCCACCGGAACGATGGTGCCGGCAGACGCCGTTGATCGGCTTATGGCTCGAGTCCCGGAAGATGTCATCGTCGTGTTCGATGAAGCCTACTTTGAATATGTTCGCAATCCCCAATTCCCCGATGCGATGGCGTATGTGAAGCAAGGGCGGAACGCGATCGTGTTACGGACGTTCTCCAAAATCTATGGGCTTGCGGGATTGCGAATTGGGTATGGGATCAGTACCCCGGAGATCATCGGCTTCCTGAACCGAGTCCGGCCTCCGTTTAACGCCAATAGTTTGGCTCAGAAAGCCGCCCTCGCGGCGTTGGAGGATGATGATCATGTGGCTGAGAGCCGGGCGGTCAACGCAGCTGGCATGGAGCAACTGGGACAAGGGCTGCGTGCCTTAGGAATGACTCCGATCCCGAGCCAGACGAATTTTCTCTATTTTGATACCCAACGGGATGGTCGATCGGTATTCGACGCGCTGCTGCGAGAGGGGATTATTGTGCGGCATATCGAGGGAACCATGATTCGCGTGACCATCGGTCAGTCCGACGAAAACACCGCTTTCCTCCAGGCATTCAAGAAAGTCTTGGATGGAGCAAGGTAGGCCTATAGTGAGGGAATTATGATCATTGTGTTGAAACCGGAAGCCTCAGAAAGTGAGGTCGATCACATCATTGATCGGCTGCGCGATTTGGGCTTGAAATCTCAAATCTCTACAGGTCAGGAACGGACCATCATCGGTGTGATCGGTGATGATCGAATCCTGCATAACCAACCGTTGACGGCACTTCCAGGTGTGGAAAGTGTCCTGCCGATTCTTGCTCCATGGAAACTGGTGAGCCGTGAGTTTAAGAAAGAAGGGACCACCATCGACGTCGGTGGGGTCAAGATCGGGGCCAAAAAGATAGCTATCATGGCGGGGCCTTGTGCGGTTGAACGGCTTGAACTTACGGTAGGGATTGCGCACGAGGTGAAAGCTGCTGGAGCCACGATTCTTCGCGGCGGAGCGTATAAGCCCAGAACGTCACCGTATTCCTTCCAAGGCTTGGGTCGCGAAGGACTCGATTATTTGGTCGAAGCGAGGAAACAGACCGGATTGCCGGTGGTGAGTGAGATTTTGGACACCAGGGACATCGAGCTCTTTCTCGAGAAGGCGGATATCATCCAGGTCGGGGCTCGAAACATGCAGAACTTCGAACTCCTCAAAGAGGTCGGGGCATATGACAAGCCGGTCCTCCTGAAGCGAGGTCTATCGGCAACTATCAAGGAGTTTCTCCTATCAGCTGAGTACATCATGTCGCGCGGCAACCAGAATGTCATGTTGTGCGAGCGAGGCATACGTACATTTGAAACACAATATCGTAACACGCTGGACCTCGCGGCCATTCCCACCCTGAAAGAACTCTCGCATCTCCCCGTCATTGTCGACCCGAGTCATGCCACTGGAAAGTGGGATCTTGTCGCTCCAATGTCGAAAGCCGCGGTTGCGGCTGGAGCCGATGGTCTCCTGATTGAGGTGCATTCAAATCCAGAGTGTGCATTGTGCGACGGTGAGGAGTCCATTAAGCCGTCCAAGTTTAAAGCGCTCATGGGTGACCTCAGAAATATTGCAAAGGCTGTGGGGAGGGAGCTCTGAAGAGCGATGGCGGTTCATTTCAAACATGTCGTGATCATTGGCGTGGGCTTGATAGGTGGGTCGCTCGGCATGGTGATCAGGCGAAAGGCTCTGGCCGATCAGGTAACTGGTGTTGGTCGACGCGTCGAAAATCTCAAGACGGCCGTTGCCTTGGGCGCCATCGATCGATACGTGGCCGATCCTCAAGAGGCGGTGCGTGGGGCGGATTTGGTCGTATTGGCGACACCCGTCGATACCTATGAGCGTCATCTCCAGGAATGGGCGCATTGCCTGAGCATGGGTGCGATCGTCAGTGATGTCGGAAGTGTGAAGGGAAGGTTGGTCGAGCAGTCGGAGTCGGCGATGCCTCCGGGTGTGCACTTTGTCGGTGCCCATCCTATCGCAGGGAAAGAAAAAACCGGGGTTGCCGCCGGGTCAGATCAATTGTTTAACGGTGCTCGCTGTATTCAGACGCCCACGAAACAATCCGATTCCACCGCGCTGGCTCGGGTGAGACAATTGTGGGAAGAGGCAGGCTCGATCGTCTTGACGATGGATCCCTATGTGCACGACCAGATCCTTGGGGCGGTCAGTCATTTACCGCATGTCGCAGCATTTGCCCTCATGAACGCCTTAGCCGAACTTCGTGATCAACAGGTTCCGTCTCTTGATCTGGCCGGGCATTCTGGTGGAGGATTACGGGACACCACGAGGATTGCTGCCAGTTCGCCGGAAATGTGGCGGGACATTTTTCTATGGAATCGAGACAATGTAGTGTCCTATATCGACAGATACACGAGGGCCTTGGACGAATTGAAGCAACTGATCAAGGCAGGAGATGCCGCTGGTATCGAGAAGTCGCTTGAACGGGCAAAAGGCGAACGTGAGAAATTGAGTAGCGCTGCTCCGAGTCACCCATGACATCGTTGACGATTACGCCAGGCCGACCACTCAAAGGAACGATCACGGTTCCCGGCGACAAGTCCCTCACCCATCGAGCCATTATCCTCACGGCGCTTGCCGAAGGTACGAGTACGATCTCGGACTATTGCCAGGGAGAAGATTGCCTCAATACGATGAGGGCGTTTCAGAGTCTCGGGATTTCTATCACACACACACCGGCCAAATTGACGATTTGCGGGAAGGGGTTTTGGGGGTTAACTGAGCCCAACACCCCGATTGATTGCGGAAATTCAGGAACCGGTATTCGGTTGCTGACAGGCCTCTTGGCTGGTCAGGACTTTTTCTCAGTCCTCACTGGTGACGAGTCGATCAGACGGCGTCCGATGGGACGAGTGGTCAAGCCGCTCCGCCAAATGGGAGCAGTCATCGGTGGTCGCAAGGGAGGAGAACTGGCCCCATTAGCGATTACCGGGTCCGGCCTTCATGCAATCGACTACACGTCGCCTGTGGCGAGTGCGCAAATCAAGTCGTCTCTCCTTCTTGCCGGACTGTTTGCTCAAGGGAAGACTTGCTACAAGGAGCCGAGTCTGTCGCGAGATCATACTGAGCGGATGTTTCAGTACTTTGGAATTCCTCTCACGAGAGAACATGGTACGCTGGTGTTGCACGGGCGACCATCTGTCGGATGGCCCGGTGTCCATATTGCGATCCCAGGAGATTTTTCCGCCGCCGCGTTCTTTATCGTTGGGGCGACGATCGTGCCGGGATCTGACGTGACCCTTCGCCAGGTGGGGTTGAATCCGACGAGAACCGGCCTGATGGACGTCATGAGAATGATGGGCGCCGATATCGAAGTGCTGAATCAGCGAGAGGAGGCCGGTGAACCAGTCGGCGATCTTCGTGTACGGTCTGCTTCGCTAAAAGGCGTCACAATTGGTTCTGAACTCATCCCACAAACGATCGATGAATTTCCTGTCCTATGTGTGGCCGCGGCCGTAGCGGATGGAGAGACTGTGATTTCTGGAGCCGAAGAATTGAGGGTCAAAGAGAGCGATCGGATTGCAACCATGAGTGGTGAATTGCGTGCGATGGGGGCCCTCGTGGAGGAGCGGAGGGACGGAATGATCATCCAAGGATTAGGGCAGGGTGGAGGAAATGGGCGCCTCAAGGCCACGAGTGCGGCACAGAGCCACGGAGACCATCGGGTCGCCATGTCTCTTGCCATTGGAGGTCTTACCGCGGAACAAAGCATGACGATTGCGGACACAGGCTGTGTGGACACCTCTTTCCCAAATTTTGAAGAAGCTCTCGCTCAACTCGTGAGCGCATGAGGACGTGCTTGTGCGACTTGAATAGAATAGGTGCTCTGTGATTATCGCGATTGATGGGCCGGCTGGAGTAGGGAAGAGCACGGTCGCCAAGTTATTGGCAACTCGTCTCGGGTGTCTGTATCTTGATACCGGGGCGTTATACCGAGCCGTCGCATGGAAAACGTTGCGGTCAAAAATACTGCCGACTGAACCTGACCAGGTCGTGAAATTATTGTCGTTGACCTCGCTCCACATGCAATTTCAAAATGGCGCGATGCAAGTCTTGGTTGATGGCATCGATGTGACGGGGGAGCTCCGTGCACCGGACGTGACCGCGGCGGCTTCCGTTGTGTCTACCATTCCGGGCGTTCGCGAATGGTTGCTGCCGATCCAACGCCAAATCGGCCAGCGCGATTCGGTGGTTGCCGAAGGACGTGATATCGGGACAAGGGTATTTCCTGCGGCACCGTACAAATTTTTCCTCGACGCGGATGCAAGCATTCGTGTTGAGAGACGGCACCGTGAACTTGTGGCGGCAGGTCGTGGAGGGGCGATTGAGACGACGTATCAGGATCTATCGGACCGAGATTTGCGAGATCGGACCCGACCGATTGACCCACTGGTTCCAGCACCTGACGCACGATCGATTGATACCTCTACGCTCAGCCCTGAGCAGGTAGTGGAGTTAATGATCTCAGCCATGTCGACTGGGTTGTGAGCGGGATTGTCTACGGATTTCTGTGGGTGCTGGCCAGGGTCATCGGTAAGATTTGCTTCCGGTACCGAGTGGAGGGACAGCTTCCTCGCACCGGAGGCTTTCTGATTGCCGCGAATCACGCCAGTTACCTTGATATCCCCCTGCTTGGCTGCGGGTTGAATCGAAGGGCCTGGTATCTGGGACGGAATGATTTGTTCCCCATCCCGGTACTGAATGAGATGTTGCAGTCATTAGGCTGGATTCCCGTCAAACTCGGACGACTGGACCGAGAGGCGTTCGGGAAAGCAATCAGCCTGATACGATCAGGGAAAGTGGTCGTCATTTTCCCAGAGGGGAGGCGTACCCACGATGGGCACCTTCGACCGCCGAAAGCCGGGATTGGTGTGATTGTATCCAAGACGGGGTGCCCGGTCGTTCCAGTGTATCTGAAAGGAACCTTTGAGGTGCTGCCCGTCGGGGCTTGCTGGCCTCGATGGCGTCAGGTCACGGTACGATTCGGACCTCCCATCGTGTTTGAAACGGGGGAGCAAGGAGAGCGGGCAGAAACCAAGCAGTTCTATCAACACGTCAGCCGGACGGTGATCGAACAGATTGCAGCCTTAGGCCAAGTTCCCGTTCCCGAAGGCAAGGACAGTCTGGATGCGGGCACCGCGAACCGGCAGACCGCCGATGCTCACAATGCTGAGTGAGGTCGGCGATTTCACCATCAGCACCCGACATCAGTCGGAAAGAGTAGGACCTTCATATGGGTACGGTATCCAATAGCAGTGATGCTCAGTTAGACCGCAATGCATTGGCCGCATTGTACGAGGAGACCTTTCGCAATCTAGAGGAAGGCACGATTACCGAAGGCCGCATAGTGGCCCAGACCAAAGATAAGGTCATCGTCGATATCGGCTACAAATCTGAAGGCATGATTCCCCGCGATCATTTTTCATCCGAGGAGCTTCAAAATATCAAGATCGGTGACCGGCTCCAAGTCTATATCGAAGAATGTGAAGATGCGGACGGCAATCTCGTTCTTTCCAAGGAAAAAGCCGACAAGATGAAGATTTGGGAAGAACTCGAGAAACTCTACAACGAAGAAAAAAGTATTGAAGGCAAGATTGTGTCACGCATCAAAGGCGGGATGATGGTCGATATCGGCGTCAAAGCGTTCCTGCCAGGCTCGCAGATTGATTTGCATCCTGTCCGTGATCTGGACGGGCTTGTTGGAAAGACCTTTCCCCTGAAGATCATCAAGATCAATCACCGGCGGGGGAACGTCGTCGTCTCCCGTCGCGTACTGCTCGAAGAAACACGGGATAAAAAGCGGCAGACGACGCTGGCCACGCTCAAGGAAGGGCAACTGATTCAAGGGACGGTCAAGAATATTACCGATTACGGATCATTCATTGACCTCGGTGGGATTGATGGATTGCTGCATATCACCGACATGTCTTGGGGGCGAGTGGGCCATCCTTCAGAGCTGTTTACGGTGGGAGATAAGGCGGAAGTGACGGTCTTGAAATATGATCGAGAGACGGGTCGAATTTCTCTCGGGCTCAAGCAAAAGACCGCGGATCCTTGGACCAATGTCGCTGGAAAATACCCTATTGGCACGAGAGTTCGAGGTCGGGTGGTCAGTTTGACTGATTACGGAGCATTTGTGGAACTCGAGCCGGGTGTGGAGGGATTGGTGCACGTGTCTGAGATGTCGTGGACGCACGAAGTCCGACATCCGTCGAGAGTCGTAGCAGTCGGTGATCAGGTTGAAGCGGCCGTGCTGAATGTCGATCCGGCCAGCCGCAAGATTTCATTGGGCATGAAACAGACAGCTCCCAATCCGTGGGACATGATCGAGAGCAAATATCCGATCGGGACGCGCATAGAGGGCAAGGTGAAGAGCCTGACGGATTTCGGCGCCTTTGTCGGGCTCGAAGAAGGCATCGATGGGCTCATTCATATTTCCGATATGTCATGGACCAAGCATATCAAGCATCCTTCGGAACTGTTCAAGAAAGCGCAAAAAGTGGAAGCGGTGGTGTTACGTATCGACAAAGAAAAGGAAAGGCTTTCACTTGGCTACAAGCAATTGGCTCGCGATCCCTGGGAGGAGACGATTCCATCGCGATACCATGTTGGTGACTCAGTGGCTGGTAAAGTGACAAAGGTTGCCGATTTTGGGATCTTTATCGAACTCGACGGTGGTGTTGAGGGATTAATCCATGTGAGTGAATCTGGCTTGGAATCCTCTGCGAAGCTGGAAGAAAAGTTTAAGTTGCAAGACGACGTCACGGCGAAGATAATCAAAGTCGACCAAGAAGAGCGCAAGATTGCCCTCAGCCTTCGAGACCATCAGCTTGATTGGGATCGTAAGCAGGTTGATGACTATCACTCATCACAAGGGGAGTTGGATCAAAGTCTCGGCCGAGCAGCCAAGCAAAGCCGGAAACGTGCGCAATCGGACGATCAAAGCTAGGGTGGTCTCGCCTGCTGGGAAATAGGTTGGTGTAATGGTGGATGACACAATGGAAACCGAGCGTCCTCAAAAACGCCACCTGTTCCGCAAAATCTCTTGGTTGTTTGCGGCGGTGATAGGGACCCTGGTCTTGATGAATCTCTTTTTCCCGGATCTCGATTTCTCCACCGAGGATCGTATTGCCTTGATTCGGGTTGAAGGTGTCATTGTGGATTCACAGGCCACCGTCGGAGAACTCAAGCGGTTCAGCGAGAACCCTTCTGTCAAGGCAATCGTGCTGCGCATCGATACTCCCGGAGGTGGCGTGGTGCCATCGCAGGAGATCTATGATGCGATCAAGCGGGTTCGAGATAAGAGCAATAAAGCGGTCATTGCCTCCATGGGGAGTGTTGCGGCCTCGGGTGGGTATTATATTGCGGCTGCCACGGATCGAATTGTGGCGAACCCGGGGACGCTCACCGGGAGTATCGGTGTCATTATGGAAACGGCAAACGTAGAAGGTCTGTTGCAGAAGATAGGTGTGGAAGGAGTCGTCATTAAGAGTGGAAAATACAAAGATGTGGGCTCTCCTCTCCGGAAGATGAGCCCGGAAGAGCGGGGTTTGCTACAAGCCGTGATGGACGACGTCCACAAGCAGTTTATCGAGGCCGTGGCCGAAGGCCGGTCGATGGAACTCCGGGCAGCTCAAGTGTTGGCGGATGGCCGTATCTTCACCGGGCGCCAGGCGAAGGAGGCGAAGCTGGTCGATGAACTGGGAGATCTGGAGGATGCCATTCAGTTGGCAGCAGAAGTCGTCGGGATCGAAGGAGAGCCAAAAGTCGTCGAGCCTCGACGGCGGTTTTCTCTACGCGAGCTTCTCGACTCCAAGCTCAGCATGATGTTTCCTAAGCTGGATATACAGCCGGGTGTCAGTTTGAAATACCTGATGGCCTTTTAATCGCATTTGAGGTCAGCGCAGCTATCATCGAAGCGGAGGGAGAGTGGACATGACCAAGGCGCAGATCATCGAGCGAGTCTCTGAGCAAGTCACCACTTTGACCAAGCGGCAGGCGGAAGTGGTCGTGAACACGATTTTTGACTGTGTGCGAGACTCACTAAAAAACGGAGACAAGACCGAGATTCGTGGGTTCGGCAGCTTTCGTCTACGGGCTCGCCGAATGAAAGAAGGGCGGAATCCAAAGACCGGAGAAACCGTGGCGGTACCGGCCAAGCGCGTCCCATTTTTCAAAGCCGGCAAAGAGTTGAAAGAATTACTCAATCAGTAACGATTTAAACGTTCTGAAAAAGGCTTAGGTTGATGTCGGATTCTTCACAATCTGCTGCCACGGAAATTCGCTGGACTGATGATGCGCTCAAACGCATGGAGCGGGCTCCCATCTTCTTGCGTGGCATGGTTCGTCGTTTGGCTGAAAAGAAGGCACGAGAATTAGGATATGAAGTGATTACGGAAGAAATCCTTGAGCAGTTTAAGGGCCAGATGATGGGGCGTATGGGAGGTGAGGCTGGAATGGCATCTGCCGTTGAAGAGATGGTAGAGGGTCGCCTTCCATGGACCGCGGCGGCGAAAGAACGCTTGGCCACGGTCCCTGAATTTATGCGTGCGATGATCAAGCAGATTGCTGAGGAGATCGCAAAAGAACGGGGACATCTCGAGGTGAACGTTGAGCTGTTCGAAAAGGTTGAAGCGCTTGGCGACCTTCACGAGGACATCGGGCCTCCCATGGTATGGACCGAGGGGGCGCTTGCGCTACTGGGGGAGAAGGTAAAGCAATCGCCGCCCATTGCCTTGGATTTTGTCACTGACATGTTGAGGCGAGATACCGAAGATCTTGCAAGGGAACGGCAACTGACTCGCATTGACGAATCAGTCCTACTCGAATTGTGGGATGCGCCGCAAGCACGAGTCTCTTGGTCCGATGAAGCATGGAAGCGGCTCCAGACATCTCCCGATTTCGTGCGAAGTGGAATCAGAAAAGCGGCTGAACGGCGTGCTCGTAAGCTGGGACTCAATGAGATCGACACCGACCATCTGACGACGTTTCGAAATCAGGCCATGATGAAAGCGGTTAAACGTATCCGCTCTTTCGGGTATCAGGAATTGACGTTTGAGGCTTTTGACACTGCCCTTCAGAAAACAAAGCGACTACAAGGCAACGATCAGGCTGAGAAACGGCTCCAGGAAATTCGAGGACATTTTGCTGATCCCTCGACCAAAAAGCCGGAAGGGGGAACCCTAGGCGCTGAACTAATGGATCGTTTCCGCAAGTACCTCAAAGGCGAAGGAAGCCTCTGAGCGTCTAAGCATTCTCTACCACCTCATTCTGCTCTTATACCTTAACCGGTGCAACCAAATCAGGACACGAACGTTGCGCTAATGGCTCGCGACCTGCTGGGGCCAGAATTTGTGCCGAATCTGAGGAAGCGGTTCGTTGTCAAAGTTAGGGATATCATAGAGACAACGATCGATCGTGGCGACTTCCTCTTCGGTCAAGGGTAACGTCACCTTTTTCTTCCAGAACTGATCCAGTGTAAAGTAATCGGCTGATTGTGGCTTTTGAGCCAGCAGCTCCTGCATCTTCTTAAACCCTGGTGTATCAACGCCAGGCACGCGCCCCTTATTCCGATCAATGCACCAGTTCAGTATTTCAGCGATCCCGTACATGGTAATGTCGACATTCACAATATTACTCATTGTCTTCCTCCTAGAAGTAACGGACTATCATAGCGCAACCCATGAGTGAAATTCAAAGGGTGATACTCGCCACCTGGTACGTTGCGAGGCGGAAGATCGCCTTTGTATACTGCGCGTTCAACTTGATCGCCTCTCGGCCCATTCGTCCCAAAGCTGAGGATTGAAGAGATACGTGCCAGGCTTCATGAAAAGAATGTCCAGTTCGGCTGACATCATGATCAGGGTCGCTTCACTGTGTCTCATTTTCGGTAGCGGTCTCTGGTCCTGTTCCAAGACCGAACCGTATAATCCGCCTGATCCTTTTTATTATTTTGCTAGCTACAAAGTAGGCAAGAATCCTACTGCGATTACCACCGTTGATCTCAATCAAGACTCGTTCACGGATTTGATCACCACAAACATCGCAAGCAATACGATTTCGATACTCTTGGGCAACGGGGACGGTACATTCCGAGATCAAATCCAGTTGCATGTCTGTCAGGAGCCGCGTGCCCTCGCGATGGGCGATTTTAATGAAGATGGCCATGCAGATGTCGCCTTGGCGTGCTCCGGCGGAGATGAAATCGCGCTACTCTTAGGCCATGGGAACGGGAGATTTGAAGAGGGTCAGCGATATCCGGTCCATCGAACGCCGATCGCCCTGGCGACCGACGACATCGATCGTGATGGGCATGCCGATTTGGTCGTGGCATTGCGGAACGACAAGGTCAAAGTGTTTCTTGGGAACGGCACTGGGGAATTTCGTCATGGTGTGCAGTATGAACACGGAGATACACCGACATCTGTTGCACTGTCTGATCTCAACGCCGATGGGAAACTGGACTTGGTCGTGACGAATGGTGGTCCCATGTCAAACGCCGTCTCCATTTGGCTCGGCAACGGAGACGGTTCCTTTCGCGATCCCACAGATTATTCTACCGGCCATCGTCCTCTAGGGGTGAGTCTTGCGGACTTCAACAACGATCATCACAGTGATCTTTTGGTCATCAATGGGGAAAAAGACTGCTTTACCATCTTTCTAGGCAATGGCAATGCCACGTTTCGACCTGGAAAAGATTCAGGTGCCGATGCCGGTCCAAATTTCGGGCTGGCGAGGGACTTTAATGGCGATCGTCTCGTGGACGTTGCCATCGTGAACCTCCAGTCAAATGATCTCTCGATCTTGTTCGGGAAAGGAGATGGCACATTTCACTATCCGCCGAGAAACTACCGCACAAAGTCTGGCCCATTCGCTTTGTCCTCCTTTCGCGTAACCATTGTCGGGGTCGAGGAACCAGGCCTGGCCATTGCCGACAATGGAAGCGGGAGCGTTTCAATTTTTCTGCATAAAGGGCTCAAACCACCAGCACGTTCGCAGCCACACGAATAGCGGCGAAGGTTCGCCGTCTATTCTTGACAGCCCAGGGGGCCTTCGCTAGAGTTGCTGTTGGGTTCACTGGTGTAGGTTGATAGGCATACCAATGGCGCTTCGATCCTTTGCATGGTGGTTCATGATTGGGGCCCTTATGACCCTCTCGGTCCTGATGGTCCAGGGTGGGGTACGGGATTTATGGGAAGGGACGCAACCGACTGGAGGCACCAATGTGTTTGTGTATTTCGGCACGACACTCATTGGCGGGGGATTACTTGCCGGATGTGTTGCATTAGTCATGAATCGACTGCGGTAGTTCGGAGAGAGTGAGACATGTATGCAGTGTTTGAAGTGCAGAGGATTCATGATGGTGGAGCGGCACTATACCCTCATCAACCGCCGAATTTACGCTCGATGCCTCAACTGTGGATTTTGGATTGATTTAGCCGATCTTCTCCGGTTTTTTCATAAGGTTATCGATAGTGGGCGGAAGGGTGACAAGGTGCGGGAGTCGTTCACCTTCTAAATAGTCGGGTGGCTTTGGGACGAAAAGACTACTCTTGGCCTGATCATCGACCGCTGTGGTGGTGCCGGTTGGTGTTCCTGTCAGCTCTCGGTACGGCCTTCTCTATCCCACTGATTCTTCTATCGAGCCTTCCTGCCTCAGGGCTGGAAACGCAACCCAAGGCTCAGACGATCCGTACGGTCACCTATGCCCCGCAACCGCTTCCCTGGAAACGGATTCCTGCACACGGTATCCTCCTGAAGGAATTGAAATCCGGACGTGTTCTTTATCAACATCAGGCGGACAAGCGTTTATCGCCAGCCAGTCTGACCAAGATCATGTCGGCCCTGGTGATTCTTGAAAATGGCCGGCTCGACGATCTGGCAACGGTGAGCAAGAATGCGGCACGAGCCCCTAAGACTCACCTGCGATTGAAAGTCGGTGAGGTCTTTCGCGTGAAGGATTTGCTGAAGGCCATGATGATGGTGTCCGCTAATGATGCCTGCCTAGCGGCGGTAGAACACGTTGGTGGAAATGAAGCGCAGTTTGTGGAGTTGATGAACGCGAAGGCAACGTCGTTGGGCTTACATGGGACTCATTTTAGTAACGGCTGTGGTTTTGATGGTGCCGATCACTATTCGACCGCTGAAGATCTTGCACAGCTAAGCGAAGTCGCGATGCAGAATGGGGTGTTTCGAGCGCTTGTGAAAGAAGAGCGTGAAATCATCACACCCGTGAGCGGCTACCGCGCGTACGTCCTGCATAATACCAATCGCCTTCTTGGTCGGATTCCTGGCGTGGAAGGGGTGAAGACGGGATTCACCTCAAAAGCTGGCCGATGCTTGATTGCCAAAGTCTCTCAAAATGATAGAGACTTGCTGCTGGTCATCCTGAATTCCAACCGAAGGTGGACTACCGCAAAGAGCTTGATCGATTACGGCTTCCGTCTCACTCGTACAATTCAATAATCGGGCTTGGCCCATCCCCTTCAACCAGGTAGATATCCCGTTATCCACACCTGTGCCGGGCTTATTTGCCCAGCCAGGAGTGAAGTAGAGCCACTAGCCCGTACGAGATATTGCGGGGATAGAATGGAGTGGTGACGGGCGTACCGTAAGAAGGGATTAGTGAGGTTGGGCAAACTCGATGTTGATATCTTTCCCGAGATAATTCACGTGGAAGCCCTGCTTGTCGTACGCGAGTATTGCGCCCATGACGTTCTCGTCTCCGTACTCTTCCTGCCCCAGCAACTTACGAATCTCCTCGGGGCTTTCGCTATTGAGGACATTGCGGAAAACACCTCGGGTCTTAAAGGCGAACCGATTATTAATGAAGAGCAAATCAACCTTGCCGTCCTGAATGCGGACTCCAGCCATTGGGCCGGTTGGTTTGCGTTGGTCGAGAAGGAAGATGAACGTTGCCTCTTGTTCAGCCTTAATTCCAGAAAGGTGTTCGGTTATCAGGTTCTCAACCGCTTTGTTCTCTGAGTCACCGAGTTTGACACCAAAGAGCGAGATGTCGACGCTTGAGATGGTTTTTGGTTCCATGACATCGGTCTGACTCAATTCGTACGGCTCGGCGTAGACCAAGGACCATGCCGTGAGGAGGGCAATGAAAAACAGGCTGGCGAACCAAGGGGGACTCTTTTCCATAAGACAACCGCTTTTCCCTATAACAGGATCAATGACGTATCCAAGCCATCGTTAGAGAGACGAACTTGGAAAGCCCATCTCATGTCATTCTAGCCAATCCGAGATCGAAGCTGCAAGAAACCCAGATCAATGGTTGATGGACAGATGCCCATTGCCGCTGTGAAGAGTCAGCTCCCCAAGCCCATCGATCATGGCGACGATTGTACGTGTAATAACATTTCGCCAAGCTCGCGAAGCCGGAGAAAGTATGGCTGACAATCAGCCTCCAGCTCTGCTGTTAAACCATCTAGATCGCGCAGGCAATCCTCCACAATGGCGAGCCGTTGGTCGTCGAGACCATCGGAGCTCTCGAGGTAGTAGACCACGCATCCGCTGATGACCGTATCGAGTGTCATCAATGGTCCTTCGTGCGGACTTGAAAACCGAGGCCATCCGTAAGAACAGTGCTCTTCCCACGCTGTTGCGATCGTATGTCGCGTCATGCCGTGCTCTTTCTTCCTACTCCTGAGCATCACCCTAGCGTACATACCAGTTGTGAGGCAAGCACCAGAGACAGCAATCGTGACCGAATGGGATTCGGATGGGTGGGCAATTATGGGTACAATCCACGCTGGAGATGGGCTTGAGCGACCTGGTCAATCCCACTCATGAGCGCCGCCATGCGCATTGAAACCCGACGTTCAGTTGAAAAATGAAGTGTGCGATGAAAGGCGGACGTGATGATGTTCTGTAGGCGATTCTGAATGTCGGCTGCGCTCCAGAAAAAGCGCTGAAGATCCTGAACCCACTCGAAGTATGAAACGATGACCCCACCGGAATTTGCCAGAATATCAGGAATCACAAATATACCTTTGTCCTCAAGGATGCGATCGGCTTCTAGTGTCGTCGGTCCGTTGGCTCCTTCAGATAGGATTCGACACTTCAGGGAATTCGCATTGCGATGCGTAATCTGTTCGGATAGAGCCGCGGGAACGAGTACGGTACATTCCAATTGGAGTAATTCCTCATTCGTGATCGCGTCTCCCTGCTTCGTATCACGGAGTGGCTGGCTGGAATCACGACGGAGAAGATGTGCGATGTCCAATCCCTTGTCGTTATAGATGCCGCCAGTGACATCACTGACGGCAATCACACGTGCCCCTTGTTGTTGCATGATGCGAGCAGTATGCGAGCCGACGTTCCCGAACCCTTGAATCGCCACCGTCGCATTCTCCAAAGGCAGCTTCACATGCCGTAACGCTTCCTGCGTCACATATACGACACCCCGCCCAGTTGCTTCTTCTCGACCCAAGCTGCCACCGAGCGACAGCGGTTTTCCGGTGACAACTCCCGGTACAGCATATCCAACCTGCTGGCTGTAGGTGTCCATTATCCACGCCATGATCTGGGCATCGGTCCCCACGTCAGGGGCAGGGACATCCTTATCCGGTCCGATTAGAGGGAAAATTTCCGCTGCGTAGCGCCTGGTCAGCCGCTGTAATTCAGGAGAGGACAGACTCTTGGGTGCCACTTGGACCCCGCCTTTCGCTCCACCATATGGCAAGCCTGCCAACGCACATTTCCATGTCATCCACATGGCCAGAGCCGCCACTTCGCCAAGATTGACATCGGGGTGGTACCGCACGCCACCCTTGGAGGGTCCACGTGATGAATCATGCTGCACCCGATAACCGGTGAAGACCTCGACATGCCCGTCGTCCATGAGGACGGGAAGGCTGACGACGAGTGAGCGCTGTGGGAGCTTCAGGCGTTCACGGAGGTTGGCGTCCAGGTGCATAGCCTCCGCGGCCTGATCGAATTGCGAGACGGCCAAACGAAAGGTCGGCGTCAAAAGTTCCTGCATAGAGCTCCTTCAGGATCAGTGTGCGCGTACTCTTGGCTTTGCGCGGCTACCGGTGGTGGGGCGTTTAAGGAAAACACCGTGGTGAAGGTCTCAGCGAGTTGCTGCTTGATTGCTTCGACCGGGACGGCTCTTTGAGCAACAGCCGCCATGGATGTCACGGAACAATCTGGGAATCCACATGGATGAATTTGGCGGAACGGGGCCAAGTCTAGATCGACATTCAGGGACACTCCATGGAGCGTCACTCCTTGTTGAATTCGGATACCAACAAAACTGATCTTCTTCATCTGCGGCAGCATGACCCACACGCCAGGTTTGCCAACGAGACGAACACCGGTGATATTCCAGTACTCAAGCACACGAATGACCACTTCCTCTAGTAGCCAAACTAATTGCCTGGCCCCCGTGGCATACCGATTAAGTTGCAGGATTGGATAGAGGACGACCTGCCCGGGGCCATGAAAGGTTACGGATCCACCACGGTTCACATGGTGGAATTCCGCTCCGCTCTCGCATAACGCTGCCTGATTCCCACCCCAGTCTGATGGTCGTGTCCTGCGTCCTAGCGTATAGACGGGCGAGTGTTCAAGAATCAACAGGGTGTCCGGTTGGCGATTGAGGAGTCGTTCGTTGTGTAAGCGCGACTGCAGGTCCCATGCTGTGAGATAGGGAACAGGATTTGGAAATATGTGAACAAGGGTATCCCGATATCGAAGCGGTTCACAGGACGGGGTGGCGGTGAGATCTGGGCCGATGAGGTGGCTGAGAGGGACAGGTTGTTCCATAAACAGATCCGAACCATCAGGGAACGTCCAACGGTACTGATCATGGGTACGATAGGGAGCCTTGGGCTCCGCTCGGCGAATGTCATCATTGTTACACAAGTCGTTGGATAGAGGAAAGTCGAGATCCGAGAGCGACGAAGTCGCCCTCGGACCTGATAGAGCGAGGAGTTTTATTTGATGGAAGCGAAGAGTTCTTTGATCCCAGGAGTCTTGAGCTTTTTGAGAGCCTTCGCTTCAATTTGGCGGATACGCTCGCGTGTGACGGACAAGCTTTGGCCAACCTGCTCAAGGGTGCTGGCTTCGTCGTAACCGATTCCAAATCGGAGCCTGATAACGGTTTGCTCTCGCGGTGTCAGGGTGCTAAGGATTCGGTCCAGTTGTTGAGTCAGCTCACCTCGGTGCACATGGGCATCGGGTGACACGGCCTGGTGGTCAGGAATCATATCTCCGAACTGGGTCTCTCCATCACCGATCGGGGTCTCTAATGCCACCGGTTCCTGAAACGCTTGCACGGTTTCGCGGAGCCGTTCTGGCCTCATGCGTAATGCCTGGGCCACTTCGTCTAGTCTGGCAGGACGTCCAAACCGCTGTCCCAGTCTCCGCATCACACGGAGAATTCGATGCGATGCTTCGGTTTGGTGGACCGGAATGCGAATCGTTCTCGCTTGATCCGCGAGGGCCCGGGTGATGCCTTGTCGTATCCACCACGTGGCATATGTACTAAATTTGAATCCTTTCCGATACTGATATCGCTCAGCAGCTTTCATGAGCCCGATATTGCCCTCTTGTACGAGATCCAGTAAGGTCAACCCCCTTCCTGTGTAGTGTTTCGCAACATCGACCACCAAGCGCAAATTGCACCGCACGAGTTCATCTTTGCCTTCTTCCAGCACAATTCTGGCCGATCGGATTTCATTCAGTACCGCCTGCAGTTGCTTGGCTGCACCCACTGTAAGTTTGGCATCCGGCTCTGGCGAGCCCACAGCTGCTACCAGTAGGTTCTCTGCATTGTCTAGGGCGGTGGCTGACAGTCCACTCAATCGCTTAACGACTTGAAGTGCCCGCACCGTTTCTAGAAGAGGAGACGTCCGTTTGCACTTTAGAAGAGCCCGCACAGCTTGACGCAATGCGGTTCGGATACGACGTGTTCCATGGTCTACCCGCTTCGCGATGGATGTCTCTTCTTCTCGAGTCAAGAGTCCACGCTCTCCAAACGAACGAAAGTAGAGAGACTCCAAAAGAAAGGGGCTGGCACCTTGACTGGCTCGCATGACCGGTTTGGTCTTTTCACCGGGGTCGGATTCCTGGGCCTCAGCGCGACCGATAACTCCCAGCATCCCACTTGCCTTTGCATCATCGGCGTCGACATCTCTCGCGATGGATGTACGTGCCTCTATCTCATCAATGGTTCGCAGTCCGTCATTCTTCATGGTGTCACCTCTTATTCGCTGGTTGAGCGCCATCTGCCCTCGTTAGAGCCAAATGGAGCCGAGAAGATTCAACCGAGTCATCGCCTGTGTATTGGCTTCTACGAAGCAAAACGGATGCTGGATTGAAGATGAGAAACGGTCAGAGTGATCGATTGGGAATATCAGGAAGATTAGAGTGAGTTAATGAGAAAATTTAGTGAAGCCTGTTTCAGTTATGCGTCATCTATGTGGAATAAGCATCAGCCGTCCATGCCCAATTGCCACACTACTTGGATAGCAATCCCTTGATGAATGGAGCAAGTGTGTCTATTGGTATCGGGAAAATGGTGGTTGAGTTCTTCTCGGCCGCGATTTCTACGAGCGTTTGGAGGTAGCGCAACTGAAGCGCGGCAGGATTTCGGCTGATGACATCGGCTGCATCAGCCAGGCGTTGCGACGCTTCGAATTCACCTTCAGCATGGATGACCTTCGCTCGCCGCTCTCGTTCGGCCTCAGCCTGGCGTGCGATTGCTCGCTGCATTTCATGTGGGAGATCGACGTTCTTCACCTCAACCGCGGATACCTTGACACCCCAGGGCTCAGTCTGCTGGTCGATGATCCTCTGGAGATCTGCGTTAATTTGCTCGCGCTTCGAGAGCAGATCATCGAGTTGGCTTTGGCCGAGGACGCTGCGCAAGGTGGTCTGCGCCATCATCGAGGTCGCATACAGGTAGTCCTCGACCTCCACGATTGCGCGTTGCGGGTCCACCACGCGAAAATAAACCACCGCGTTGACTTTGACGGTGACGTTATCTCTGGTGATAACATCCTGCGGAGGAACATCCATCGTAACCGTACGCATACTCACGCGGATCATGCGATCGATCAGCGGAAGGATAATGACCACACCGGGTCCATTTCCTCCGACGATGCCCCGAGAAAGCCGGCCCCATCGAAAGATCACGCCACGTTCATACTCTGGTAGCACTTTAAAACCGAAAAAGACGATGAGCAGCAAAAGGACGAGGACACTGATTGGACTAAGCAACATGGCTACGCCTCTTTCTTTTGTAGGACCGGACTGACGTAAAGTGTGAGACCCTGAATCCGTAGCACTTTCACGGATGTGCCAAGCTCTACCGGGGTGTCGCTGACTGCGTCCCAGAGTTCTCCATGAATCGCAAGCTTGCCGTCCGGGCATAGGGCGGTTTTGGCGATACCGATCGCGCCAATCATACCTTCCTGCCCGGTTTGTGGAGAGCGGCGCATCGCACGGACGCCCATTCCGACAATGAACAGCGACACGGCCGCCGTTGTGATGATAACCGGCACTATAACGGTCCAGGAAATCTGAAGAAATTCCGCATCCGACTTGATGAGCATCAGTGATCCGAACGTCATGGACACCACGCCACCGATTGCTAAGAGACCGTAGCTGGTGACGGTCGCTTCGAGAATAAAGAAGATGATCCCGAGAATGAGCAGCAGCACGCCCGCATAGTTAACGGGCAGGGACTGCAATGAATAGAACGCCAGGATCAGACTGACGGCTCCGACGACACCGGGCAGGATTGCACCAGGGCTGTAGAGTTCCGCCATGATCCCGATGGTTCCGATGGTCATCAGAAGGTAGGCGATGTTGGGATCGCTCAAAGCCTTAAGCAATTCCAGACGAGTGCCCATCGGAAATTCACGAAGAGTTATGGCCTCTGTTGAGAGTGTGATTGAACCATTGGGAAGAGCAATCTTTCGGCCGTTCAGCTGTTTTAAAAGAGCAGGAATGTTGTCAGCGATCAGATCGACAATCTTGAGTTTCAGGGCTTCTTGCTCTGTCACGGAGACACTCTTTCGAACGGCATCTTCGGCCCATGACACATTCCGTCCATGTTGCTCAGCGATGCTTTTGATGTACGCGACGGAGTCGTTCTCCACCTTTTCCTTCATCGTGCTGTCCATCTCGCCGCCGCCCATCGCGACGGGGTGTGCGGCTCCTATGTTGGTCCCGGGGGCCATGGCAGCCACATGTGCTGCCATCGTGATGAAGACTCCCGCAGAGGCAGCCCGACCTCCCGAGGGAGCTACGAAAACGATCACTGGGATAGGCGCGGCGGTGATGTCTTTGATCATCAGACGCATGGAAGTGTCCAATCCTCCTGGTGTGTCGAGCTTGAAGATCAGAGCCTGTGCACCTGACGAGTTGGCAAAGGCGAGGGCGTCATGCAAATACTCCGCTGCCACCGGGTTGATCACTCCTTCATAGCTGGCGACGACGATTTCACCAGCATCGGCCGGACTGCCTGTGAGGATCAGGCACAAGGCGATGACGGACCCTAACACCACCACGGCAAGAGCTTGTCCGACCCGAGCTCTGTATTGAAGAATGTTGCCACGCATTGTGAACTCCACGCGCGGAGGATCCCACGGGTGCCGAAAGTCTGAACAGTAAGTCGATCTGATGCCTCTAACTTTGAAATATTGTCACGAAACGGGGTAGCTGCTCGTTTCCACATGGCATGATCGCATATCTGTCAAACAAATACTGGTCCATACTGAACATCTCTCAATTGATCTCGGGCTCCATAAAAACAGTGCGAACTGTATATGCGGTGGCGTTAGGTGAGTTTCAACTGACCCACTACCCGAAATGGCAGTTGGTTGCAAACCTCGGAACGAACCCCCTAGAATGCACGTCATGTCTAAATTTTCAAGCGGCGAACGAATTCATCTTGTCGATCAAAAAAGACGACAATATGCCCTCACGCTCAAAGCAGGAGAGACCTACCAGTTTAGTGGTCAAAAGATCGCGCACGATACCCTCATCGGTCGTCCTGATGGGTCCATCGTAACACTTTCTGGCGGCAAAAAGATGCTGGCGCTTCGCCCGACGTTTGGTGACTATGTGCTCAAAATGCCTCGAGGGGCACAGGTCCTCTATCCCAAAGATCTCGCGATCATACCCATGTGGGCTGATATTTATCCGGGCGCTCGAGTCTTCGAGGCAGGTACTGGATCAGGTGCGTTGACCATGGCGTTGTTGCGCGCGGTCGGTCCAGACGGCGTGGTGGTGACCTATGAAATCAGGGATGACTTTGCGCTCACGGCGGCAGCAAATATTTCACGATACATGAATCCGGTCAACCTCGTGGCAATCAAAAAAAACGCCCATGAGGGCATCGATCTCCTGGATGACAAGGTTCCCTTCGACCGTGTGGTGCTTGATCTCCCAGAACCGTGGCAGGTGGTTCCTCATGCGGCCCAGGTGCTTCGTTCCGGCGGTATCTATTTGAGCTTCGTGCCCACCGTGCCTCAAATCATGCGCACAGTGGAGGCACTCGAGCGAACAACGGTGTTCGGAATGATTGAGACATTCGAGACCTTGCTGCGAACCTGGTCGGTACAGGGCCGAAGCGTACGTCCCGATCATCGCATGGTCGCGCATTCCGGCTTCATCACGGTCGCAAGGAAGGTGGAGCCAGGGGTTCTTGGCCCAATGCCTGAGCCAGAGGAACGTGATGATGGAACCCATGACAAGATTGATGAAAGAGAAGAGGAACAGCAGTCATGAAAAGATTAGAGGGCAAAGTGACAGTCGTAACGGGGGGAAATGCGGGAATCGGTGAGGCGATCGCAAAGCGCTTTGCCGATGAAGGGGCATCGGTGGTGATTACCGGGCGTCGGCAACAGGAATTGGATCAAGTTGTACATGTTGTTCGGCTCCACAAGGGAACCGTTCTTGGGGTTGCCGGCTCTGTGACAGACGAGGGTCATGTGCAGGATGTTGTGCGTCGCACGCTCGATAGTTTTGGAAGAATTGATGTGCTCGTCAATAATGCCGGGATCGGTGCCTTTGGCAAGCGTCTCCATGAAACCGATGATGCCACCTGGGCGAACGTGCTCGACGTCAACGTCACCGGGGTATTCCGCATGACGCGAGCCGTGATCCCCCAGATGCTGAAGCAGGGCCGAGGCTCAATTATCAATGTTTCGTCCATTGCCAGTTTGGTGGGTCTCTCTGGTTTGGCTGCGTACACGGCATCGAAGGGAGCTCTGGATGCCCTCACCCGGGCGGTGGCGGTCGAATACGCGCAGGATGGGATTCGCTGTAATGTTGTGAATCCCGGCCTCATCGATACACCCATGGCAGCCCCCCTGATGGCAAATCCCGAGATGCTCCAGTCTATACTCGCGCAATACGCGATCCGTCGTGCTGGGAAACCAGAAGAGGTGGCGAACATGCTTCTCTATCTTGCGTCGGATGAAGCGACCTGGGTCACCGGGGCGACGTTCCCCATTGATGGGGGCATGACCGTCTACAAGGGGTAGCGGTTGAATCTGATCAATCCTGCAGCCTGCATAAAACCATGGATATCGACACACAGACGAAATTTTGCGGGGTAATTGGAAATCCGGTCGGACATTCTCTTTCACCCGCCATCCATAATGCCGCGTTCCGTGAATTGGGGCTCAATTTTGTCTATTTAGCGTGGCAGGTGGAAGCGATCGGTGATGCGCTTAAGGGACTCCGCGCACTCGGGAACTTTCGTGGAGCGAGCGTTACCATTCCTCACAAGGTGGCCGCTATGCCATTTCTTGATCATGTCGAAGAGACGGCCCGGCGAATCGGGGCGATCAACACCATTGTTTCCGAGAAGGGCAAACTTACGGGGTGCAACACGGACGCCACCGGTGCATTACGCGCTTTGAGAGAGAGTGGAGTGAACCTTGCAGGTCAACGCGTTGTGCTGTTAGGAACTGGCGGGGCGGCGCGCGCTATCGCATGTGCACTAATGGCCGAGTCATGCTTGGCGAAGCTGACATTGTTAGGCATTGACGAGCGTGAGCGGACTACACTAGCTAAGAGTCTTGGCCTCCAGGCAGGCTCCACAGTCGAGGATTTCCATCTCGACGACTCCTCGCTTCGGAACGTTCTGCCTGACGCACGCGTGTTGATTCATTGCACGCCTGTCGGGATGTCTCCGAAAGTCGATGCCAGCTGTGTTCCGGCTTCGCTCCTTCACCCCGATCTCACAGTTATGGATATTGTCTACAACCCGCTCGAGACCAAATTGCTCAAGGACGCCAAACATGCGGGGTGTCAAACCATTCCAGGGTTGGAGATGTTCCTCAATCAAGCGGTCACTCAGTTTGAACTCTGGACCAACCAGACGGCCCCGGTTGATGTCATGCGCGGGGTGCTAGAATCTCATTTCCAATGAATAATGTGGTGCTTATTGGGTATAGAGGCACGGGAAAGAGTGCCGTGGGCAGGATCCTGGCTTCTCGTCTCGACCGCACGCTCTTGTCCACTGACACGGAGATAGTGAGGTTGGCTGGACAAACTATCCCAGAAATAGTTGAGCAACATGGGTGGGAGAGCTTCCGTGATCTCGAATCTCAGATCTGTCAACAGTTAACCGGAAGGCAAGGACTTGTCGTCGATACCGGGGGAGGAATCATCCTCAGACCACAGAATGTGGCGGTATTGAAGCAAGTAGGGACAGTATTTTGGCTGACAGCTTCAGTTGAGACGATTGCTACGCGCATTGGTGGTGATACGCAGCGTCCTTCCCTGACCGTGGTCAAGTCGTTTATCGATGAAATTCAAGAAGTTCTGCGTGAGCGTCTACCGAAGTATCAGTCTTCTGCTGACCATGTCATTGAAACAGAGGGGAAATCT
Source organism: Nitrospira sp. (assembly GCA_029881435.1). GTDB lineage: Bacteria > Nitrospirota > Nitrospiria > Nitrospirales > Nitrospiraceae > Nitrospira_D. The sequence goes on from JAOUMR010000037.1 coordinate 29,704, forward strand.
CTCAGGCAAGTTGCCGATGACATCCTGGCACGACTGTAGGCTTTCCGGACGACCTTCCCAACCTTGACAACGCTTCCCGGAACATGATTCATGTACTCCGTTGCGCCCGTAGCTCAGTTGGATAGAGCGCCGGGCTTCGAACCCGTAGGTCGCAGGTTCAATTCCTGCCGGGCGCACCATCGATTCAAGGAGTTAGCAGAATTCACCGACCCAACGTGCCTTCCCGGTTGCGCGGGGGTTGCGGATCCACTCCCATCCCAACGCGGTAGCACTGGTCCATCGAGCCGATCCACCGCCTGCCGATTCCCTCCCGGAATCAAGTGGCCATACAAATCGACCGTGATAGCGATTGAGCTGTGTCCCATCTGTTCCTTGACGTAGCCCGGGCTCTCGCCCTGCTGGAGCAACAAACTGGCGAAAGTGTGGCGCAGATCATGGAAGCGAATTCTTCGTAGCCCTGAAGCTTTCAGAACGGCATAGAACGCCCGATGCTGTACATTATTCCCCCGAAGACCACAGATCCAGATTTGCTGCACAGGAAAGGCATCCACCGGATGCGAGCGAATATGCTCACATCCGGTGGAACTCTTAGTCTCTCCTAATCGTGCAGGGCCTCCTGCCTACTTATCACCCAGTGTTTCCTCTACGGTGATAGTGTGAGCTATGATTGAACCCAGATTTTTTAATAGCCCTCGATTTCTAATGGAAGCCATTCGCGTAGGCTATTGATTTGGATGATGTTTAGGGTATGGTTCTCTCAGGATTCGGCATCACGATTTTAGTGCGAGAAACTGGCTCACTCCTGC
>JAOUMR010000038.1 GCA_029881435.1 Nitrospira sp.
GAAGACGGTGGGCCTGCTGCGCAAGGTCAAGCTCCGTGGCGTACAGCGAGTCGGGTGGCTGTTCACCTTCGCCGCCGCCGTGTACAACCTGGTGCGGATGCGCAATCTCGTGGAGGCCACGACATGAGCCGACAGAGTGACCACGCGCCCCGTAGCCGACTGTGGGTGTCCACGGTGGGAGGGCGCCCCGCACGGACGGACTTCGAGGCGACGCCCGACCGAACTTGGGGCGCTTCTACCTCCTTCACGTCGCCTTTTTCCGCAGCCTGCTAGAGCTGAGGATAAAACCATACCGACTCAGATAGTTGGCGTCTGAGAGTAGACCAGGAGTACTCAGCAGTGATAGTTCAGGTTGCTCCAGTGCCACAAACCAGTTGTAGGGAACCGGCAAGGTAGAAGTGCCTTGTGAGACATGATGAAACCAGAACCGTTCGTCGGCCGACCAGCCTTGCTCGAGCCACCGGACTTCCTTCACCGGGGGATTATAAGGAATACCCGGAACAAACACAGTCGGCATATTGGAACATCCGGCCACCGACACAAGCGTGAACGCGGCGAGCAACAATGAATTCGTTTTCATATAAGCTCCTCTCTCTGCGAGGCTGGCACTTCTTCCAGCTCGGTTACGTTAACAGCAAGGAGCGGGCCACGTGACTTCAGTAGGAAGTGGTTTGGATTTCAAAGTGTTGTAAGAGGGGCCTTGAGAGAAGCACAGAAAAGGAGTGAATCCGTTTCGATAACAAGCGTATCCAGATAGATACGCTTGAAAGGGAGAAGAGGGTAGATCTAGGGAATCATTTTCACACTGCGAGTCAAAGGTGAGGGGAGATCATCCACGTGGTCTTGTGTCGATGGTCTCTATAGTACCCGCCAGGTGCGGCCGTCGTTTTGGATGAGGCGGTCGGCTTCCACCGGCCCCCATTTGCCAGCTTGGTATTCGGGGAGCCAGCGTTGGCCGGATTTCTCCCAGGCTTCGAGGATCTGGGTGATCCAAGCCCAGGACGCCTCGACGGCGTCGCGCCGCATGAACCGGGATGCGTCACCCGCCATGACGTCAAGCAAAAGGCGCTCGTAGGCCTCCGGAGACGGACGACCGAACACCTCTCCGTACTGGAAATCCATTTCAACCGGGTGCGTTTGAGCGCGGGTTCCAGGCACGCGAGAGACGATGCGGAATGAGAGTCCTTCTTCCGGCTGAATTTTCAACGCCAGGACGTTCGGGGCTTGAGGATTTTGCGCATTGGCGTTGAAGAGGATCTGTGGAATCTCTTTAAATTGAACGGCGACTTCGCTGGCCCGTAGCGGCAACGCTTTCCCGGTTCGCAAGTAGAAGGGGACCCCAGACCAGCGCCAGTTTTCCACGAAACATTTTACGGCCACGTAGGTCTCGGTCGTGGAGTCAGGCTTGACGCCTTTCTCGCGCCGATAGCCGGGGACCGGTGTGTCTTGGACCTTCCCTTCCGTGTACTGGGCGCGCACGGTGCACTTCTCCACATCTTTCACCGTAATGGGCCGCAAGCAACGCAGGACTTCCATTTTGGCGTTTCGCACGACGTCTGGATCGAGCGAGTAGGGCGGTTCCATCGCCACTAAACAGAGTAATTGAAGCAAATGGTTTTGGATCATGTCGCGCAACGCGCCGGCTTCTTCATAATAGCTCGCTCTGGTTCCAACACCCTCAGCCTCGCTCACCGTAATTTGGACATGATCGACGTATTTGTGATTCCAGATCGGCTCGAAAATGCTGTTGGCGAAGCGCACAACCATGAGATTCTGAACAGTCTCTTTCCCTAGATAATGATCGATTCGGAAAATCTGTGACTCATCGAAGACGCGGCCTGTGACCTCGTTGATGGCTTTGGCGCTGGTGAGATCCCGTCCCACCGGTTTTTCTACGATGATGCGGGTGTAGGGCGAACGAGCCCCCGGGGCTCCCGCCAGACCGGAGTGGGATAAGCCTTCGCAGACTGCGGTGAAAGAACTGGGGGGAATACTGAGATAGAAAATGCGATTCCCAGGCAGCTGGAACTTACGCTCGAGTTCCTCGGCTCGCGCTTTGAGGCGCTCATAGGTCTGAGGGTCGTCGTTTTCCCCAGACAAATAGAAGAGGTGTTCGGAAAAGGTGCTCCACGTTTCGTCGATCAAGGCCTGCCGGGAATGCTTGACGACGCCATCGCGGACGGTGGCGCGGAACTCCTCGTCGCTCATCTGCGTGCGACCTAAACCCAGGACCAGGTAGTTTGAAGGGAGGAGGCCGTCGAGGAGGAGATTATATACCGCAGGAATGAGGCGTCGGCGGGCTAAATCTCCGGAGCCGCCAAAAATGACTAGGGTACAGGGTTCCACAGGGGACAACGTTTCCTGCGCAGGGCGGATGTCGATGCGTTGACTCGTCGTCGGCGCCATGAAGGTCTCCTCAGCAGTACTGAACCATTATCGTCGGATGGCGTGGCCACCGAACGCATTCCGGAGAGCCGCCAGCATCTTTTCTGCAAACGATTCGTCTTGCCGTGACCGAAATCGGGTAAACAGCGCTGTCGTCAAGGTCGGAACCGGCACGTCCTTCTCGATGGCGTCGGCAATCATCCAACGGCCCTCACCGGAATCTTGGACATAGCCTTTCAGGTGCTCTAGTTTGGGGTCCTGTTTGAGCGCGCCCGCGGCCAGCTCCAGAAGCCAGGATCGGACGACGCTCCCATGCATCCAGAGGTCGGCGACCCGCGCCAGATCGAGTTTGTATTCGCTCTTTGCCATCAACTCAAATCCTTCCGCATACCCCTGCATCATGCTGTACTCGATGCCATTGTGGACCATCTTGACATAGTGTCCGGCACCAACCCCTCCGACATGGGCCCAGCCGTTTTCTGGAGCGAGGGTCTTGAAAACTGGCGCGAGCCGTTGGACGGCCGATTCCTCGCCACCAACCATAAGGCAGTATCCGATCGTCAGTCCCCAAATGCCTCCGCTGGTCCCGGCGTCCACATAGTGGAGACCCTTTTTCTTGAGCTCGGCCGCGCGTCGCACATCGTCATGAAACCGAGTATTTCCACCGTCGATGATGGTGTCACCGGGGCTCAACAATGCGGCTACGGACGTCACGGTTTCTTCCGTGGGCGCGCCCGACGGCACCATGACCCAGACGGCACGTGGTGCGCTAAGTTTACTGACCAGATCGGCAAGGGAAGAAGAACCGACACATCCATGGCCCTCGGCCTGTTGAATCAGCTCGCTGGAGCGATCATAGACGACAAGGCGGTGCTGGTCGCGCCGCAGACGGATGACCATATTCATTCCCATCTTGCCTAACCCAATAAATCCCAGTTCCATAAGGGCTCCTTGGTGTGAATGACGGTAATCGCGGACTCAGTGCCCGCCGATTCATGCACGGGCAGAGGTGATGCCTCTTACGGCGCCTGCAAACCCATGTCCTTACGCAGTGGCCACCGGTTCCGCACACACCTGCGATCAGTCGATGCGAGCAGGATTCGGGACATCCTTAAAGAGGAGATCGGCAAATTGCCGCCCAAAGTTGAGCTTGTCAGGGAGGGTGGTCGCCGTGAGGAACTGCCCAGCCAGGTCTGCGAGTGCCGGTTCACGTGAAAACATGAATCGATGGATATCCACCGGGGCGACCAACCAAAACCCCCTCAAACGAAAGAAAGCGGAGATGCAATCTTCATAGAATAATGTCAAGAGGTAGTAGGCTGTTCCAGGTTTATCTACGAGATCCTGTGCTTTCCCTAGCTGGTGGTAGCACTGCGCCTTGAGGCGAATTTGTTCATTGATGGAGGACGGTGGCGGCCCTTGCCGGAACCGTTGATGCACTCTTTCGATCAGTTTGGCACAGACACCGTCGTGATCATAGAGGATTCGGCTCTTTCGAAGCAGCGAGGGGAGCCGCAAAGAATAGGCGAGGTCGTCTTCTACGGACTGGTACCCATGATAGCGAATATCCACGAGCCGTTCGCCGACCCGGAGAATTTCGTGATGGTCGGCTTCTCCCTTGACGAGGGCGATCACGTCGATATCGCTGTGTGGTGTGACCGCTCTCCGTGCGCCTGATCCGACGAGGAGGACGCCCACCAAATCACCGCCCCGTCGGCCTTTCACATGGCGCAAGGCGACCTCCAAGCCGTCTTCAAATCCAGGTGGAGGAGGGAGTTCGGGCTGTTCCGGCGGCTCGGGGACCTCTAGTAGTTCCGCGTTCAGTTCTTCACGAGAAGGGGTGCTTGTGGTCGTATCGGAAATCATGACAGTGTCCAAATGTTAGCAAACAAGAGTATTGGCAACCTCCATGAGTCAAACCGTGGATCACTCATCTGGGATGTGTGTCGAAACCCAGCCTGGTGAAGTAGAGGCAGCCAGCCTGCGACATCTCTCTCCGGCATTCTATGGGTGGAGGATGACGGTGTCAACGTTGAACGGTCAACGTGAAAGAATCTTGGTAAAGATGCTGGCGGCTTCGTCGATCTGTTTCCCTGCAATGTTTAGGTGTGTGACGGCTCTGTACGTGTTTCCACCCAGCGTGTTGATGAGCACGCCGTGATCCTTGAGCGCGGTCACCAGTTCGGTGGGAGTGCGTTGCTCGTCGACGATGTCGAAAATAAGGATGTTTGTCTCCACGTGCTGAGGCACGATTTGGACCGCGGGAATCTGTTGCAGGAGGCGAGCAAGTTTTTTTGCATGCTCATGGTCGGTCTTTAGGCGAGGGACATGTCGCTCCAAGGCATAGATGCCAGCGGCGGCGACGATGCCGGCCTGGCGCATGGCTCCGCCATACATCCGACGGAAGCGGCGCGCACGATCGATGACGTGTTGGTCGTTCGAGAGCAACAGCGATCCGACCGGAGCCCCGAGGCCTTTGGATAAGCAGATCGACACCGTTTCGAAATGCTGGGCATACACGGTCGGTGGGAGCGTCGTGGCGGCGACGGCGTTGAACAGCCGTGCTCCGTCGAGATGCATGGGAATCCTGTGTCGAACGGCGATCGTACGGATTCTCTCGATGGTGGACAGCGGATAAATCGTGCCGCCTCCAGCGTTGTGCGTGTTTTCGAGGCAGATCAAGGCGGTTGTGACGCTGTGGGGGTCGTTCGGTCGTATGGCAGCTTCGACTTGCTCCGCAGACATGACTCCGCGCTCGCCGTAGATCCAATGAAGTTGCACGCCTGCCAGCGCTCCCGCGGCTCCTTGTTCATACCGGACGATGTGACTCTTACTCTCTACGATAATCTCTTGTCCCGGCTGGGCTTGAGACCGGATTGCGAGTTGATTCGCCATGGTCCCGGAGGGGACGAAGAGCGCGAAGCGCTTACCGAGCATGTTGGCCGCCATGTCTTGCAGACGATTGACGGTGGGGTCTTCACCATAGACATCATCGCCGACGTCGGCACGCGCCATGGCTTTCCGCATCTCGTCCGTTGGCTTGGTGACGGTGTCGCTACGAAGGTCGATCATACGTTCTCCCTCCCAAGAATTCCGTACGGTCCCGGCATTCTAGCAGATATACTACTTACAGGCGAAACGATAACTGATACAGTGCGGGCGCATGGCCGAACGTGACCGACCACTTCTGACTCGATGTGCTGGGTTTCTTGGAGCCGAACGAGACGAATTGGTTCCATTAGCCTGGGCGTTCGCCTATTTTTTCTGTCTCCTCTGTGGCTATTCCATCCTCCGTCCAGTTCGCGATGAAATGGCGATCGAAGGAGGCTTGAAAAATCTTCCCTGGATGATGTCCGGAACCTTCCTGACCATGCTCTGCGTCACTCCGCTATTCGGATGGCTCTCGGCGCGATGCTCACGCTACAAATTGCTGTTGACAGTCTACACGTTCTTTATCACCAATCTTGTGTCGTTTCATGTGGTCATGACGAGTCATGTGTCTCCAGAGTGGGTGGCTCGTGGATTTTTTGTCTGGTTATCGGTGTTCAATTTGTTCATCGTGTCGGTCTTCTGGAGTTTCATGGCCGATATGTTTACCCCGGAACAGGGCGCACGGTTGTTCGGAGTGATTGCCGCCGGCGGAAGCAGCGGGGCGCTGGTCGGTCCGCTCCTGACGACTGGTCTCACATTCATGGCTCCGGTTCCTGTGCTCATGCTGGTGTCGGCAGTCTTTCTGTCCCTCTGCTTGGGCTGTATCTACCGGCTTGAAAAATGGGGGCGTGAACGCTCCGAACATCATCGGCCACAACTAGGTGATGCGCTTGGTGGAGGGTTCCTCGGGGGGATTCGTCTGACCTTTTCGTCGCCGTATTTGCTTGGGATTTGCGGCTATCTGAGTCTTCTGACTATGACCGCCACGTTCCTGTACCTCGAACAAACGCGCTTGGTCTCGGAATATCTGGATCAGCCCGAGGCGCGCACCCGGCTCTTCTCTTCGCTGGACTTTACGACCAATCTCCTCACGTGGTTGACGCAGGTCTTTCTGACCAGACGGTTTGTCAGTCGATTTGGCTTGGTGGCCCCTCTGTTATTTCTTCCGTTGGTCAGTCTGGTGGGATTTGCGGGGATCGCCTTGTGGCCGACCCTCATGCTCTATGTCGTCTTTTCCGTGTTGCGGCGGGTAGGGGAGTACGCGCTGTCGAAACCGGCACGCGAGGTGCTGTTCACGGTCGTCAGTCGTGAAGAAAAGTACAAGGCCAAGAACTTCATCGATACGGCCATCTCACGGGGTGGCGACGCATCGACGGCCTGGCTCGTGACTGCCCTGAAAGCCTTTGGCGCCACAACGCCCCATATTGCCTGGGCATTGGTTCCATTGATGGGATGTTGGGCTTGGTTGGCCACTATGCTGGCTCGAGAGGAAAAGCGCCGGTCGACATCTTCCTGAATCGCCACGAGCACCGGTGTCTCGGCCACTAAGGTGAGTAGCCATCTCTGGTTGGGTACTGCACTTCACCTAGTCGCGAATGACAAACGAGCCGATGATGTAGGAACTGGCTCGCCCTGCCCTGGTTCCTCGTAACCGCACTTCCGACACATCGCGCACCCATTCGCTGATATTCCAGCTGCGGTCCGCCTTCAACTCCTGCCAGAACCACCAGGTTCCGTCGCGTTTTCGGAACCACACTTGGATCGAGGTATCCGGTAATATGCGAATGGATTCCATGTCAAAATATGCGGGAGCATGGTTTTCAGCGTCGGTCACCCAGATCTTGATCCACTGATTGAGGTCATGCGAGGAGAGAACGCGGGGAGTTTTGGCCCAATCGACATTGGTGCATTTCCATTCAACCAACCTCCCAAAGCCCCGTCCGAGGCCGTCTCCCGGATTCGGCAAGGTATAGCACTCGATACCTGTTTCCATACTCAAGTGGAAATGCGCATGCCCTATACTGTCGACGTTGACATCGTACTTGGAACAGCGCTCACGGTAGGTCCAGCAGTCGCTATGCTTGGAGGGATCGCACATCTGCAATTGTCCGGAAGGTGCTCGGCCTGTTTGGTGGGCGATGGTCGATCTAGCTTGGGCTAGGATGCGGTTCAGCGCGCCTTCATCGTCGAAATCGATCAGGCACTGTTGTGGATTGCTTCCGTCTGGACGTGCCTGCACGACCTTGGGAGTCGGACTCTCTCGGTTTCGTTCAGCTGCCTGCTCGGGCGTCGCCTGCGTCGGAGCGTCCGTGGGCTTCATGGGTTTCAGCTCAGCGCATGCGCCTAACAACCCTCCCACTAACACACAGAGAATCACACGAAGACCACGTCCATCCACTCGTGCCTCAGCCCGCATCGGTCCTCCTTTCGCTTGCGCAACATGCGAGTTTGTACGCCAGCTTTTCATTCGCGACCCTAATGCCTAAGTTATTCTCGACAAAAAGATAAAGGCGGCTTCCTGGTTTACTCATCAAAAAAATGCGTGTTATAGTCCGCCACGAGTCGGCACCATTTTCTCAGGGTGCTGGATTGAATGCAATGAATCGCAGGAAGATATCTTTCAAGGAATAGGCCTTCTCCATGCCGATTGAAGTCCCCAGCAAGCTATATATTGATAAGCTGTTGAAAGACTGTAGGAATTCATCTAGGTGGGTGGCTCGGCTTGCCAGCTTGGTCAAGACGACCGCCCTTCATGCCATGGCAGATCGGATCTCCGCAGATAGCGCGACCATTCTCGCGGCCAATGTCAGAGATGTCGATGCCATCGGGAAGTCCTTCGAGAGTGCCGACGCGAAGAGTCGAATGAAGGCTGCTGTGGCTCGGGTGCGTCTGACGGCTGACCATGTGAAGGAGATCATCGATCGACTCCATCTCATCGCCGACCTGCCGGATCCTGTTGGGATGGTGACCTCCCGACAGGAGCGACCGGATGGCCTGCAAGTGTCGAGGGTGAGGGTTCCTATCGGGGTCATCGGGGTGATTTCTGAGTGGAGCCCACTAGTTATGGCAGAATCGATCGCGCTCTGCCTCAAGTCGGGGAACCTCTGTATCTTCCGCGGGGCTGCGGAATGGAAATGGACGTTTCAGGCGCTTGACATGCGGTTGCGCGAATCGGCAACGGCGAGCGGCATACCGGGAGGATCGTGGGTGCTGATCGACCGCGAAGAAAAAGAGGTCGCGATCGAATTGATGCGATCAGGGAAAGGAGGCCTGGACGCGATGATCGTGCGCGGTGGAGCCGGCCTCCGAAAAACCGTTGCAGAGCAAGCGAAGGTTCCGATCCTGTGTGACGACGGCGGGCTGACCCATTTATATGTCGACGAGGACACCGACCTCCCAATGGCGCAGAATCTGGTGATCAACTCCAAGATTCAATTCGCAGGAGCCTCCAACGCACTCGATACCCTACTTGTGCAGCAGGTCATCGGACGGCAATTCCTGCCACCATTGATTAACCGATTACTGGACCAATTCAAGGTTGAAGTGCGAGCGTGTCCGAAGACCGTTGCCCTGATGGGGCAAATGGCCATGACAGGGCATACGGCAATCGTGCCTGCTACGGACCCAGATTGGCATACACCGTTTGCAGGTCCGGTTCTGGCGATCAAGATGGTTGAAGACCTCAGTGAGGCGTTGGAACATATCAGGGTGCATGGACCATGTCTGACTGCCGCCATCGCCACCAGTCGCTATGAGTCCGCCATGCGATTTACGCGAGAAGTCGATGCCGGGGCGGTGCTGGTCAATGCGTCGACTCGGCTTCATGCAGGCGGTAGTTTTGGCATGGGACCCGACCTAGGGTTGAGCACAGGGAAACTGCATGCAAAGGGCCCGATTGGTCTGGAGCAACTGACCTGTGAAAAGTATGTCGTGTTTGGTATGGGGCAACTGCGGTTGCCTCATCCAGTGCCCGACACCTACTTCGATGCCATTATGCTGAAAAGGCCGTGATTCTCGTGAAGCGTGAAACATCTTCCGATGAGTAGTGTTCGTGTCGGTTGAGGCAAACGAAGAGATACGAATGTCCCTTCACGAGCATCTTGCTTGGTGGGGCCTGAAACATGTCACGGTGGATCGCGTGTACTTCGCTTGGCAGCAGCAGCAGCTTTCACCGAACGAACTCGAACGACTGGCCCTCGCTGCGGAGCGAAAACGTTCCGGCGATCGCTGTGATGACATGGCGTTTTACGATCTCGCGGCGCAGCCGAGGATCTACCCGGTGCTCTATAGCCAACGGTATGAGTGCTATGAAGCGATCGGGCTGCGAACGATCGCGTCTCTGGGTGAGGCTGAGCACATTCTCGATTTTGGTTGTGGCCTGGGCATTCTGACAACTTTCTATGCTCGCCGATTCCCAGAGAAGACCGTTGTCGGCATCGACCGCTCTCCGGCTTCCATCTCCATCGCGCAACAGAAGGCGGAGGACCTGGGCCTTCGCAACCTCCGGTTCACCTGCCTGGATATCGAAACGGAACCTCTCCCGGATTCTTATGACCTTGTGTTGACGATGCATGCTCTCCTTCAGGCCGAGCAGGACCCTGGGATTTCCAGCCACAGTTGGCGAACATTTCATCGTGCAGACGATCCATTGCAACAGACAGCGTTTGAACAACGGACTGGGCTGGCGGTCCGGCTTGACCGGCTGTGCCAGGGGCTACGCCCACATGGCCGTATGATCGTGAGTGAGAAAACGCGGCAGCTGGCCAGGCGAGTGCCATTTCAGCGTGCGCTGGCCGGCAGGGGGTTACAGCTCCTTCACCCTGCAGAGCCGATTCAATACCGATCCATCGAAGACGTGGTGGAGGATGGGCCCTTCTATGTGTTGGAGAAAGGGGGGCAGGCCACAATCGACTGGGATGAATTGCCGGAGTTGGATGATGGGGCCCTGTTCGATCTCAGCGCCATGCTGACGAACTCGGTCGATCTCAATGGACCGCTCTATGAGAATCATGGACCCTCGGCACAGGTGGCCTGGGAAGAGTTGCCGGAGCGAACGATCACCCACGAGCTGACGCGCGAGGAGCCGGACGGCCGACAGGTGCATGTCGAGCTCGGTATCGTGGGTGAGGCACACTATTTGTATTGTGCGAATACCTTCGATCAACGGCAGCTGGTCCTGATGGAGGAGGCCCGCGCGGCACTGCTTGAGGCGTACTATCAGGAAATTATTCAGGGGTTGCCCTAGGAAAGTTACTGACTTGTACTAGTTTGCCGGCCCGCACACACCAGAAATCAAGAAATACCCGATATTTCTCTTGCAATCATGTGTCGTGCTCGCTACCCTTGGGCCGCTCCTCAACAAGTTGCAGTCAGCAGGCAAGTTGCTTTCTCGTTCAAGCTCGTTCCAGGCGTAGGTCGGAAGGAGGAAACCTCATGAAAGCGGCGCACATTGCTATTGTCGCGCTGGGTTTGGTCGTCGTCGGTTGTGCCACTCCACCCGAGGTGAAACAGGCGTTGGTCGCCAAAGACCAGGCGTATGCCGAGAACCAGCGGCTGATGGAGCAATACCGCGAGTTGGTGAGTCATGTCACCGAACGGCATCAACAGTGGTATCGCCATGTCCAAACCCGCCTCAAATTGAACTTGGCGCTACAATGGGCTACCACGAATCCTAAGTTGACTGACGTCGGCGATGCCGATTTAGCCAAAGATGATGCGGATCTGTTGGGCCCAGAGGTGATCGCCCTGATCAACGACATTCGACTCAAAAATCTTCCGGAGCGAAAAGGGCCAATGGGGCAAGCGGTGTTTCCCGCCGGGACGGGGGATATGAACCATCTCCTTCAGAAGCTACCCGAGCTGATTGGTCGAGTCGAAGAGCGGGTCGCGAAGGATTCGGAATCGTCCTCCATGGTGGATTTTACGGCATTCGATCAGTATCGAACGAACGTCGAAGCGGTCCGGCGGATCAACGCCATCATCAAGCAATACATGGATATCGACGTCACATTGTCTCGCAACGAAGTGCAATCGCTCGCAGAGGCCGTGCGAACGCTGCGTCGCTGACGCCATGTTCCGATAGCTGGGGAGATGAATATGATGAAACGACAAGCCGCAGCCTTGAGTGTCGGATATGCCCTCATGGCCATGGTGGGCTGTAACTCGATTCATAGCGACGCCGTTCGGGATCTCTTGCACAAGGAAGGCACGAAAATCGATGCGGCTCAGACGAATATCGATCTCTTCCAGAAGGAAACAGAAGCGCGCATCAAGTTTCTTGAGAAGGCCCGCAGTTCGTTGCATGAAAGCTTCAAGGCCTTGCAAGCGCAGGAAGCCAAGCATCAATTCGTCCTTTCTTCGTACCGCAATGTCGCCAGCAAGAAAGGCGAAGCGGCCTACGCGGCAGCCTATTTGGTCGGGCAAATGTATTTAGCCGATTACCAGGGATTGGAAAAGGCCGTGTGGGATCAGTTCGAAGAGGATTTCTGCGGATTGCGCGATGCGGCGAATGCGTTAAACGACTCTTGGAAACAGACGGCAGCGCTCCATGCCCAATTGAGACGCTATGCTGAGAGGTCAGCCCTCGCGTCTGTCGATCCGGAGTTTGTGTCCGCGTTGATCGAGCAGGCTCCAGGGCAGTCGGATCGGATCATGGAAATTGTGAACCACTCACGAACTGTCAATGATGCCTTGGAAGAGGTGGTGGGCTCGGGCATTGTGCGCATGCGAACGCTGCAACGTGCGCAGGGCTTTACGTCCGACTTGGTGAACCTTCTGGATAACCTGAAGAAAGACGACGGGCAATAGAGGAGGCACCATGGAAACCAGCATCGCGGGGGTTGTCGGTTTTTTGGAAGACAACGACACTCTCATCAAACAGCTCATGGAAACCGCAGAAAGCGCGAGTCAGGAAATCTCCGATCTGTCGGTCCAAGTCGATCATGCCCGCAAAGAAGCGAAGGAGTTGGTTGATCAGTTGGGGACGGTGGAATTTGAGGTCGGCAAGCAAGACGAAACCAAGGTTCGCCAGAAGGCGCTTCTTGAAGCGGTCGCGACGCTCCGGAAGAAATTTGAAACCTACAAGAACGACCCGCTTCGTCGTGGGATTTATGCGGCGGAAATCTCCAATCTGTACCTGCAGCTCGCCAACACCTTTAATAACGAGACCATCGCGCAGATCGTTCCGTTCACTCGGGATGAGATCAAGACCTACAAAGAGCTTATGAAGGAAGCCGTGCTCGACGCTGTCTCACGCAAGAAGCGCGCGGCTGTGATCAAGGCGGCGGCGAAAATTTCAAAACTAGCTATGGGGATAGCTGGAAAGTTGGCATGAGCAGTCGGAACACCATGCGGACCGTCCTCCTCTTCGCCATCGGCCTCGGCTATGGCTGCAGCCTCGATGCCGGCTCACGGGGGCCGTTCGGCCCTGAGGATCCTGAAACCGCGGTACAGAAGGTCACACTGCCGGATGGGATTCCTTCTCCCCACAGCCTTGAGTTCACGGGGGAAGACATTGCGGGGCATCATAAACCAAGCATGGTCGGTGCCACAGGGGATATGCCGGTAGCGAAGCGGTCCACAAACACTTCGGTGGTTCTGACCGCCAATGAAGTAGCGAGCTTCCGAAAGGTAGCCGAGGACGACCGTGGCGTCAGGATGCAGCTCGGCAGTCGTTGGGCCTTCATCGACGCCGATCGGATTCCACCGGAAGGCAAGGTCACGTTCGGTTGTTGTCGGCAGACCACCGGCCTTGTTCGCCTCGTCTATTACAGCTATAGCCAGAATGTTGCCGTAGAAGTCCAAATGAAAGAGACGGGCGTGCTCGGCGTCGCCCGCCTCGAAGAGTATCAGCCACCGGAAGGTCAAGGGGATGTGCAACGGGGGATTGAATTGGCCAAAGCAGATCCACGTCTGGCCGGCAAGGTGGAAGAACTCCAAGGGCACGGACTCCTCATGCAACCTGATCGAGGGTTCTTCAGAAACGATCCAGGTTACGCACACCGGACCATTTGGATTACATTTTCAAAGGGCCAGGACGGCGATCCGAAATACTGGGCAGTGGTTGATTTGACCGAGGATAAAGTTCTTGAGGCTGGAGAGGAGCCGCCTCGTTCATGAAGAGAAATGGCATGCAGCGTATCTGGTTCATCGGCTGGTTCGTACTGTTGTTCTTGGCTTGGTCGGGGCCTGCCGGGGCCGAGACGCAGTCCGAACATGTGGATTGGGGGCGGTGGAGCTTCGACTGGGAAGTTAGGGACAACACGGGTTTAGCCTTGCGAAACGTGAGGTATGCCGATGAGCTGATTCTGAATAAGGCCAGCATGCCGGTCGTCCGTGTGAAGTATGTGAAAGAGATGGTCTGGTGGAATCCCTTCACCTGGTTCGGGTCACGAGCCGACAGCGGGCGCTGCGGCCCGTTTCAAGATCGGCTGCGGTGGCAGGATCTCGTGCCGATCGTAAATTGTGGTGATCAGAAAGTCTGTATGCAAAGCGCGACCCAGCAGAATGTGAAATGGCTGGAGTTGGGGATCTATGCCCGGATCGGCGAATATCACCTGTATCAAGCCTGGCACCTCTCGGACGACGGCGAGCTCCGTCCCGTGCTGCATAGCCGAGGCTTGTCGTGTAACACCAATCATGACCACCACCCATATTGGCGGTTCGATTTTGATATCAATGGTAACGGTATGGATCAGGTCTTCGTTCATGAAGACGGAGGGGCAGACCGGGGTTGGGGACCAGGCTGGCGGAAATACACGAACGAGCGCAACGACGTCAAGATTTCTGCGCTCAATAAAACTTGGTTGGTTCGTGATCAACTCAATGGCCATGGAGTCTGGATTATTCCTGGCACTGGATATGCTCCGTTGAAGGACGATGGCGAGCGGGATAAGTTTGCCGACTTTGATGTCGCAATTCGTCGTGCCAATGCCAGTGAGGATATGCCGTGGGCATTCGGTGCTCGCGGGCAACTTGGATATGACGAAGATAATCAGGGAGTCCAGGAGCAAGACATCGTGTTCTGGTATGTGGCCCACTTGCCACATATGGCTGCCTTGGGTCCGACGAAGTGGCTGACTCTCGGTCCGATCCTCCGTGTACAGCGGTAGGTGCAGTACGTACAATAGTAAGCAGCCCTCCCTCTACTAACCTTCCCAGAATGTTTTGCGTTCAGGTGGGTGATGTTTCAGTCTCCCATGGTTTCTAATGAACTGGCATGGCTTATGCTTGTGTTTATTCAGCGGCTTCCATTGAACTTTCAGTTGACAGAAAATATTCAAGAGGAGTAAAGAAGAATTACTTCATGTACTGAATGGCAGAACATCATTCTTTTCGTTCAGCAGCAGGAGGAGGTCAAGATGGAAGACCTTAGTCCACCGGACGACAATGGCCCGTCAAGTGATGGGCGGATGGCTCGTCAGTAACACTGGCCGATTCTAAACGACAGTCGGCTTCAAGCCACGGAACCACCTCAGGGAAGCGAAGGTGTCTGTCTTGGAGCATCTCACCGGCGTACATAAGTCTGCGCCGGAAGTCAGATGTCGTCGCTTCTAGTGAGTTCCCCTCAGCCCATTCTTTGTGCGGGCGTGATCTGTACAACTTGAAATCAATTCGAGAAGTTGTCTGGGCGGTCCGTCTATTGTGCCGGGCTGACCGCGGACACTTCTCCAGAGAGTTGGTTTCTGCGAAGTAGCAATAGCACGCATGCATCATTCTGAGTCATGGTTCGAATGAAAGGAGTCAGCCATGGACACGAGCCTTATGATGTTCATCGGTATCATGCTTGCAATTTTCGCTGGTGGGTTGGTGGTGTACAAGAAAAGTCAGTAGCCGAGTGTGACTAGCGGGCTGGCCTGCAGAAGGATTGTTGCGGAGCCAAGGCCCTCGTCATACGTCGAGGAAGGACGGGCGGTAGCTTCTAGTGGACTGTAACGATTAGATCGATAGTGCCATCGTAACCATGGGAAACATGATGGCGCCTGTGAGCATGAGAATTCCTAGAGTTAAATCGAAACGACAAACTACTACCGAATTAACTGATACAGTCCACTAGAGGTACCGCCTGTTCCTGGCTCGAAGGAATAGAATAGTTGGCCCTCTGGGTTCCTGGTCAGGTGGAAGATCGCTGGGGGCTGGCTCACAGGCAGGTCCAAGGTTCTACTGAACCGATAGCCCGTGGATCATGCTCGGTCATCTCGCGCAGGGCGAACCATGGCACCGGATGGGCTCTTCTCCCTTGACGTACCATGAGCGGTGAGACAGTCAGTAATCGTCAATCTCGTCGGTCTCATCCAGCATCTCAACCGTGATCTCGTCAGCTTCAGCGGTCCATTGAGCGAGTGGAATGCCCTTCGCTTTCAAGATGGCTTCCTGCTCCGTTCCTGCAGCCATCGTCAGTTCATAGGTAACGGTCTGTCTGACTTGAAACATGCGCATAAGAGTGTACCTTTCAGAACCTCATGTTGTAAGATGTCGACGTGAATGTGAAGTGCAGTTTTGGATACCGAACTCCCACGGGTGACAAGTGTTAACCGGTTGCGTCAGGTTGTTCAGTGGCTCCTTAGCACGGATTCTTACGGCCTTGCATCCGCGCCTGTTCTAGGTCTGTCTGTTTCCGGATATGTTCGAGCTGAAGCTGAAACTGCCGCTCATGTTCATCATGCACGTGCGGAGGCCGTCCACCGTTTCCCATTCCCTCCTTGCCTGCCGCTTGCACGCCTATCGCAGTCAGCAGTGTACCGACCATGACACCAAGTATGAAAGTTCGCATCGCCGCCTCCGTCGAGCTTTTCTCTGTTGTTGTGTTTCACTCTAACGCTCAAGCCGGTTTTGTCTCAAGTGTATCGGCGCATTGTAATCGATCCTACGATGGATACCATAGAGGCTCGAGAGGCTTGTTCATACTCTTCCTTCACGAAGGAGCGAGGTCGTTGCCTTGACTCTATTTCAGCCGCTTTGCTAGAGTGATCAACCCAAGTCTAAGCGATTGAAAGATCCGCTGTTTCTGAACCGTTTCCATAAGCACGTCGAGGCAATACCGTGATGAAATCCTGGCTATTTGATGAAATGTGGTATGTCAATCGGTTCCGTCTGTATATTGAAGGGATTCAGGATGAATGGGGCGGCGGGGATTCGGTAGCGGAAGCGGAGGAACTGCCATCTCCGCCGCAGAATGTCCACGCCAAACCCGGCAACGGGCGTATCACCATCACATGGGATCCGGTTCCGGACGCCATGTATTATACCCTCTATTTCCTGACGACGAAGGGTGTGCAGATCAAGTTTTCGGAGCTCACCCGTCCCATCGCCAGTGCTGACGATTTCAAGAGTGTCATCGGTGTAAAAAAGGACAAGGGCACGTGCATCGAAGGCGCGACAAGTCCCTATATCCATGACGATCTCGCTAATGGGACCTGTTACCACTATGTCGTGACGGTGGTCACACCAAGGGGAGAAAGTCTTGAGTCGCAAGAAGTGATGGCGATCCCCTCACCCTACCTGTTGGCCATGGTTATTGGTCAAGAGGGTGTGGATGATGGTGAATTCAGCTCGCCCACAGGGATTGCACTCGACAAAGACAGCAATATGTATGTGGCCGATACCGACAATCATTCGGTCCAGAAATTTGATAAGACCGGAACGTTCTTGGCTCGATGGAGTGGGGAGCCCAGTTCGCAAGAGGGCCAGTTTTACTATCCTCGTGGGCTTGCGGTTGGGCCAGACGATGCCGTGTACGTGGCCGATAGCGGAAACAACCGTGTCCAGAAGTTCGATCTGGAAGGTAATGTGCAGAAAGCGTGGGGCAAGTTTGGATTCGCCTGGCGCGGAGCCGATATGGGCCGCTTCGACGTGCCGTGGGGAATCACGACGGATCAAGATGGGAATGTCTACGTCTCTGACACCAGCAACGCGCGCATTCAAAAGTTTCAAGCCGATGGCCAACCGCTGTTAAAGTGGGGGCGCGACGGTAGTTTCGACGGCGCGTTCTTTTTCCCGCGCGGCGTGGCGGTGGATTTCGTCGGCAATATTTACGTGGCCGATGAGAGCAATAATCGTATCCAGAAGTTCGATACACGCGGAAGTTTCTTGACGAAGTGGGGACGTGAAGGGAGTGGACCTGGGCAGTTCAAGTCGCCGTGGGGAATCGCCTGCGATGCGCTGGGCAATGTGTATGTCGTCGACAGCGGGAATCACCGAATTCAGAAGTTCGACGGCAACGGAACCTTCCTCTGTTCGTTCGGCAATCGTGGCAAGACCGAGGGACAGCTTAACTTCCCTTACGGGATCGCTGTGGACCGGGAAGGCTGCGTGTTCGTCGTCGACAGTGGGAACAACCGCATCCTCAAATACGTGCCGACGGAAGAGGAAATGAATCGTGGGAAGGAACAGTCGACGCAGGTGGCGGAAGCCGGATCGGTGCAGCCTCCCCGCAGTCTTGCGGTGAAAGCCGGCGACACAGAGGTCTTTTTGAGTTGGATGGAGGTGTCGGGTGCTCAGTCCTATAACCTCTATTTTAGTACCTCTCCTCATATCACGATTCAGGGTGCGACCAAGATCGAAGGCGTGACGAATCCCTACACGCATGAGGGTCTCACGAACGATACGCCCTACTTTTATGCCGTGACGGCTTCATTCGAAGACGGGACGGAAAGTGGATTATCAGAAGAAGTCACGGCGATGCCCGTGCTCATCGATATCACGGCACCGCAGAACCCCTATGCCGTCATCAATCACGGAGCGTTCATGACGAACTCGCCGGAAGTCGTCGTGACGATCTCGGCTACTGATTTGGACACGGGGGTCGGCGCCTACTTCGTTTCTGAGAGTCCGTTGACTCCGATGGCCGGCACGCCGGGCTGGGTGGATGTGACGTCGGCAATCAAGTTCGGGGCGACCATTCCGTTTATCCTCTCTCCGGCGGATGGGCAAAAGACGATTTACGTATGGTTCAAAGATATCGGCAACAACGTTTCGACGCCGGCCACCGCGACGATTCTCGTCAACACCTCCGGGTACCTGTGCGTGGGGAAGTGGGGGAAGCCTGGTCGAGGCGCGTCTCTCCTGCATGGCGGAGAATTCATGGCGCCGATGTACGGACTTACCGTGGATCAGCAGGGATCGCTGTTCGTCGTCGACAACGGAAACAATCGGATTCAGAAGTTCGATAATGCGGGCAATTTCATCATCCTCTGGGGAAACTTCGGTTCGGCGAACGCCAACTTTCATAACCCCACCGGCATGGCCTGCGATGGGAAAGGCGACGTCTGGGTCGTGGATACGAATAATCATCGAGTGCAGAAGTTCGACGGCAAGCTGGGCGGGTACATGATGAAGTTCGGCTCGCGCGGGAACGGAGAGGGACAGTTTAATGCTCCCTGGGGGATTGCGGTCGACCGTGTGCGCGGCTACCTCTACGTTGTCGATAGTGCCAATTTCCGCGTTCAGAAGTTCGACATGACCGGCGAGTTCATCATGGCCTGGGGCAGCTTTGGGAACGGGGACGGGCAGTTCTATTTTCCGCGCGGTGTGGCGGTCGATCAGGAAGATGGATCGGTGTATGTCGTCGACATGGGGAATCATCGGATCCAGAAGTTCGATACCAGCACGAATGTGTTGCCGCAGCTGTTGACCAAGTGGGGCGGCAGTCCGGCAGCCGGGCATGCCAGCAGTCCCTTGGCTCAAGAGGCCGGGCAACTGCGTTCCCCATGGGGGATCACCGTCGATGGGGCAGGCGATGTCTATGTGACGGATACAGGGAATCACCGAATCGAGAAATTCGACCGAGAGGGGAATTTTATCACCCAGTGGGGCGGATTCGGGAACGGTGACGGGCAATTCAATTTTCCCTATGGGATCGCGGTCGATGCAAGAGGGAGCGTTTTTGTCGTCGATAGCGGCAACACGCGGGTTCAGCAGTTTATGCCGGCAGAAGAGGGAAGTGAGCGGCTGCAGGACGAGGCGGAAGAACTGGCAGAATTAGAAAAAGCGCAACGCACGCAGAAGGTCTGAAGAGGGAACGATGCTTGACAAAGAACCGCGACAGGGACTGACCTATGACGACGTGGTCCTCGTACCGGCCAAATCGCAGATCCTCCCCAATGAGGTCGACACCGGCACCTATGTGTCGCGCAATATCCAGATCAACATCCCGCTCGTCAGCGCCGCCATGGATACGGTGACGGAGTCGCGACTGGCGATTGCCATGGCGCGCGAAGGCGGGATCGGTATTATTCATCGCGTGCTGTCTCCGGCCGATCAGGCGATCGAAGTCGATAAAGTCAAAAAATCAGAGAGCGGGATGATTCTGGACCCTGTGACGATTTCTCCTGACGAAACGATTCGTGATGCGCACCAGCTGATGGCGAAATATCGGATATCCGGTATTCCCGTCACCAAAGGGCGGAAGCTGGTTGGAATTCTCACGAATCGAGATCTCCGATTCGAAAACAGGATGGACCTGAAAGTCTCACAGGTGATGAAACGGGACCGATTGGTGACGGCGCCGGAGGGCACCAGCCTGGAGAAGGCACGAGAAATTCTCCATGAACACCGAATCGAAAAGCTTCCGGTCGTCAACAAGCAGTACGAACTCAAAGGGCTCATCACCATTAAGGATATCGAAAAGCGCATTAAATACCCCAATGCCTGTAAAGACAGCCATGGCCGGTTGCGAGTCGGGGCGGCGGTCGGGGTGGGGCAGGATACGGAAGAGCGCGTGACACTGCTGAAAAAATCAGGTGTGGATCTCGTGGTGATCGATACGGCGCATGGGCATTCGCAAGCTGTGTTGGACACTGCGAAGATGATCAAGAAGCTGTATCCGGCTCTCGAGCTGGTGGTGGGCAACATCGGCACGGCTGAGGCAGCCAGGGACCTCCTCAAGGTCGGCGTCGATGCCGTGAAGGTTGGGGTTGGACCGGGATCAATCTGTACGACGCGCATCGTGTCGGGCGCTGGGATGCCGCAACTGACTGCGATCGCAGATTGCGCCAAGGTCTTGAATGGAAGCCGAGTGCCGATCATTGCCGATGGAGGCATCAAATTTTCAGGCGATATCACGAAGGCACTGGCTGCCGGGGCATCGTCCGTTATGCTTGGCGGGTTATTTGCGGGAACGGATGAATCTCCGGGCGAGACGGTCCTCTATCAAGCGAGAACCTACAAGGTCTATCGCGGCATGGGGTCCATCGGGGCGATGGAGCGAGGAGGTGGGGATCGGTATGGGCAGGGAGGACGCCCCGCTCAGAAGCTCGTTCCTGAAGGGATTGAGGGCCGCGTTCCCCATAAAGGCCAGCTGGCTGCGGTGGTGTATCAGCTAGTCGGTGGCGTCAAGTCTGGCATGGGATACTGCGGCTGTAAGACGATTGCGGACCTGCAGCGAAATGCGACGTTCATCAGGCAATCCGTGGCCGGCCTCCGTGAGAGCCATGTGCATGATGTGATCATTACCAAAGAGGCGCCGAACTACCGAATGGATTGGGAATAGCTCAGTGTGAAACGTCTCTTGCGCAAGCGTTCCGGGTTTCAAGTTTCTCGTTTCATGTTGTCCTCTAAATTTCAGTGGTCCGAAATGATCAACGTGAAACCTGGAAGTAGAAACTAGAAACTTCGAGTCCGGACGAACGACGCCTTCATGGAGCTTTGGCACGATAGAATCCTTGTCCTCGATTTTGGCTCGCAGTATACGCAGCTGATCGCTCGCCGTATCCGAGAATCACACGTCTATTCCCAAATCTTCCCCTGTACGGTTTCGTTAGCCACGATACTGGCCTATCGTCCTCAAGGTATCGTCCTGTCCGGTGGGCCCTCCAGCGTTTATGAGAAGAACGCTCCGATTGTCGCCAGGGAACTGTTTGATCAGCATATTCCGATCCTCGGCATCTGCTACGGCATGCAGTTAGTGACACATCTCTCCGGGGGGAAAGTCGGCAAGTCGATCCATCGCGAGTATGGCCGCGCCGATCTCCTCATCGATGATCAAAGCGATCTCTTTAAGGGAGTCGGAACTGATAAGAAGACAGCCGTCTGGATGTCGCACGGGGATCGTATCGAGCGGATGCCTCCAGGGTTTCGAGCGATTGCACATACGAGCAACTCGCCCGTTGCAGCGATGAAGCGGGACGATCACAAGCGCCGTCTCTATTGCTTGCAGTTCCATCCCGAAGTGGCACACACGCCGGAAGGGACGCAGGTCCTGCGCAACTTCGTCTATGAGATTTGCGGCTGCAAACCGACCTGGACCATGCAGTCCTATGTTGAGACAGCGGTCAGTCAGATTCGGGAACAGGTCGGCAAGGATCGGGTCATCTGCGCGTTGAGCGGTGGTGTGGACTCATCGGTTGCAGCGGCGCTGACGCACCGAGCGATCGGTGATCAGCTGACCTGCATTTTCGTCGATAACGGTGTCTTGCGAGCCGGCGAACGTGAACAGGTTCGAAAGACCTTCTCCTCGCAGCTGCATCTGAATCTGAGGATTCTTGACGGGAGCAAGCCCTTTCTCGCCGGGCTGAAAAATGTCACGGATCCTGAGCGAAAGCGAAAGATCATTGGTCGGCAGTTCATCAAACATTTTGAAGCCGAGTCGAAAAAGCTGAAAGGTGTCAGGTATCTCGTCCAGGGCACGCTGTATCCGGATGTCATCGAGAGTGTGAGCTTTAAGGGACCGTCCGCTACAATCAAGACGCACCACAACGTCGGCGGATTGCCGGCTTGCATGAAGCTCAAGCTCATCGAACCGCTTCGTGAACTCTTCAAGGACGAAGTGCGGGCGCTGGGAACTGAGCTGGGGTTGCCGGACGAGATCACGTGGCGGCAACCGTTCCCGGGGCCTGGCTTGGCGATTCGTGTGTTGGGTGCGGTGACGCCTGAGCGGTTGGCAATTCTGCGGGCCGCAGAAGCCATCGTCGATCAGGAGATCCGAAGTGCCGGTCTCTACGGAGAAATTTGGCAGGCCTTTGCTGTGCTGTTGCCAATCAAGACCGTCGGAGTGATGGGCGATCAACGGACCTATGAGAATGTGATTGCGATTCGTGCCGTCACCAGCGTGGACGGTATGACTGCGGATTGGGCCAGGATTCCAAATGAGGTGCTAGGTCGAATGTCGAATCGAATCATCAATGAAGTGAAAGGCGTGAATAGAGTGGTCTATGATATCAGTTCCAAACCGCCGTCGACGATTGAGTGGGAATAAGGGGCGATTGGGAGCAGTCCCACTGTCTCTTGTGCTCGCCCAACGCGCAGGCAGACGTTATTCGATGAATCTTTTCGGGCTGTGCATCGCTGGATGCGCGCAGTGAGAGCCAGGAGGACAACTTCCAACTTGTAGAGAGGAAGAGCGAGCCGATGGAAATGCGACTCCAAAAACTCATTGCGAGTACGGGGCTGTCGTCCCGGCGGAAGGCCGAGATGCTGATTGCCTCGGGACGAGTATCAGTGAACGGCAAGGTTGTCACTGAGCTCGGCACAAAGGTCGATCCGGAACGCGATCATGTGAAGGTGGACGGGAAACATCTGACTTCGGCGCAGCCATTCGTGTATCTGCTCCTAAACAAACCGAAGAACGTGATGTCTACGCTGGATGATCCAGGCGGTCGAACGACGGTGAAGGATTTTTTGCGGGGCGTGTCCGTTCGGGTGTTCCCGGTCGGTCGGCTCGATTTCGATAGCGAAGGGTTGATGTTGTTGACGAACAACGGTGACCTCGCACAGGCTCTGTTACACCCGCGGTACCATGTCCCGAAGACCTACTTGATCAAGGTGAAAAGAATCTTGACGGATGAAGAGATTGTGCGGTTAGAGCGGGGCGTCCGGCTCGACGATGGGATGACGAGCCCGGCACTTGTGAAGAAAGTGAAGAAGGCTGAACAAAACTCGTGGCTGGAGCTGACCATACGCGAAGGGCGGAAACATCAAGTCAAACGGATGCTGGAGTCCGTTGGGCACCCAGTCATCAAGTTGATACGAATTCGTATGGGGCCGATATCCCTGGGAGATCTCCCGGCTGGAGAGTTTCGATTCTTGACTGATCGAGAAGCCAATGCGTTGCGTGAGCTTGTGGAAACGCGGCAAGAGGCTGTCGAGCGGGGAGATGAGCAGGTGGTTCGGTCGAAACGACCAGTGAGACGAGCTGGTTGGGCCAAACCGGAAAAAACGAAGAAGTTTTCTTCCAAGAAAGTACGGGTGGTATGAAGACTCGCACACACCGATGCGGTGAATTGCACAAGGAACATGTGGGGCAGACCGTGGTGTTGAACGGGTGGGTCCAACGGCGGCGTGACCACGGGATGGTGATCTTCATCGATCTGCGCGATCGGACGGGTCTCACGCAAGTCGTGTTCAATGCTGAACGCAATATGAAGGTGCACCAGGCGGCACACTCATTGCGCCCGGAGTGTGTCGTGTCGGTATCGGGCCAAGTTATGGCGCGGCCGGATGAGTCAAAGAATCCCAATCTCTCCACTGGAGCAATCGAGGTGTTCGTGGATGAGGTCGAGATTCTGAATGAGGCCAAGACCCCGCCGTTCTTAATCGAAGACGATGCGGACGTGACGGAAGCGATTCGTTTGAAGTACCGGTTCCTGGATCTTCGCCGGCCCAGAATGCAGCAGCTGTTAAGCCTACGGCATCGCATTACGCAGGCGACGAGAGAATTCGTGAATGCCGAAGGATTTCTTGAAGTGGAGACGCCTATCCTGACAAAGAGTACACCGGAGGGAGCCCGGGACTATCTGGTGCCCAGTCGGGTTAATCCCGGACAGTTCTTTGCCTTGCCTCAGTCACCGCAACTGTTCAAACAAGTTCTGATGGTGAGTGGAGTCGATCGCTACTATCAAATTGCGCGATGTTTCCGTGACGAGGATCTCCGCAACGATCGCCAGCCAGAATTCACCCAGATTGATCTGGAACTTTCGTTTGTGGACCGTGAGCAGGTCATGAGCCTGATGGAGCGCATGATCGTCATGATCTTCCACAAGGCGGGTGGTGTCCAACTTCCGACACCGTTCCGGCGGATGAGCTATGCGGAAGCCGTGGGCCGCTATGGTTCAGATAAGCCGGATCTCCGCTTCGATATGCCGCTGTATGATGTGACGGCATTCGGTGGAGCCAGTCAGTTTAAGGTGTTCAAAGATGCGCCGACCAAGGGTGGTATCGTCAAGGCATTGATCGTGAAGGGTGGAGCGACGCTCTCTCGAACGCGGATCGATGCCTTGGGAGAGACGGCAAAAAGTTTCGGTGCGAAAGGGCTCGCGTGGTTGAAGATTACGGCAGAAGGCCAACTTGAATCGGTCATCGCAAAATTTCTGGATGCCACGGCGTTTGCCACGGCTTTGCCTGAGGCGAAGCCGAATGATCTTGTCTTGTTTGGCGCAGATAAAGCCTCGGTCGTGCATGACGTGTTGGGGCGAATCAGGCTGTTGCTTGGTGAAGAATTGAATCTGATAGATAAGACTGCGTGGCGGCCTTTGTGGGTCATCGATTTCCCCATGTTAGATTACGATCAGGAACAGAAGCGGTATGTGGCCATGCACCATCCCTTCACCGCACCCCATGATGACGACCTGTCCCTGCTCGAATCCGATCCGCTGAAGGTACGAGCCAAGGCGTACGACATGGTATTGAACGGGAGTGAAATCGGGGGTGGAAGCATTCGTATCCACCGGCGAGACGTGCAAAGCAAAGTTTTTGACCTTCTCGGGATCGGCAAAGAAGAAGCCGCAGTCAAGTTTGGATTTTTGCTCGAGGCTCTCGAGTATGGAGCACCACCGCATGGCGGCATCGCATTTGGGTTGGACCGATTGGTCATGCTGCTGGGCAACGCCGATTCGATCCGCGACGTCATTGCGTTCCCCAAAACACAAAAAGCACAATGTCCGCTGACCGATGCGCCGTCGTCCGTCGCTGCCGATCAACTCAAGGAATTACGCATTAAGATGGATCTCGTCGAGTAGGTCCCAATGAGCGCCAACACCTTCGGCCGAATTTTTACAGTCACCTCGTTCGGCGAGAGCCATGGGCCGGCGATCGGTTGTGTGGTCGATGGCTGCCCGCCTGGTCTCGCTCTGTCAGCAGAAGATATCCAGAAGGACCTTGACCGAAGAAAACCCGGCACTTCTCGCCATGTGACCCAGCGACAGGAATCAGATCGTGTCGAAATCCTGTCCGGTGTCTTTGAAGGCCACACCACCGGGACGTCGATTGGGTTGTTGATTCGCAATGAAGACGCGCGAAGCCGCGATTACGGCAATCTGATTGATACGTTCCGCCCTGGCCATGCCGATTACACCTACTGGCAGAAGTACGGCATTCGCGATCACCGCGGAGGGGGACGTGCCTCAGCCAGGGAAACGGCGGTGCGTGTGGCGGCGGCTGCAATCGCTAGAAAGTGGCTGTTGGAGAAATACGGCATCGTCATTCATGGCTATTTAAGCCAGCTGGGGCCCCACGAGTTGCCATTCAAGGATTGGGAGGCGGTCAGCCAGAATCCATTTTTCTCCGCCGATCCGGATCTCGTGCCCAAGCTGGAAGCCTTCATGGATGAGTTGCGCAAGGCTGGTGATTCGATCGGCGCCAGAATTACAACGGTGGCCGAACATGTGCCGGTCGGATGGGGGGCGCCGGTCTATGGAAAATTAGATGCCGATTTGGCTGCAGCCATGATGAGCATCAATGCGGTCAAGGCCGTGGAGATCGGGTCAGGTTTTGCAGCAATTGCCCAGCGCGGGTCGGAACATGGCGACGAGCTCACTCCTGACGGCTTTGTCACGAACCATGCTGGCGGGATTCTTGGCGGTATCTCCACCGGGCAGGATATTGTTGTCACGATTGGGATCAAGCCGACGTCGAGCATCCGCATCCCTCGCCGATCGATCGACAAACAGGGCAAGCCGGTGACGGTCGAGACCAATGGTCGTCACGATCCCTGTGTCGGCATCCGCGCGACACCGATTGCCGAAGCCATGCTGGCGTTGGTGCTGATGGACCATGCGCTCTTGCATCGGGCTCAGAATGCCGAGGTGACGACGAAGAGTCCAAAAATCGCGGCCTCGGTAAGGCGGACGACCTCAGAGGACAAGACAAAACCTGCTCCGAAGATCAATCCAGATTCTACGGAAGCGTAACGAATCAGCCTCTCCCACTTGCATAGTTTGTCGTACTGGGAAGGTCGCGAGACGGGCAAGCGCTACTACGAACCACGTCTCTCAAAGGTGCGAATCTCCAAAGACTGTAGGGTGGCTACCAGACCGGTGTGACCCTGCTGTTCGAGGCAGGTGAGAAATTCCTCGACCTGGTCTCGCGAATCGACGATTTCGATAATGATGGGAAGATCTTCAGCCAGGCGTTCAATCTTGAAAGTATGGATCACGCGGGTCTGAGCTCCGAATCCCATGAGTCCTCGGTAGACCGTGGCGCCAGCCAGTTGCCGCGCATGGGCCTGCGTGACGATCCATTCATAGAGCGGCCGCCCATCGTGTTTATCGCTTTCTCCGACGTAAATCCTCAGTAGGAAGCCCTGTTCAACGCGCATCGATCATTTCCAGAGCAGATAGGCGGTGGAGTAGCCGACCCACACGGCAGCGAGGCCGAGGACCGTATGGCCGACAATATTCCCACCGGCTAGCCACAGTTCTCCATCACGCAGCAGGTTCATCGTTTCGTTGCCGAATGCAGAGAAGGTGGTAAACCCGCCCAGGATGCCGACCATAAGAAACGCCCGGGTTTCCCCTGAGACGACGCCTCGCTGATCTGCAAGGTGAGAGAGCAAGCCGATCAGCGCACAGCCCACGATATTGACAGCCAAGGTGCCGAAAGGGAATTGGATACTCTTGCTCAGCTGTTGAACCCATCCGCTCAAGAGATAGCGAAAAATTGACCCGATGAACCCGCCAGTGCCGATCAGGAAAAGTGTGCGCAGCGTCTGACTCACTAAAAAATGGTGAACGGGATCGAAGCCCATTGTACTCAAGTAGTCGAACCGAGTCACGCCGCTCGTAAAGTCTTGTCGCCGGTCACTATGGTTCGGATAGAAGCTGCCGTAGTACAATCCGAACGTGCGTTCCACAAGGAGTCGTTGAATGCTCGAGATTTATACAGATGGTGCTTGCAGCGGGAATCCTGGGCCTGGAGGGTGGGGTGTCTTGCTTCGGATCGGTGGTGTGGAAACAGAGCTCTGTGGTGGCGAACCGGCCACGACGAACAATCGGATGGAGTTGCTCGCGGTGATTGAAGCGCTGCAATCGCTCACAGCGTCGACAACGGCACGAGTCTACACGGATTCGCAGTATGTCCAGAAAGGCATCAGTGAGTGGATTCATAGCTGGAAACAGCGGGGATGGAAAACTGCCGGGAAAGAACCGGTAAAAAATGAGGACTTGTGGCGACGTCTCGATAGTCTGGCTTCTGGTCATACGCTGGAATGGCACTGGGTCAGAGGGCACAACGGGCATCCCGAGAATGAACGGGTGGATGCATTGGCTCGTGCCGGTCTTGAACAGGCTCGCCGTGCCAAGCGACCAGTCGCCAGCCAAAGTGATCCTCCGGCCCACGATCCGAACCGATCAGCCGATTCTCCCCTCATCCTCGATATTCAGCATGCCACAGTCTATCGAGGGGAGACCTGCGTCTTCTCCGACTTCTCCTTCACGCTTCGGGATGGTGAGCATGTCGCGATCTTGGGCCCAAACGGGTCAGGCAAATCGACATTACTCAGATTGCTCTCAGGTGAAGTCCATGCGATGCCGAAGGATGAAACGCGATTGGTCCTCTTCGGCGATGAGCGATGGAATGTCTGGGATGTACGAAAGCAGATCGGTATTGTGTCGCACGATCTCCAGCGCGACTATTTGATCTGTGCCGAAGGGCTCAATGTCATTTTATCTGGCTTCTATGCCAGCAATGACACCTATGACTACCAACAATTCAGCAAGACGCAACTGACGAGGGCCTATGAGCTGATGCAGGAGTTGTGTATCGAATCCTTAGCCAGTCGACGGTTCGGCCATCTTTCAACCGGAGAGCAGCGTCGGTTTTTGTTGGCGAGAGCATTGGTCCATGACCCACCGGTGCTGGTGCTCGATGAGCCTACGAGCGGGCTCGACCCCAAGGCCTGTTTTCAATATCTGGATCTGCTACGCGCCCAAATCACAAAAGGAAAGACAGTTTTGCTCGTCACGCACCATCTACATGAGATCCCACCTGAGATCGAACGCGTGGTCTTCTTGAAGGAGGGGGCGATCATTGCCGATGGCCAGAAATCCACGGTGCTCACAAATGACCAAGTCAGCCGGCTTTTCGACAGCCAGATGACCCTTGTCCCAGCCAAGGGCTGGTATCAAGCCTTGCCAGGGTGATGCTCAGCAATTAGCTTGCCGATTCTCCACAACATACCGCGGCTTTGACGAAAGCGGCTTCCAGAGCTAGGCTTCAGATGCCGCTCATTCTGCATAAGCCAGCATGTACACAGAGATCCCAATATTCAAATGCTGTCTACCCCTGCGTTTTCTCCTCTTCATGTTGACCTGTGTCGGATCGGCCCATGTTTTTCCCAATACGGGTTGGGCTGAAACCTGGATCTGTCCTCGTCCTGGACAGCCGGATCTCTATACGGACCGCGAATACCCAGGCTGTAGAGAGCTGGGTGAGGCGAAGACCTATTCGCCGCTTCAGATTTCTCCATCATCGCGCCCTACTCATCCGATGGTCGTTTGGCCACCTGTGTCGGGCGCCGTCACTCCTCATTCTCCATCACCACTTCACGGCAGAAAGCCGCTGCCCTTTGCCGAAGTCTCCATACCATTGCCTGTGTTGGGTGTGACGCAAGCCAAGGCAGGGTTCATCACTGGCGCATGGGTTGGGTTGGTCGCGCACCTCATCGTCGCGTACAAGGCGGACGGAAAGGGGCCGGAGGTGATCCCCGATTCGAATATGATGCCCGTTTCCGTGCATTCATTGTGGACGGCTGTTGCTGCTGCTGCCAAGGCCGTCGGGTACGATCCGAGATACCTTTCGGTACGTTTGTTGATGCCAATGCCGATGGAGGGGCCCAGTGCCGGAGGGATATTCGCCGTAGGCATCGCCGCGGCACTGCTCGGCGATTCGATTCGCCAGGATGTCTGCATGTCGGGGACCATTGAACCGGATTTGGAAATCAGACCTGTGGGAGGATTGATCGATAAGATGGGGGCCTGCCGCGATCTCAGAAAGACCACGATGATCGTGCCTGACGGGTTGGACAATAGCCATCTCAGCTTTACAGGCGCCGAACGATCCATCCAGGTGATTCAGGTGTATTCACTGTCGGAAGCCTATAGCGCGGTGACCGGTCAGGCACTTCGGCCTGTACCCTAGAAATCAACAGAAAAGGAGGGATCATGATGCAGTCTCATGCGCACAATACAGAGCGATTCTTTAAGGCGGTGGTGGCGAGACGGGTTGGACTTATGCTCGTCACGCTTGCTCTCCTAACGCCCACAACCTGGGCGGCGGAACCGGTCAAAATTAGTTCCTTACAGACCTACCCCGAATCATACAAGATGAAGGTGGTGCAGGTGGAAGGGACCGTCAGCGGATACCAACTGCATCATTTCATCGGAAACAACACCAAGTTGGAGAAATGCATACAAGCTTTTACGGTTGATGACGGCACCGGGACGATTCAGGCGAGCTATGCGGCCCTTTGCCAGATGGGACCGGTCATGCTCCGAGACGGCGATGAGGTCACGATCGAAGGACACTATTTAGGGACGTTAGATGTGAGATCGGTGAGGAAACACTAGGGGCAGGGCACTCATGCGGAGACATTCGGGAAAAGGTAGAGTCAGGTCGATTTCGTGAGGTATGCTACTTCCTCAGAAATCCAAACAAGGCGCCGGCGCCGCCGGCGCCGATCGAAGACAGGTAGCCGGTCGCAACTTCTTTGAGGCCTTGCGCTTTTCCTCGCGCCCAATCGAGCGTGTGGGTCACATCCGATTGGATCAAGTTCCACTCCAAATGAATCCAGCCGGTCGATTTTAGGGCGAACACGAGCGCGGCCAATGCGGCGGTGATCAGCAGGGCGAGCATCAGCGTCTTCCGAAGCGCCCAT
>JAOUMR010000039.1 GCA_029881435.1 Nitrospira sp.
TTTGCCCTGATCGTCCAGGAGACAATCCCAATGAATTATCGAATGAATTAGTGCACGAGCCATAAGAGACCGCCTTCCGGACCCTGAGCATTCAATAAAAACCCCTGATAAACCGATAGATAAGAGACGCGGCAGACCCATTCGGCGATGGCGGATCGATACGGACAAGGAGGGAGTCACATTATGTGGAAGCAGGATGAGGTGGCAGGAGAAGAAGAGGGACGAGAGCGGGAACGGGAGAGGGAACGAGAACGGTGGGTAGAGGACAGGCGCAGTCCATTAAAGGGTGGTCCAACCCTGCCGGATGAGGTGGCCTTCGTCGGGAAGGATGTCGAGTTCAAGGGGGTGATCACCTATTCCGGGACTGTTCGGATCGATGGGGCTTTGGACGGCGAAATCCATACAGACGGCGGTTTGCTCGTCGGGCCTGAAGCGGTACTAAAGGCCAAGGTGACGGCTGGAACCGTGGTATGTCATGGAAATATCACGGGAGACATTCAGGCGACGAAGCAGATCGTGCTCTGTGCTCCGGCCGTTGTGCAAGGCAGCCTGACGACTCCGGTGCTGTCGATGGAAGAAGGGGTCGTGTTCAACGGTACGCTGGAGATGAAACCACAAGCCAAGGCCGAGGGGTTACGCGAGGTGGGGCCGTACGTCGGAACCACGAGCAATCGACCACAGATTCGCCTTGCGGCATGATCACTCGCCAGGCCTCTGGTAACCGATTCTGGCAACCGCCAGAGGCCTGAGTTCCGTGAGATATCAACTCGCCTTCTTTACCTCTTCTTTCAGCCGTTCTGCTATCCACATTTTGATGACGGACTGTCTCGTCACACCAAGACGCCGAGCCTGTACGTCCAATGATTCAATAATCCAATTGGGAAAATCGACATTGACCCGTCTCGGTTCATGCCCCGGACGACGCGCCTTAGAGAGGTCAAGATGAGGCGTCACATCTTTCCCCTCATCAAATATCTTTTCAAGATTCTTTGCTTTCATAGTAGAGTTCCCTCTCTTCCTTTCTGGCCCTTCGAACGGAAAACAACCGTATTCGTTCGTTTCGATAGGTGAAAAAGGCAGACCAGAGCTTCTGACCGAGTGCGGCAATGAGAACGTATCGGGGCTCATCTTCAGTCCGTGCCGGGATTTCAAGCCGATCCTCGTCTTCCCAAAGCGTTTGGGCTTCAACAAAATCGATCCCATGTTTATCGAGGTTGATCTTGCTCTTTGAGGCATCAAACTCAAAAACCATCTTAGTATAGAAAATATACCAATCTAGAGCAATGTGTCAAAGGAGACGGCCGCAAGCTGGAGGACAATTGCTGATAGCCATCCGGCTATGCCTTCTCCTAAGAGGATTGTTCTTGCCTGGAGAAGTTTGAGCTAGCCACTAGTGGTATTGTCGCCTGAAAATGGAGAGATCACTTTTGACCCGAAGCGTGTTCTGTTAGAGACCGACCAAGGCGACACATTTCTCGCCGCAGGGTTCAGCGGTCCCTTGCTCGTCGCGGACGCCATCCGGGACAAGGTTGACCTCGACAAACACCTTCTAAACGCGAGCAGCCTGGACGTCTCACTTAGTCCATTGCCCATTTCTGCAGAAGTGTTCATGGCCGTGATGTTCGATACGAAAAAACTTGACCCAGATCAGCACTTTACGGTGGTTCTCAACGGTGTTGAGAGACAAGGGCTTCCCATCGAAGTGCCCCCGCTGAAGTTCAGAAATGAGAAAACGAGGCTTTTTGGTTTTCTGACCTTTGATCCGCTCAACATTCGCAAGGAGTGGATAGTCAATGAACAATCGCATACAAAGATGAGGGTCGGATCTTGAATCGTGCATGGCGCAGGAGCACAGGTT
The DNA here is from genome assembly GCA_029881435.1 of Nitrospira sp. Classification (GTDB taxonomy): domain Bacteria; phylum Nitrospirota; class Nitrospiria; order Nitrospirales; family Nitrospiraceae; genus Nitrospira_D. The sequence goes on from JAOUMR010000039.1 coordinate 1,859, forward strand.
CGATCCGGCCCCGCACAACTACAACACAGGCCTTGTTCGCCAGCCACGCTCCGCTTCAGTGCGCCGTATCGTGTGGCGATGCTCGATGTGGCGTTTCGGCCACGGCACGGACTGGTAAAGAGCTGCCGCCCATCTCGAGGGCTATGGTCAAGAGAGAAGCTATAGCCCGCTTCCGTGCGCCAGACCAAACGTCGAGCTGTGCAGGCGCGGGGCTCGAACAGCCACTGAGCGAAAGGTTGTCCTTGGTCACAATGCTGAATTCCATCGCTGGCATGAATTTTTGAGCGGACAATATGAATCAGCACGAAGTCCAGTCGCTGGTGACGAATTACCCAGGCATCCTGTCCGTAATGTGTCGATGATACCAGCGGGATTGCCACGAACTCCTGGCAAGGAAGATCATTGCATCGTATGACCAGTGTCGTTTGTATCTCCAGCAGAGTAGCTGCAACGAAATTGCTGCTTCGATAGACTGCGTATCATCGTTCGGCTAGAATCCGGTCCATGTCTGAGCCCACTGTTCCGACCGGTGTTCCATCCAACCTGCAGGACGAGAATAAGTCAGTCATAAAATCAGCCGGGATCATCGGCGTTGCCACGTTTTCCAGCCGTATCCTTGGCTTCGCCCGAGACATGGTCTTGGCCAGATTGTTCGGCGCGACTCCGGCGGCGGATGCCTTTTTCATCGCGTTCCGCATTCCCAGCCTTCTTCGCGAGCTGTTTGCCGAAGGCTCGATGTCGTCGGCCTTCATTCCTGTATACACAGAATACCGGACGACGCGGAGCAAAGTAGAAGCCTGGGAACTGGCCAGCGCGGTATTCACGACGCTCCTGACCATTGTCACGCTGGTAACGATGGTCGGGGTTTTGGCTGCTCCCTGGCTTGTCCAGTTGCTCGCGCCAGGGTTTCAGGAAAATCCAGACAAGCTCGCACTCACGACGCTGCTCGCCCGCGTCATGTTTCCGTATCTTCTGTTCATCAGCTTGGCCGCGTTGGCCATGGGCATTCTGAACTCGGTGCGAGCCTTCGCGGCGCCAGCGTTCTCGCCGCTTTTTCTTAACGTCTTCATCATCGTCGGCGCCGTTTGGCTGGCTCCGCATCTGCAAGAACCGATCATCGGAGTGGCAATCGGCGTGGTGGCCGGAGGGGCGGCCCAGTTCGCCATGCAGCTTCCCAGCCTGAAACTGCGGGGATTGCTATTTGGCTTCCGATTCGAGCCGAGCCATCCAGGCCTGCGGCGTATCGGGACGTTGATGGTGCCCACGCTGCTCGGCCTTTCCGTGACTCAGATCAACCTGACGGTGAGTACGGTGTTGGCGTCGTTCTTCGCCGGCGGACCCACCTATCTGTTTTACGGCATGCGGCTGATCCAATTTCCACTCGGAATCTTCGGTGTCGCGTTGACGACGGCGATCCTGCCTACGTTATCTTCCCAGGCGGCGCGTGGGGCGCTGGACGAACTGCGCACGACGCTCGGGTTCGGGTTGCGGATGATCCTCTTCATCATACTACCGGCAATGGTGGGGTTGATCTTGCTGCGGACACCGATTGTGCACCTCTTCTTCGAGCATGGGACGTTTACGGCGCAGGATACAGCGGAAACTGCGCTGGCGGTCCTCTGCTATGCCGTTGGCTTATGGGCATTCGGAGGGGTACGTATCATTGTCACCGCGTTCTATTCGCTGCAAGATACCAGGACGCCGGCCATTTCTGCGGCGGTCGCGCTGGCAGCGAATGTCCTCTTCTCGCTGGTGTTGATGTCTTTTCTAGGCGCAGCGGGGTTGGCCCTCGCCACGGCCCTCGCTGCGATGGTCAATGGGGGAATTCTTGTGGTGGTCTTAAATCGGCGACTGGGTGGCATTGAGTGGAAGTCAGTGATCTGGTCCGCCGGTCGAGTGCTGGTGGGCTGTATCCCAATTGTAGTGGCCTGTTGGTGGGTGGCCGACGCACAGCTATGGAGTCATCCAGCCGAGTGGTTCGAGAAATCTGCAATGCTTGCCGTCGCTATTGCCGTAAGTGTCGGTGGATACCTTGGTGTGCATGCCGTGTTTCGGTCGGAGGAGCTTGATGTCGTGTGGGGCATGGTGCGGAGAAAACTCGGCAGATTGGCAAGATAACGAGGAGCGGAGCATGCTGCGTGCAATGATCTTTCAATCATCTTGGGGGTGGATGGGACTTGCTGAATCGCCGAAGGGGATTCAGGCCATTGTGTTGCCGAACCGGTCGAAGCAAGCCGTCGAGTCTGACCTCAGAGCGCAGACGAATGGGCAATGCCAAGAAGGAGCGTCTCCACAACTGGAAGCAGCTCGTCGGCAGCTGCTCGATTATCTGGCTGGAAAAAGGGATACCTTCGATGTGCCGCTCGATCTTTCGCAGGGCACATCATTCCAGCGGCAAGTGTGGCGGACACTGCAGCGGGTACCCTATGGCAAACTCCGTTCGTACCAATGGATTGCGTTACGTGTGGGGGGACGACAGTATGCCCGTGCGGTCGGCAACGCAGTCGGAGCGAATCCGCTGCCGATCGTGATTCCTTGTCATCGGATTGTTGCACAGGATGCCTCGCTTGGCGGATTCTCAGGAGGACTTCCGATGAAGCGAAAGTTGCTGTCGCTCGAAGGAACGCTGACTCAGTTGCTGCGAGGGTGATCTGGAACGATGAAAGCAATTCTTCAGCGTGTCACCGAAGCCTCGGTGGAAGTCGATGGGCGGGTCGTAGGCAAGATCCAGGATGGATTGATGGTCTTGTTAGGGGTGGCTAAAGGTGATCAAGACTCGGACGTACGCTTTGTAGTCGACAAGATCGGAAACCTCCGGATTTTCTCGGATGATCATGGCAAGATGAACCGATCACTGACGGACGTGGGTGGTGCCGTGTTGTTGGTCTCACAGTTCACGCTGCTGGGTAGCACCGCGAATGGGCGTCGACCAAGTTTCGACGAAGCCGCTCCGCCTAACCAGGCCAAGCAGCTGTATGAACAGGTCGCGCAAGGACTACGCGAAGGCGGGACAAGGGTCGAGACGGGAGTCTTTGCGGCTCATATGCAGGTGGCCCTGGTGAACGACGGCCCTGTGACCTTCGTGGTGGACAGTAGGCACGGACGCTAGTGTCGCTCAAGATTGGGCAACGCAGTTCCGATAGAATTCACAGGAGTGGAAATCGGTTCAAGCTTGAGATCTGGTATACTGATCTTAAGTGTTATCAGACTCGCAGGAGGTGGCGATGGGTACTCCAGTTCCTCCACGTCATCCACTCCGGCAACTCTTCGGCGCATTGACTGAGAAGAGTTTTACGGAACATCTGGGATGGCCTGACACCAAGGTCACCTCGTACGTCTCCAATCTGCTGGTAGATTTTACCCACACGGATCAGCTCTATAGAATTAGAAATCGGCAGAACCAACAGGTCGATACGGTCATGGATCTGTTGTTTGAATCAGAGGTCATGCTCGAAGCACAATCACTGGATCGTGAACGGGATGTTCATCGCCATATCGGTGATTTCACGCTGTTTATGGCTGGATTATTTCCTGAATATCTTCGACGGCTCAAATCGGCTGGGCGCATCTACCACAAGGACTTTCTTGTGGACTATGTGAAGACGGGCAAACGGTCGTACGGAATCGTGGCGCAGATCGGCCGTGATGATGCTGAACACAGCTTGCCCTTATTTCAGAAACTATCCGAGAATTTTGAGCTCTGTGTAACGGGTTTGGGTTTTGTGCGGTCCGATCTGGAGCGCATGCAGGATCCTGCCTATCGGAAGACTCGGGATCTGCTCTTGAATTGAAATCCATCCACCCCATTATTCTCGCCCACGGGGGTGCCGGCCCCCGTGCTATGACCTCACCACAGCGCGCTTGCCTGCGAGCTGCATTGCAAGTCGGCTATCATTTTCTGGATCGTGGCAGCTCAGCTCTCATCGCCGTAGAACAGACCATCTGCGTGCTTGAGCGCAGTGGACTCTTCAATGCCGGGAAGGGATCACACCTACAGTTGGATGGGGTGCGGCGGATGGATGCATCCATCATGGAAGGACAAGGCTTGCAGGCCGGCGCTGTAGCCTCCATTGAAGGCATTGTTCATCCGATCACTGCCGCACGCCTGGTGATAGAAGAAACGGATCATGTGCTGCTTGTAGGGCCGTTGGCGACGAAGTTCGCCAAGTATTTCAAGATAGCGCGTCACCGCCCTCGGACTTCAGTCAGTCGTCTTTCCTATGGTGCGATGCTTAAGCGGAAAAGATCTGCGCACGATCGGCATGGAACGGTCGGGGCTGTCGCACTCGATCGAACCGGAACGGTTGCCGCTGGTGCCTCCACCGGGGGAATCGACCGTATGCTGCCCGGTCGAGTGGGAGATACCCCGATTATTGGTTGCGGGGTGTATGCTGATAATGACACCGGCGCGGTGTCGCTGACGGGGTGGGGCGAGAGCATCATTCGCTTGGCAGTCGCCAAAGAGATTTGCGACCGATTAGGGCAAGGGAAGACACCAGCCACAGTGGCTCAATTGGTGTTGCGAAAGCTGGTGACCCGCATCAAGGGCGCCGCGGGATGCCTGGTCCTCACTCCTGATGGGCGATTCGCCATTCGTCATTCCACCCATCACATGGCTGCCGGATGGTGGGATGGGAAGGGAGAACCGATGGTGAAAGACAGGTTTCGATGAGCCACAGTGTATTTCATCTCGCCTTTCCAATTCATGACGTGGACGCTACGCTTCGGTTCTATGCGGATGGCCTTGGGTGTACCGTCGGACGGCGGACAAAACGGGCGCTGACACTGGGTTTGGCTGGTCACCAGCTCGTCGCGCATGTCGTTTCGGATCAGCCCTCGAAACAGCAAGGTATTTATCCCCGGCATTTCGGGCTAATCTTTCTCTCGCAAGAGGATTGGCAGGTGCTGGCAGATCGAGCCAAAGAGAAGGGCCTCTCGTTCTATCAACAGCCGCGCGTGCGTTTTCCCGGGACCCGTATCGAACATCGCACGTTCTTTCTGGAAGACCCGTCCTGCAACTTGCTCGAGTTCAAACATTACACCCACGAATCAGCCATCTTCGGCGAACAGGATTACGGTCAGGTGGGTGATACGAGCGGCACATCGACGGACTAATGCGGGTTAAGGGGCGTCCAGGCTGTCTTCTGCCGGAACATTCTTGCGATTTACGCAGGTTCTTGTTACTCTTTTTCTGTCATTAATGGCAGAGAGATGATTATGTCACAGATACCAACGCCGGCTGTTCCGATTAAGCCAAGCGCCCGTAAGACGGCAGCGCGCGGTCAGTTAGAGCGTCTTGGTCTCAAAATGTCTGATGGGCATGATTATCAGCTTGAGGATGCGCTTCGGCCCGGCATTACGTCAGTTCAGGCTCGCGAAGCCCTGAAGACCGTGTCTGGGTCGATGGCGCAAATAATCGTTGACGAACGTCGTCACGGCTAGTGCCTTTCTATTACGTTGATACCAGCGCGCTGGTAAAGCGATATCATACTGAGTCTGGCTCTGAGCGAATCGACCAGCTATTTAGTGATCCTACCTCCACATTCCTTGCCGCGAATATTGCACTCACAGAAATCACCTCCGCCCTGGACAGAAAAGTTCAGGAAAGCCTGCTCACGCGCGATGCCTTGAATACGGTACTGGCGGCGATTGCACGGGACCTGCTCGAGGACTTCTGGCTTATCGAGATTGAACGGGCTCATATTTTGCGGAGTCAAGTGTTGATCTTGCGTCATCACCTGAGGGCGCTTGATGCGTTACACCTCTCTGTTCTCTTAAGTTTGCAGGACCTGGCACCAGTTTTGGTATCGGCCGATCAGAAGTTGTTGGAAGCGGCCAGACTAGAGCGGTTTACAGTCCTTGATCCGACGTTGTAACGATACACGACACCCACGAATCGGCCATCTTCGGCGAACAGGATTACGGTCAGGTGGGTGACTCTCCTGAGTATTCAGAGTAACGATCGCTCAGCGGTCCTACTCCTCGGCGATTCGTGCGGGGCTCGCAGATTGGCGATTGATCCATTTTAAAATGCGTGTGTGGCGGCGAGTGAGGAAGGTCGTTTTTCGCAGGGGGTCGTATCGGCGTGGCGACGGCAAGATCGCCGCCAGCCAGGCGGCTTCGTCGGCTGTCAGGTCCTGCGAGGGTTTCCCAAAGTGATGACGGGCGGCGGCTTCAGCGCCATAGATGCCCTTCCCCCATTCAGCCACGTTGAGATACAGTTCGAGAATACGCTTCTTCGTGAGGTGCTGTTCGAGGGAGCGTGTGATCAGCGCTTCCTGCGCTTTCCGTAAGAGGGACCGTTCGGATGACAGGTAGAGATTTTTGGCCAATTGCTGAGTAATCGTGCTCCCGCCTCGTTTCACTTCTCCTGCTTCCAGGTTATAGAGCGCCGCGTCGCGGATGCCTTCCCAGTCGAATCCCTCGTGGGTGAAGAACGAGGCATCCTCGGCCGCCACGACTGCATGGCGAAGATGGGGAGAGATGCGTGAGAGCGGCACCCACACCCAAAGGCGTCCGATGGTCCGGCCCTGTCCCTTTGCCTGAACTTCTCGTGCTTCCATCAACGCCGTCGATGTCGGGTTCGTTCGCACGAGGAGGCTTGCATCGGGAAGGGTGATAAGCCAGCTCAGCCCCAGGATGCCCACGGGAAGTCCGATGAGCACAATGCTCCAGAGAAGCCTGCGAGACGTCTTGCGAGCTCCGGTTGACTTGGATGAAGGAGGGTCGTATGAGTAGTAACGTTGGAAAACTGCATTGCGACGCGAGTTTCGTCTTGGATTCATCATTGAGCCTGATGGCATGAAAATCTTCGCAGCTGAGTTTATCAAAAGTTGTGTCTCGCCAGAACAGTTTCCTTCCGGTGATCTCCACGAGGTTGCCTTTGTGGGGCGTTCCAATGTGGGGAAGTCTTCGTTGATCAATTCATTGCTCAATCGCCGTGATCTGGCGAAAGTCAGCCGGACGCCGGGGAAAACGAGGGCCGTGAACGTGTTTCTTATTTCGACTTCCGATCCTGCTCTCGCCCAGTTCTATCTCGTGGACTTGCCGGGATATGGATTTGCCAAGGTCGCGAAGTCTCTCCGCATTCAATGGGGACCGTTGATGGAAGGCTATCTCGTCGACCGAGCCTCGCTGCTTGGAGTCGTGTTGTTGGTGGATTGCCGAGTCGTCACCGAGCAGGATCGACAGACCATTGCCTGGCTTCGATCGATCCGACGAAATCTGCTCATCGTGGCGACCAAGGTTGACAGATTGAAGCCCAGCGAACGGGTGCGTACTCTGAAACAAACACATCGAGATCTAGGGCTCGCCGAGGGAGAAGTGTTGATTCCGTACTCGTCGATGACCGGGGACGGGCGAGACTGGGTCTGGGGAGCGCTCCGAGACTTGGTCGGTGGGCGACAGGCTCGCGGTTCTTGATCGTGATCTGGCGTGCGGAGGGTCTAGTCGGCTGATGGCAGAGGTGGGGTGAGCTAGAACTTGATTTCGATGTAGGCCTTATTTTTGAGATCCACCAACCAGGACTCGTACATGTCCGCGCTTTTCTGCTGATAGACCAGTTCCTGAATCTCTCGTCGAACGTCCTCATACGGGCGAAACTGTTTTGGTTTTCTATCATCCATGCGGATGATGTGAACCCCCTCGGGGCTCTCAATGATGTCGGAAATACCTCCCGGCACCAAGCGGGCTACGGCCTGCTCAAGCACGGGCCAGAGCTCTCCTTGCCGGACCAATCCGAGTCGTCCGCCATGCAAGGAATTGGCACCGTCTGAATACTGCAAGGCAACATCTTCGAATTTTTCGCCCCGCTTCAGGTCGTCCATGGCTCGGCGTGCTTTGGTTAGTGCATCTGCCAGCCCGTCCGAAGAGCGTGGCGTAATGATGATCTGACTCAGTTGGTATTCTTCGGGAAAGGCGAATCGCTCACGATGTTCTTGGTAGTAGCGCTTAATCTCGGAGTCTCCGACCGTAATGTTGCCTCGAATGTGCAGGTCCGCGACTCTCATCAGAATGAGCTGATCCCGGACATTCTGGACATCGTTCGGATTCGTGGGGTCGAGAGACTTGTCTTGCTGTTTCATTTGCGCAAGGGCTTGCTGGACTTCCAGGTCTGACACCTCGACCCTCTTGGTCTTCGCTTCCTGTAGTTGCAATTTCCGCTCGATCAATTTCGTCAGCGCCATGTACTCGGCTGTTTTTAACTGTTGAGCGAGATTGCCTCCGGGAAGTTCGCGAGAGAGACGTTCTTGTTCCGATTTGAACTCGTGCTTCACGTCCGACAACATGATCAATTCCGTATTCACGATGGCGACGATGCGATCCTGCAGGTGGGCATCGGAGAAGGCCGGGGGCCAGGTCGAGATCATCAAGAAGGCAAGGAGCAATACTCGACGGACTTGCCAACCTGATGCGAGGAAAACACGTATCATGACCCTTTCACCTGGTGCAAAGAACGGTCATAGGTGATTTTACACGAAAAGGAAGGTTCCTGGAAATCAAATAGAGGCTAACGCGAGCCGGTATCCTCGGTAATATAGCGAGAAGCTTCGGCAAAGCGAACCGAGGCATTTGTTCGGATGTCGGCGATCACCTCTTCGAACCGCTTCCGGCGTTTCTCGGTCAGCAACTCCTGCCGAAGCCGTTCCTGCGTCGCGAGGTCAGTCTGAATAATGGTCTCATCGAGGGGGGTCAGCATGACCAAATAATAGCCATTGTCGGTCTTAATGGGTGCACTGACCATTCCAGGTTTGAGCGTATGGATGGCGTCATCCACTTCAGGGAGGACGAGTCCTTTTCGGTATGGCCCGAGGTCGCCGCCCTTTCCCTTCGTCTTCTCATCGATCGAGTACCGTTGAGCGAACTTTGCAAAACTTCCGCCTCGATTAATCTGCGTCTCAAGGTCTTTCGCCGCATAGACATTGGGCAAGAGCATGACTGAGATATTGGCTTTCAACGGATCTAGGAGTTCGCTGGCGTGGCTCTCGTAGTAAGCGGTCAGTTCCTCTTGCGTCAGCTCCACCTTGGATTGAAGTTTGTCTTTCAACAGCTCGTCCAGGATCAACTGCTCCTTATATCGGTGTGTCTTGTCTCGAATCGTATCGTCCTGATCAAGCCCTCGGCGTCGAGCTTCCTGCATGAGTAGCTCTTTGGTGATGAGCTCGTCGAGGAATTGTCGTTTCCCGCCTTCTTTTTCGTAGCGGGATATGGTCGCGGGCGAGAGCTCGCCCCAGCGAAGGTCGAATTCTGCCTGAGTAATGGCTCGGCCATTGACCAGAGCGACGACCGGTTTCTCTTGTCGCTCCCCGCATCCCGACGCCCCAAGCCCTAACCAAGCCAGGATTCCGGTCAGCAACAGAGAAAGAAGACATGTTCTGGGGAGGATGAGGAATCCGATTGGTTTCATACGTCCTGGTACATGCGGGTCTCCCTCACGAGGTGGTCGCATCCTTTTCGAAGGTCTTGGTATCACAGAGATCAAGGCTTTGCAAGATTGCGTTGAGTTCTGAGAAGAGTAATGGCCAGTCGTCATGACGCAGTTGGATCTCAAATGAGACGGGGCTCAGGAACCGCAGCCGCTTCTGGAGTTGGTCCATCAATCGGTGGACGGCACTCTCCGGGACGCCTGCCTTGGGTTGGAGCGCGATCTTCGCGGTTTGGCCGTGCACCTCGATCGAGGCCAGATGAAGCCGTTTCGCATGAGTCCGAAGTTGCATGACTTCGAGCAGCCGTTCGACCGGCTCGGGAAGGGAGCCATATCGGTCTTGTATTTCTCCGTGCAACAGAGCCAACTCGCCGATCTGGTCACAGGCGGTCAGCCGCTTATAGAGGGACAACCGTTGGTGCGGATCGGCCACATAATGCTCGGGAATAAAGGCTGACACCGGCAGTTGGAGGGTTGGGTCAGGCTCTTCTTCGATAATATGACCTTTCAACCGTTGAACGGCCTGTTCCACCATTTGCATGTACAGGTCCAAGCCGATTGCCGCAATATGCCCGGATTGTTGCCTGCCTAGAAGGTTGCCGGCTCCACGGATCTCGAGGTCGGCCGCAGCAATACGAAAGCCTGATCCGAGTTCCGTGAACTGTTGAATGGCGATCAATCGTTTCTGCGCATCGCCGGCGAGCGCGCCTTCATCAGGGATCAAAAAGTAGGCGTAGGCTTGCTCTCCGCCGCGTCCGACCCGTCCGCGTAACTGATAGAGCTGCGCGAGGCCGAAGAGATCAGCCCGATTGACGATCATCGTATTGGCATTTGGGACATCAAGCCCTGATTGAATAATAGCGGAAGCAATCAAGACATCCGCCTCGCGTTTCACGAATTTCAGCATCACGGCTTCCAACGACCTGGCATCCATCTGACCATGAGCCATGACCATACGCGCTTGTGGAACCAGCTGATGCAGCCACGCCCCAATCCGTTCCAACGACTCTACTCTATTGTGTACAAAATACACCTGCCCCCCTCGCCCGAGCTCGCGAAGGATGGCGTCGCGAACGGCTTTATCGCTGGACCGGATGACCTCGGTCTTGATCGCCAACCGGCCGGCCGGTGGAGTGTCGATGATGGAGAGATCGCGGACGCTCGACATGGCCATCTGAAGGGTTCGTGGGATCGGGGTGGCGGTGAGGGTGAGCACGTCGACCTGTGTGCGGAGTTGCTTGAGCCGTTCCTTATGCTTGACGCCGAACCACTGTTCCTCATCGATGATGACCAGGCCCAGTTGCCGAAACGCCACGTCTTTCTGAAGCAGTCGGTGCGTTCCGATGACCACATCGATGGTGCCCGCCGCGGTATCCTTGAGGATCGCCTTGGTTTCTCGAGGCGATTGAAATCGTGAAAGAAGCGCGACCTTCATGGGGAATGGAGCGAAGCGTTCAGAAAAATTCTCGTAGTGTTGATGCGCTAAAAGAGTCGTTGGGACCAGTACTGCCACCTGTCGATCGTGCTCGACGGCTTTGAAGGCCGCCCGCATGGCCACTTCCGTCTTTCCGTATCCGACGTCTCCACAGATGAGCCGATCCATCGGCCTTGTCGCTTCCATATCCCGACCGATGTCTTCGATGGCTTTCAGCTGGTCCGGCGTTTCCTCGTACTCAAAGGCCGCTTCGAATTCGTGATAGAGGGTTGTCGACGTACCATACGCGTTCCGTTTCACCAACTCGCGGTTGGCATAGAGGTCGATCAATTCGTGGGCCATTTCTTCGATGTCCTTCTTCACTCGCGCCGTCGTCTTGGCCCAACTGGTTCCGCCCAATCGGTCCAGCCGAGGGACGTGACTCTCCGCCCCACTATAGCGTTGGATCTGATTCAAACGGTCGAGAGGAACATAGAGCGTATCCCCGCCGGAAAACTCTAGAATCAGGTAGTCGCTCTCGAAGTCTTGGACCACCAAGCGTTTCAGTCCTCGATATTTGGCGATCCCATGTTGGACATGCACCACATAGTCGCCCACGTTGAGGTCTTCCAAGGAGGAGAGGAAGGTGGCCGTCCGGCTTTTGGGTTGAGGTTTGTGACGTGCTCCCTTAGCGAACAGTTCTTCTTCGGTCAATAAAGCGAGTCGAAGGTCTCCTGAAAGAAATCCGGTTGAAAGATCTCCATGCAGCACATAAAAGGGGAGTTTACCGGTGCTCCGGCTTGACCAAAGCGAAGACTTCCAAGGGTCGGCCGGTAGATCATGTTCTCGAAGCAGGGCGAGTAAGCGATCAACCTGACCGCGACTGCGCGCGACCAACACCACTCGGTGCTCATTCCGGAGTCCTTCTAAGATGCCGAGGGTTTGGCTGAAGGCCGTACCACGAACCCCGAGTCCGATGCTGCCCGGTATTTGAACAGGAAATGAAAACGTCGGAGTCCATGAAGAACTCGGAGCAGCCAGCGGTTCCAACGCCAGGCTCGACCACGCAGCAGTTCGTTCCTGGATTTCGTTCCAGGTCAGAAAGAGTCGTTCCGGGGAGGGATAGGGATTCGACGCATCCCTGTCCACATGACGAAGGTATCCGTCGTCGATCTTGCCCCACGCTGTGTCACAGGATTTTTCCAGGGTCTCAAGCTGATCGAACGCGAGGGAGGGTACCCCGATGAGATAGTCGAAGAGGGTGTCCATAGAGTGGTACAGGTCAGGGCCTCTCCATTCGGCATCTGCCTGAATAGCTGCGGTCGCATCCGAGGCATTGGCTGGACGAATGAACTCCCGCGCAGGCAAGACCCACCCTTCCTTGAGTTTCGTGATGGAAGTCTGTGTCGCAGGGTCGAACAACCGAATTGACTCGACCTGATCACCTAGAAATTCAACGCGCAGTGGGTTGGCATAAGCGGTCGAAAAGATATCGACGATCCCGCCGCGGACGCTGAACTCTCCTGGGATTTCAACGACGGAAACCCGTCGGTATCCCAGGCGGAGGAGGTTGGTCATGAGCAAGTCACGCTCGAAGGTCGCGGCCGTCTCGAATCGAAAGATCGCCTGCTCGAAGGTCGAGCGCGGGATCAAGCGGTGCATGGCCGCAGTGATGGAGGTGACGAGCATGGTGGGTGGATCGGTTAGCAGCCGATGCAGCGTCGTCATCCGGTGCGCAATCAACCCGACATGCGGAGCGGTGGCCTCATAAGGAAGCGTTTCCCACTCTGGGAACCACGCTAAGCCATTGACGGGGCGGCCGGTGAGTTCATGGAAAAAACATAGGTCATTGAAGAGGCGTTCGGCAGACTCGTCACTCGCGGTCACCACAACCCATGGACCGGAGCGGACGGACCCACTCTGTTGCGTGTCTGTCAGTAGCGTCAACGCACAGGCTGCAGTAGACCCATGCGCCCCAAGAAGACAACTACGTGCTTTCTCGTGGTCGAGTGAGGAGCGAAGCGGAGCAAGCCAGGGTTGTGTTTGAGAGTTAGTGTCAGACACGTATTAGTTCACGGTTGATCGGATACGGTGAAGCAGCTCGGTAGTCGATAAGCCGGGAACAAGAGGGATCGTCTGAACGACACCGCCGCGGGCTTCGACGATGTCTCGGCCGACAATGCGGTCGAGTGCCCAATCTCCGCCCTTGACGAGGACGTCCGGTTGAACGGATGTGATGAGTTGAAGCGGATCCGATTCATTGAAGATCACGACATAATCGACACAACCTAATGCTGCTAGGACCTCAGCACGTTGGGCGTCCGGTACGATCGGTCGGTCAGGTGCTTTGGTGAGGCTGCGGACAGACGCATCACTGTTCACCCCGACGACCAGGATATCGCCCAGCGCTTTGGCTGCCTGCAGGTAACGGGTATGCCCGATATGCATCAAGTCGAAACAGCCGTTGGTAAAGACGATCCGGTTTCCCCCTGCCCGTTCAGCTGAAAGTGTGGACAGAAGTTGACCTATCGGCAACGTTTTCGTGATCATGGGCCCATCATACCGTGGTGGTGGTTGACAGTGAAAGAGCGATGGAGCGGGTAGCGTCCATCCCTGGTCTCATCGGCTATTGCGCACGGTGCCTCGTCCATCGATACAATTCCAGCCTCAAGTCGTCAACAAACGGACCGATACAGCACGTAACGGACTCTACGGTCTGGTGTCAATACAGGCCAAGGCGACGTCTGTGCCAGGAGTCTGGGTCATGGAGGATGGTGTGAGTGTGTTCTGGATCATGGTGACGGCCAATGTTCTGCTGGTTGCTCCATTAATCCTCTTACTCGTCCAGGCTTCTCGTCGGGCGCGGGCCGGTTGGCTCCGCGCTGAAGCCGAAAGGATCCGTTGTCAGGAGAATGAGCACAGGCTTCGGAGCATCTTGGAAGCCGAACCCCAAGGGATTTTGGTGCTTAGTCTGGATTGGCGGGTGCTTCAAATCAATCCAGCCGGCTGCGTGCTCTTCGATGCGGGTTTTTCGGAAGAGATCGTCGGGAAAGACATTCGAGAGCATATCCATTCCAACGATCGACCACAGATGGAAGATATGCATAGGGCGGCTCGGGAAGGTCGAGAAACCTGCGGAAAAGCGCGTCTAGTCGGGTTCTCGATGCAGATCCGCTGGGTCGAGATCACATCCGTTCCACTTCCGGCTGATGACGGCACTGTGCAAGCAGTCCTCAGCGTCGTCCGGGATGTGACGGAACAAAAGCGTGCCGATCGCCGACAAGCTCTCCAGCATGCCGTGGCCAAAGTACTTGCCGCGTCCTCTACCGTCGAGCAAGCGGTTCCTGACCTCCTGCAGGCGATCGTGGTGAGTCTCGATTGGCATGTCGGCCTATTTTGGCGAGTACATGACGACCGGCAAACGATCAGCTGCATGCAGGATTGGTCGGTTGATACCACGATGGTACAGGAGTTCGTGAGAAGTAGTCAGCAGGAGGTCCTCACGTCTGGGTCCGATCTGCCAGGGGATTGCTGGGCCCGCGGCGAGCCGTTATGGGTGGAGGATGTCGCACAAGACATCACGTTTACGCGCAGGCCCCTCGAAGTGACAGGAAGGCTGCACGCGGCCTGCGCATTTCCGATTTGGCTGAGGGCCAACGTCTATGGGGTCATGGAGTTCTACAGCAAGGAGGTGCGGGCCGAGGACTGGGATTTGCTGAGAACTTTGGGCACGGCGGGAAGGCAAATCGGCCTTTTCGTCGAACGAACTGAAGTGGAAACGGCGCTGCAGGAAAACGAAACCCGCACCAGCCTGATTATCGACACCGCCCTCGATGCCGTGATGACGATAGATCGTGCGGGCCGAATTACCGAGTGGAATACCCAGGCGGAACAGGTATTTGGGTGGTCTGCGCTTGAGGCGATCGGACGCGATGTTGCCGACACGATCTTTCCACCGTCGCATCGGCCGAGCTATCGCGAGTATGTTCAACGCCTTCTTGAATCCAGAGATCCATCTCTCTCGAACATGTTGGTCGAAATGATCGGTCTTCGACGAGACGGCCGGGAGTTTCCGGTTGAAATTGCCATGACGCCATTATTGGTTGAGGGTTCCGTCATCTTCAGCGCATTTATTCGTGATATCACCAGTCGGAAAGAAGCAGAGCGTGCGTTGAAGGACTACGCGCAGCAATTGGAGTATATCAATCAACAGCTGGATACTGCCTTAAAGGAAGCCAAAGCCGCGACCGAGGCCAAGTCGTCGTTCTTGGCAACCATGAGTCACGAAATCAGGACCCCGATGAACGGTGTGATCGGGATGGCCGGTCTCTTGCTTGATACAAAACTGACTGATGAGCAGCGGGAATACGCTGAAACGGTTCAGACGTGCGGCCATCATCTGTTGACGATCATCAATGACATTCTTGATTTTTCCAAGATCGAAGCCGGGAAGTTGGATTTGGAGGTGATTGAGTTTGATCTTCGCCTCGCCATGGATGAGTCTTTGGATCTTGTGGCAGAACGTGCCTCATCCAAAGGGCTGAATCTGGCCTGTCTCTTCCACGCTGATGTGCCGCGAAACTTGCTTGGCGATCCGGGGCGCTTACGGCAGATCGTGATGAACCTGACGGCGAATGCCATCAAGTTTACCGACAGCGGAGATGTTGTCGTGGAAGTGACGGTCGAGCATCAATCGAATGAGGAAGCGATCATTCGCATTGCGGTGACAGACTCCGGGATTGGAATCTCTGACGAAGCCCGCGAGCGACTGTTCCAGTCATTCAGTCAGGCCGATGGCTCCACGACGAGGAAATATGGTGGGACTGGTCTCGGTCTTGCGATTTGTAAGCGACTGGTTGAAATGATGAGGGGAACGATCGGGGTGAGCAGCCGAATTGGGGAGGGAAGTTGTTTCTGGTTTACCATGAACCTGCGCAAGCAGGCTGATGGCTTCAAAAATTCAGAGGGTTCTGCCGTTGTGTTGGCGGGTCTCCGCATCTTGGTCGTGGATGATAAAGCCATCAATCGCAAAATTCTGGAGCTGATGACGAAAAAATGGGGAATGCACCCGACACTCGTTCACGGTGGTTCCGAGGCCCTGGAGGCCCTCAGTGGCCAGCACGGTCAACCGCGATTTGACCTGGCACTGTTGGACGTGGACATGGGACCGGCGGGTGGAATCGAATTGGCACGGGCGATAAAGACGCGAGCTGAAGGCGCTGATCTCCAACTCGTGTTGCTCACCTCGTTCGGACGGCGGGGAGATGCCAAGATAGCCCGAGAAGCGGGGCTAGCCGCCTACCTGACGAAGCCGATTCGTGAACGGCAATTGCATGATTGTCTTGTGGCCGTCATGACACAGCGCCCTGATTCTTCCCGCGCGCCAGCCGAAAGACCCGCACTTCCGCTCATTACCCGGCATACTCTTGCAGAAACCGAGGCTCAGGTGGATCTTCGCGTGCTTTTGGCCGAGGATAACATCGTTAATCAGAAAGTGGCGGTTCGTCTCTTCCAGCGGCTGGGCTACCGAATCGACGTGGTGGCCAACGGGCGTGAGGTCCTCGAAGCGCTGTCTCGCATTCACTATGACGTCGTGTTCATGGATTGCCAGATGCCGGAAATGGACGGCTTCGAAGCCACGCACCTCATCCGGGAGAGAGCGCAGTGGGACCGAGTGCCGATCATCGCCATGACGGCGAATGCCATGCAGGGTGATCGTGAACGATGTCTGGCGGCAGGGATGGATGACTATGTCTCTAAACCCATTTCAATGGACGCGTTGGCCAGCGTCCTGGATCGTGTGAATCGGGAGCACACGCGCGTGCAATCGAAGAAAGGCCAAGAAGCCGCGTAGCGCATGCGCGCTGTCTACTGCATGCCTTAGATCAACTGAAGGGTCAACTGTTGCGGCTTTGCGATGCGCCGGTTCGGCCGAGCGGATGGACTCACAGGAATGGATTGCTGAGGTACAGGGCCCACCGGCTGGCTTTCAATCGTAAAGATGGGCGACAGGAGTTCGTGTAAAGCCCCTCGACAGGCACCGCAACGATGGCGGCCGGGCTGGATCGTTTTTCGCTGCCGTCTATAGATCCGTCCACAGTCATTGCACCGCCAGGTGAATCGCGACAACGCAAGTACTTCCTGCTCCAGCGAGTGGTACGTCGTGATCGCCACTTCTCCCGTTCGGTTCATCTCCGTCATCTTTCGCAAGAAGGCTAGACCATGATCAGGTCGACGCTTCAAGAGGTCGAATTGCCATTGATGAATCATCTCATGAGCGATCGTGTTCAGGAGTTCCTGTTCTGCATATGGCGTTCGGTCGGCAAGCTTCACAAAGAGAGGGAGCGACAGGCGAATCTCCCGACTGCCTTGGCCGGTGGATGTTCTCGGCCCTCCACGGCTGGCGAACATCCCAACTGAGGAAGTTAAGCGAGGGCTCCACAGAATAGCGATCGACGGAAGTGAACCAGAAAAATACCGTCCATTCAGATGCCGCCAACGGGTCTGCAGTTCGCCCGGAGTTGGGAGTAGCCAGGTCGTTTCACCGGTCATGAGTCGTCTCATCCTAACTCTTCAATCACCGCCGCGGCCAGCAGGGGCAGCATAATCTCGTGGTGGCCCGTCAAGGAATACCCCTGACCACCTTTCTGTGTGGGACGCCGCACGACGTTGGTCTGGGGACGATAGTGAGAAAGGAAATCCAGGTTGACCGTGGTGATGTTCGCGATGAGGTGACCAAGGTTTCGACCTAAGGATAAGGTTTTCAGAAAGACTTCAGGAAGTATCACAGCCGACCCGATATTCATGTACACACCGCCCTCCATCCCGGCGACGACGGCAGTGAGGCGTCTGAAGTCAAGAAGGGACGTGGCTCCGATGGCCGCTCCATCTGCGGAAGGGTGCATGTGAATGATGTCGGTGCCCACCGCCACATGAACAGTGACCGGGATGCCGAGCCGTGTGCCGGTAGCGAGAATGCTGACGTCCCGATTCGGGAATTGCGTGGCTGCCTGGTTCATGTAGTGCCCAATGGCTTCGCCCAGCCCATGACCGTCCTTTGCGCCGCGCGTGATGGCTTCATTGAGCATGCGCCCTGTTTCTTCCGCCATACCAAAGCGCCCTTCATCAATTTCAGCGTCCACCTCTTCAGAGGTGTGACCCATGAAGGCCAATTCAAAGTCGTGAATAATCCCTGCCCCGTTCATGGCCACAGCCGTGATGACGCCTCGGTTCATTAAGTCCGTGATGATTGGCGCAAGGCCAACCTTGATGACATGGGCTCCGATCCCGACGATTACCGGACGATGCTTGCGATGAGCCTTCACGATAGCCCGTGTGACGGCCCGCAGCGTTTTGACGGCTAAGATGTCGGGGAGACCGGAATAGAATGTCGAGAACGATCCCCCACGCTTCCATGATGCCACAAAGTCCGAGAGTCGCACCTTACTATGCCGTTTCTTCAACGGATAGGTCTTGAGGTCCGATGCATTGATCGGAGGAATCAAGGAAGGAAATCGGGGTGGGGGAGTCCGATCAGGACGTTTTCCCAAGGAGATGATCCTCCACCAGTTCGCACAACACGTGACCGAGTGTAATGTGGCTCTCTTGGATGCGTGAGGTAACCGTGGAGGGTACGATAAACGGATAGTCGACGAGACCGGCCAGTGTGCCGCCGGACGCTCCGGTCCACGCGACCGTCGTTAAGCCACATTCTCGTGCAGCAGTGATCCCCTTCAACACATTCGGAGAATTTCCACTGGTGCTGATGCCGATGGCGATATCGCCGGCTTTCCCATGCGCCCGCACCTGACGGGCGAAGAGTTCTTCATATCCATAGTCATTGGCGATGCAGGTAATGGCCGCGATATCCGTCGCCAGGGCAATGGCGGGTAAGGGCACCCGCTCGCGCTTGTATCGCCCGACAAACTCCGCCGCAATATGCGCCGCGTCAGTCGAGCTTCCGCCGTTACCAAAGAGCAGAACTTTATTGCCGTCGTTGAAGGCTTTTGCGAGGACTATCGCGACTTGTACGATACGGTCGGCATGCTCACGCGAAAATTGTTGCTTGACGCGAGCGCTTTCCGCAAAGGCCGTCAACACAACCGTTTGCATGATCGCGATTCTAGGCGAGGCGGGTCAGCGTGTCAAACCGAACCGACGTGACTCTTAGGACTTCACTGGTGTCGACGTTCCGGTCTGTCTGATGGCATTCATCGCCAACGCAATCATGGAGCCGACATCGGATACGCTTGCCGGAAGGATGAGGGTATTGGTCGCCTTTGCGAGCTCGCCGAATTTGCCGATGTATTGCTCGGCGACGCGGAGCTGAACGGCTTCTTGGCCTCCGGGAACCTGAATCGTTTCGGCCACCTTTCGGAGACCCTCTGCAGTGGCTTGTGCGATGGCAAGGATGGCAGCGGCCGCGCCTTCTGCTTCATTGATCTGCTGCTGCTTCTTGGCTTCTGACGCCTTAATGACTTGCTGTTTCTCTCCTTCGGCCTGATTGATCGCGGCGTCGCGTTCGCCTTCGGAGGTCAAAATCAGCGCACGCTTCTCACGCTCCGCACGCATCTGTTTTTCCATGGCGTTCAGGACATCCTTCGGCGGCGTAATGTTTTTGATCTCGTACCGCAGCACCTTGACCCCCCAAGGTTCCGACGCCTTATCCAATTCGTTAACAACTTGCGCGTTGATGGTTGTCCGGGCTTCGAAGGTTCTGTCCAGCTCGATCTTGCCGACCTCGCTCCGCAGCGCCGTCTGGGCCAACTGTGTGAGCGCAAACTGGTAGTCGTTGATTCCGTAGGAGGCTCGCTCTGGATTCAGGACCCGCATGTAAAGAATGCCATCGATGTGTACCTGGACGTTGTCACGGGTAATGCACACCTGCTCGGGTATATCGACGGCAATTTCTTTCAAGATGTGCTTGTATCGGATGACATCGATGAACGGGACCAGGATGTGGAATCCAGCATTCAGCGTGGAACTAAATTTGCCCAGACGTTCCACGACGTAGGCGCTCTGTTGAGGGACGACAACCGCCGTTTTCGCGATGATGATTAATACAATGACCGCCAGGATAATGACGACAAACGTTCCACCTTCCATACCCGCACCTCGTTCGCTAATGGTCGTTATTCTGATTTCACCCAGAGCATCAAACCGTCTACTTTCGTGACTGTTGCGCGTTGACCCGATGGAAGGGGAACGGCTCCGACGTTCCGTGCGCTCCAGGTAGAGCCACGCAACTCAGCCTTGCCTGTGTGGCCCGGCTGGAGTTCCTCAAGCAGGATCGCCGACTCGCCAACCATGGTATCCATCGCTTGTGATGGGTGGCCTTGCGTAAGATGAATCAGTGGTCTGCGAAGCAGCAGCAGCGAAAGAATCGCCAGGATGGAGAATAAGAGCCACTGCAGCCAGTCGGCTTGTACCACATTTATGCCAACAAGTGCGCCGACTATCACGGCGGCGATGCCGAAAAACAACAGATAAAACCCGCCCGGTGACACGATCTCTGCGCCGGCTAAAGCCAGACCCAAAAATACCCAATACCACCAGATCATCGAAGAACCTCGTTGCAGGGAAAGCCGACACAAAGAAGGCCACTGGTGACCAGAGTCTAGGCTGGATTCAGTAGTCGGTCAAGTAGAGCGCATATGGGATCAGCGAATTGAACACCGGCGAAGTCGATGCTATAGTCCGAGCAAAATGGTTCACGATCAACCCATCAAAGCACTCGTGATCACATTCGTCGAGGACACGGCGTCGGCAGTCTATTCGATCAACAGGCTCAAGCCGGAAGCCTTATGTTTTGTCTTGCCGGAAGGAAGTAAGGCGTTGGTGGAGTCAGATATACAGCCGAATATTCAGCAGATGCCCAGGCGGTGGGATTGGATTGTCTTGGCTGAGACCGCCGAGTTCTCTTCCACTTATCCGCCCCTTGCACGGTCGCTCCCGGACCTCATGCAGACGTGGGAGGTACAGCCAGGTGAGCTGGTTGTGGACTTGAGTGGAGCGACGGCGGCGATGGCGGCGGCGCTCTCCCTGGTGATGCTCCCCTGGACTTCCCGGCTGATCGAACTGCGCCCGAATCGCGAAGGACTGGACGGCGATCGTGTCGAACTCGACTCGAAGACGCTGGTCTGGACACAGAGTAATCCGTGGGATGAGCAAGCGACGGTATCCCGTCGTGAAGGGTGCGAGTTGTTCAATCAAGGCCTTTTCTATGCTGCGGTCAAACTGTTTCGTGATACAGAACTACGGGTCAGTGGAGGACAGAAGCCGCTGTATCGGGCATTCGCCGATTTGGCGGAGGGGTACGGGTTGTGGGAACGGTTTCACTATCGTCAAGCCTGGGACAAACTGAAAACCGCAATGAAGGCGCTCGAGATGGCTTCGCTCTGGGGTGGACCGCCCGGGCTGAAAGCAGTCGTACCGCCGATCAAAGCCAACGCAGGGTTTCTCGAAAAACTCGTCCTCGACCCGGCCGAGGTCAAAGAATTCGTACCATTGGATGTCTTGGCACATGCCCACCGGCAACTCCTTTTCCGCCGAAATCCTGAAGCGGCCATGATCGCGCTCGTTCGGGCGCTGGAGGCGTTCGCACAAGTTCGACTCCATAAGGCGCACAAGATCAAGAGCTGGGATATCGTACCGGAGCAGCTCCCGCAGGCGTTACAGGAAATCTGTCGGACCTGTTATCTGGAAGACATTGATGGCAAGTACAAGCTGCCGCTCCAGGCGCAGTTTCGGGTGTTGGCTGGGTTGGGCGATCAGTTGGGCCAAGCATTCCTGAGGGAATGGCCGAAGATGAAACCGTTGTTGGACGCGGCGAACCATGCGGTATTAGGGCACGGCTTTGAACCCGTCAAGTCGGAGAGAGTGCAGCAGCTGTACGATGTGGTTGTCCGACTCACCGGTATCGCTGAACCATCACTTCCGAAGTTTCCCGTGCTGAATTTCTAAGTGCTGATGGATGATAGAGGTTGGTTCGATCACAGACCTTTCCGTCAGGCGCGTTTTTCCATAGCCACTCATCTTGAGCCATGAGCCAGTCTGACCATGTATGCGCAATGGGCTGCTGAGTCAGCTAGTGTCCTCTCCGATGGAAATCAAAGTCTATTACGAAGATACTGATTGTGGCGGGGTCGTTTACTACGCCAACTATCTGAAATATTTTGAGCGGGCCCGTACCCAATATCTTGAAACACGAGGTTGTTCGATCGCCGACTGGATGCAGCGAGGTGTGATCTTTGTCGTGGTACATGCGGAGGCACACTACTACTCGGCCGGCCGATATGGAGAAACGTTGAGGATTGAGACTGATGTCGCTGATGTCACACGGGCCACCGTCACATTTTCACATGTGGTGCGTGAAAAGCTGAGCAACCGAATTGTCGTGAAGGGATCGGCTCGTCTCGCAGCCACAGACCATCATGGGAAAGTACGGCGCCTCGATAAGACCATCGTCACAGCGCTCAGATCTGTCCCGCGACCTTCGGAGGCCCATATTCCTGAGCCTTGAGCACGGCATAGAGTACACCTCAGACATTCTTATCTGATGACCAACTTAGGGCATTCGCTGGTCTGTACATCGGCACTTGCCGTCCTGACATGAAACTATCTACTGCGTAACCTCAGATTTGCGCTGATCCTTCCAGGGACATCCACGCGATAGCCGTTTCTCGCCAAGAAGAGCCACTCGGCGGAGGACATTGAGAAAATGTACGCTGCGTAGGTGAAGTTTTGCTTGCTCCAGGGGACGCTCTGGAGCCACCTCTGTATAAAGTCAGGCGATTTCTAATCACCTATTGGCAAGGTTTGCGGGGACATTCTGGTCAAAGTTGAGCCAGGATCGGGACGATGGATATCGTTTGATCTTGCACGACTGATTCAACCGTAGTCCCCCATTCCGTGGGTTGTCAATCGTAAGCACCACTATGGGCAGGGGCGATGCTGGATACCGATCGGTTGCATTCCCTGTCGGTTGGGACTCCTGCGAACACCATGCGCACTCCAAGTACGGTGCACTTAACAGAAAAATATTGGGTGCTAGACTTCATGAGGACTGACCAGCCGCCGGACCTTCGATGGGATGTGCATTACCTGCGTTCAACCTATTTATCCTGCTTCTCTACCTTCTTAGTCAGCCTTGGGGCGGTAAGGCCGCTGCCCAGTCCCCGGAGGCTCTATCTTGGGCGACAGGGCTACCTCTTGGTCAGCAGTTTTTTGGGGCACCCAGTCCTCACGCTTCTGCTGAGGTGTTTCACCTGACGCTCGCCTCGAACGTGATTGTCCCATCGATAGGCACCTCACGTCTGCGAGATCTTGTTCCGGAGAGTGAGCGTCCTCGAATCGAACAGTTGTTGGTAAAGACGACGCTGTTCGACGGAAAGGTGGCTACGGAAGGGGAGATTGCACACAGCCAAACGGGAGCGACGTGGTTGACCCCATCGATGATGGGGAATACCCGAACCGATGCATCGGTTCGAATGTTCCGACTCGGGCTGACAGGTTCGGAAGGGAGTTTACGATATGGATTTACCTTTCGCCATGCGGGACAGGGCTTTCTGCTGACTCCTGATAGAGCCAGTCGAGAGGTGTGGGGCGAATGGAAGACGGGATGGGTGACCTTCCGGAAGGCCGTCGGCCAAACCTGGAATAATGTCGAAGGAGACTCGACACGGTCTCGGTTAGAAGAGACCTATGGGCGAGTGGGATTGCTTCTCAACATGCCTTCATGGCCGGAACTGAGCTTGACCTATGCGAGAAATTCTGTGAACAGCACGTTAGACCCGATTGGAGTTACGCCGCAGCGTTCCTCTCATCACACGATCGAGGGTGCTGTACTTATTCACCGACCGAGCTGGGATCTCAGGTTGGCATCCAGCTACATTCTGGCGAGCGACCTGCTTCGTGGCGACTTGGAGAGTAACATCAGGGCACAGACTTTTTCGGCTGTTCTGCGTCCGATCGACATGCTGATGATCACCCCAGCCTTCACTTATCGCCAAGAGTTTCGGCCCTGGTCCGGCGCACGTATCGAAAACCCTGTTGCCTCTCTTGCCGTGAGTTACAAACGAGATCATCGACTTCTGTTCAGCACGGTAGGCAACTATGGGAGTGCTCGTTCATCCGATGGCTTCATTCATAATGAGACGCTCCGATGGAGAGGTATCGTGGACTGGGCGATATATCGCTCAGCTGAGTGGACGACCAAGGTCGCCTTCGAGGCCGGCTACAATCGATCGAGTAATCGAGCCTTTCGGTCCAACGACACTGAGGATATCTCTGGACTGGTCCGCTTTGGGATTCTCGCCCGTTAATACCAGTGACAACAGAGGCGTGTTGGCACCGTTCCAGGGAGGAAGCTCTCGGGCTCAAGGCTTGAGTAAGCGGAACGGCCACTCGGAAGGATTGCCGTTCCCCAAGCTGACGATCCGAAAATGAGGTCCAAACGATACGGAACGCCCTCACATGAATATTCGGTAACTCATGGCCTACGAGGAGAACTTAGTGAAATCGGTTGGCCTGATTTCTTGCCGCCTTGTGGTTTCACCTGGGCCGAAGGTCCGACCGGATCAGGTGAGGAAATCACGATCTCGACTCGGCGATTTTTGCTCCGGCCCTTACGGGTCTCATTGGTTGCAATGGGCCTGGTATCGGCGTACCCGACAGCCTTGACTCGTTCACCTTCGATCCCGCCGTTGATTAACGCCTGGCTGGCATGTTCGGCGCGTGCCTGAGAGAGTTCGCCATTATCCTGGAATGTTCTTCCAGGGTCACTGCGGACCGGCGTGCTATCTGTATGTCCGGCGACTTCAATGCTTTGGTAGCTGAACTTTTGCAAGATCGCACCGATCTGCTCGATCAATGAAGTACCCTCCGGGGTCATGGTGGCATCACCCGAGGCAAATAATTCCCCGCTTGCCAACGTGAGCGTCAACGTGTTTCTCCGCTGCTCCAAGGCCATACGACCTTTCTTGATATCATCTCCGAGTGTGCTGGAAAGCGTTTCATTGACCTTGTTGAGCTCATTCTTTTGAGGTTCAAGGCTGTCCGTACGAGCGGGTTTGTGTGGGAGCAGGTTTGTCACGGATAGATTTGGGTCGGGGGGTAGATCAGCAGGTGGGCTATTGTCGCCAGAGTTGGTCTCTGAAGTACGAGCGGTATCGTTTTGCTTGGCCAATTTGTGTTCGAGGTCCGTGAGCGATTGCTTCGCCCGTGCCAGTTCCTCGGTCCGGGCCGCGAGCTGCGGGTTCAGTTCCTCGATCTTTTGAGTAACTTGCTTGAGGTCGTCCTTGATCTGCGTGAGTTCTTGCTCTTTTCCTGCCAGCTGTTGTTCTAACTCGGCGACCCGGTTGTTGGCCTGAGTGACCTGCTCCGCTTGAGCAGCCAGGTCAGTTTTAAGCTTGGCGCCTTCATCGACGGTGGACCGAAGCGCGGCTATTTCTTGATCTTTTGCACCGAGCCGCTGCTCGAGTTCGCCTATTCGCCGCTTCGCATGCTCGAGATTACTGATGGCAAGCTGGTGCTCAAGCTCCTCGATTTGCTGCTTGGCTTCCTGAAGACTGCTTTTCAGCGCGCTCAGTTCTTGGGATGTCTGGCCCTGTGAATTCTCTTGAACACGGAGGGCCTTGAGCTCCTGTTCTTTTTGGGTGGGCGGCTTCTGTTTTCCCCCCTTCGAGGTTTGGGCCGGGGGTGTAGCCTTCTTTTGAGAGGACGAATCATCGCGAACATGATAGGCATGGGGAGCAACCTGGTCGTCTGTCGGGATGTTACCTGTCGGTGGAAAGACGACAGCGGTGCTCGGCGCAGTTCCAGAAAACACGATGACGGTCGATAGAAAGGCTAGAGCTGGTATATTCATGGTAGGCCTCACTTCCTCAAAAGATAGTGTAGAGTGACTCCGGCACCAGCAAATTCTCAGCGAAAGATTTGCTGAAGCTGAAGATTCAACGGCAACCGCTCATGTCTCGCCTCTTCATCTCTGCACAAGATCTCTGCCCAAGTGAACGCGAGGGAAGATAAAAATGGTATCTCTTTCCAGATTCACTTTGCAATCCCCAGGATATCGTGTAGATCATCCTGCCGTGTCAATGCCTCGACATCTAATCAACAGGGTAAAGTGAATCTTGGGAGAAGACCCGCTTCTCTCGTTCAGTGACGCTGCCGGAACACCGATACCCTTCATAATCCAGAACCGTAAAGAAGAACATGAGGGAATTGGTCTCCACTTTGACGTCGTTGGGGTTCAGCCGCATGTTCCTCTCACGTGCTTCCAGCTTGAGGTTCAGTAAACAGCCCTCTTTGGAGTACCCGCGTGCGGTTACTTGGCCTGGTTGGTTCGGGTCTCCAGTGGCCTTCTTTGTCGGTGACGTGCAGGCAAAGAGGAACAGCGAAAGGAGAACACCTAGCCCTATGGAATGGATCTTCATCGTGAGCTCAATCAATCGACCGGGTTTCTCACCTGGCCGATATATGAACGGAATTCACACGGAGCGAGACGTATGCCGATGCCGAAACTGAACAGTCTCTCAGTTCACATTGTTGGTTCAAGCCCAAAGAAGCCATGCGATTGTCCGGGAAACGCAGGGATGGTGTCAACGGAAGAAAGCATCAACATTCGGTCGAACTTCTCGCGCTGGTTCAGGGCACTTTCGGCACGTTCATGATGCGGCGTGATTCCGTCCCCACGATTTGTGGATAACTATGTGCACAACTCGTGTTTCTAGACAATTGGTGCCCCTAATGACGTATCTATTCATCAAAGTGCCTATTCTTTAGGCATCCGCGCTATGATCATGGAGCCACAACTAATAGTGGCCTATGTCATTCTCTCCAACAGTTTCACACATTTCTAGCGCTACTCGCTTTAGAGCCTGGCAACTCACTCTTGAGGCCGGATTGCCAATGCAACCATTCGGACCGATTATCCACAGGATCACAGGTATTCTGGGGATGCATAGCCGATTTTGCAGGCCTGGAACGGTGTTTCCAATGTGTCAAGAGCCGGTCGGTAAAGAGGGTTGCCTGATGGGTGCAAGCGGCAGGGCCAAATGGCCGACACCTGCACTACTTTTTTCGGTAGACATTGAGCCCGATTTTCTCTTGTCGGTCTGGAATGGTCACGTTTCCTTCTGTCGAGGCAATGATAATCGTCTTGCCCGTTGAAGAGGGACCGAACTCTTTCGACAGATCGACTCGAATTGTCAACACGGTGCCTTCGACAATCATCTCTACATTTTTCATGATGGTATACCTACTCCCTTTTGCCTATCGCCCCGCTACCGGTGGGGCCGTGATATCGGTGTGATTCCAGGTTGCGAAGATCAGCACCGTATACTGGTTGTAAAACGCCCGTCCGACTAGTTTGGGCGTCGAACCGAGGAATTCGCCGGTCCGATTATCATAGAGATCCAGATGCAAGCGGGCATAGCCACTTTGGTTTTGTCGCTTGTAGAGGGTAAGTTCGGGGAGCGAGAACGGGATCAGCACGCTCTGAACCGGCGGCATCCCGACGAAGATGCTGCCTTGCATCGTCCCGAACGATTCGGCCATCACGCGCACCAAGTAGGGCGATTCAGTGTCTCGAGCGGAGACACGATAGCCTCTTCGCCCCAACTCAGCGGCCACGATATCCCGGACGTACAAAATGTCTCGCGAGGGATGGTCGATCGCGCCTCGATCCGCGTTCGTCATGCGAAGCTGAGACCGGCCACTTTCAAGCCCGGTCGCGTCCACGTCCACATTGACGCCCTCGGGCAGTTGAACCGTCAGATTCACCAGGGCTTGCTCGACTGCCTGGGTCAACAGGACTTGCTCCACCGCTGTCCGAGGTGTGCGCGACACTTCTTGCTCAAGCGCGCACCCCATGAGCAACACGGTTGCGATCGAGGAAAGAACAGGTGAAGCGTTCATGAAGTTAGACCACCAGTCCATCACCAATAGAGGGATGCTAGTCGTGTTCGTCGCGGAATGCAATGGAGGCTGACCGGAACCTACGCATGGTCTGGAAACGGGATCAAGCCCATTTTTACCTGTGATACGAAGACATTAGTGTCCGACAGAATTCATAGCAAAGTCAGTTGGTTACCATCGATCAACGGATCGGTGGGTGGTTCGGTGTCGGTAAACAGTTGAAGTAGCGACACTTTCTCGAAAGGGGTGACGCTCAAGAT
>JAOUMR010000132.1 GCA_029881435.1 Nitrospira sp.
CGCCACGTTGGCGTGTTCGGCGTGGATCATATCGATCTCAAACCAGCCATGCTGGTCGCCGAAGGGGACAAGGTGAAGCTCGGCCAAGCGCTGTTCGAGCACAAGAAGTTACCCGGCGTACGCATCACGGCTCCTGGTGCCGGGGTGGTAAGGGCGATCCATCGTGGAGCGCAACGCCTGCTCCAGTCAGTCGTGATCCGGCTTGACGAAACCGAAAACGAGGAAACGTTTGCGGCCTACCCTGCCGACCAACTGACCAACTTGACGGAAACTCAAGTGGTGGACAATCTTTTGGCATCAGGTCTGTGGGTGGCCTTACGCACGCGGCCCTATAGCAAGCTCCCCGACCCAACCACCCGCCCGGCCGCCATCTTCGTGACGGCGATGGACAGCAATCCGCTGGCCGCCAATCCTATTGCAATTATTACAGCGGAGGCTGAGTCGTTCGTCCATGGCCTGACGGTGCTCTCGCGCCTTGGCACGATGCCACTGTGGGTGTGCACGTCACCCGGAGCTGACCTGCCGTTGCCACAGGGGTTAGACCAAGTGCGCCAGGCGAGTTTCGAAGGCCCCCACCCAGCTGGTCTGCCGGGGACGCACATTCATTTCATCGAACCAGTCGACGCCAACAAGGTGGTCTGGCACCTCAACTACCAAGAGGTGACTGCGATCGGCAAGCTATTTACCAGCGGCCGATTATGGACCAGACGCATCGTCGCGCTCGGCGGGCCCCACGTCAAACAGCCACGCCTGTTGCAGACGAGGCTCGGGGCCTGTATCGATGAGTTGATCGAGGACGATCTTCAAGCCGGTGAGAACCGCATCATCTCCGGCTCGATCTTGTCGGGACGCCATGCAGCCGACTGGTCGTCCTATCTGGGACGCCATCACCTTCAGATATCCGTGATTCAGGAAGGGGTGGAACGAACGTTCATGGGCTGGTTTGCACCGGGGCGGAGAACCTTCTCTCAGAGCAACGTCATGCTGTCGAGCCTCTTCCGTTACCGCAGGGAAGAGTTTGAGTTGACCACTAGTCTGAACGGAAGTCTCCGCGCCATGGTGCCCTTCGGCAACTTCGAGGACATCATGCCCCTGGACATCCTCCCAACGCAATTGCTGCGCTACCTGATGGTGGGCGACACCGACATGGCGCAAAAGTTGGGTTGCATGGAATTGGACGAGGAAGACCTCGCATTGTGCTCCTTCGTGTGCGTGGGCAAGAACGATTACGGCCCGGTGCTGCGGAGCGTACTGAGCCAGATTGAGAGAGAAGGCTAAGGGCAGGCATGAAACGCTATCTTGATCGTCTCAGACCCCTGTTTGCCAAGGACGGCCGGTATGAAAAGTACTACCCCATCTTCGAGATGGTCGATGTGTTTCTGTATTCCTCTCCAGAAACCACGCACAACGCGCCTCATGTGCGGGATGGAATCGATCTCAAACGATTGATGATGTACGTGGTGGTGGCGCTGATTCCCTGCATCCTATGGAGCTGGTTCAACACCGGCTATCAGGCCAACCTGGCACTCGCAACGATGGGCACCATCAAGGAAGGCTGGCGTTATGAACTGCTGGCCGCACTCAAGATCGGTTTTGATGCCGGCAGCATTCTGGACAATACGGTACATGGGTTCTTGTATTTTCTGCCGATCTATCTGACGACTTTACTAGTCGGTGGGGTATGGGAAGTGGTCTTTTCGACGGTGCGTCGGAAAGAGATCAACGAAGGGTTTCTGGTCACCTCCATGCTCTTCACGCTGACACTGCCACCCGATATGCCTCTCTGGATGGTCGCCATCGGAATTAGCTTCGGCGTGGTAATCGGGAAGGAGATCTTCGGCGGGACCGGCAAGAATTTTCTCAATCCAGCCCTGACCGGGCGGGCGTTTCTTTTTTTCGCCTATCCCGCCGAAATTTCAGGCGATCGGGTGTGGGTGGCAGTGGATGGCTATTCCGGCGCGACCGCGCTCAGTCTTGGTAAAAATGGCGGCGTAGAGGGGATCATCAGCGGGGGCTATACCTGGTGGGATGCCTTTATTGGCCTAATGCCGGGCTCTCTGGGGGAAACCTCTACACTCGCCTGTCTGTTCGGCGCGCTGTTCCTGATTTATACTGGGGTCGGTTCCTGGCGCATCATTCTCGGGGTCTTTCTGGGAATGGTCGGAGCCTCGCTCCTGTTCAATGCTGTCGGCAGCGACACCAATCCCATGGTGGCGATGCCCTGGTACTGGCATCTGGTTCTTGGCGGGTTTGCCTTCGGCATGGTCTTCATGGCCACCGACCCGGTTTCAGCGGCTATGACGAGTGCCGGGAGATGGGTGTTTGGCATTCTCATCGGAGCCATGACCGTGCTGATCCGCGTGGCGAACCCAGCGTTTCCTGAAGGCGTGATGCTCACAATTTTGTTTGCTAACGTGTTCGCGCCCCTGATCGATTATGCAGTAATCCAGCTGAATATCAGACGGAGGCTACGCCGCCATGTCCGTGCCTGAACCAGATTCCGCCGCATCCGCCGCGTCAGTCGAGAGTGGGAGCAGGACGCTGCTGGTGACCTTTGTTGTCTGTCTGGTCTGCTCGATTGTGGTTGCCAGCGCGGCAGTGCTCCTTCGGCCGATTCAGGAATCGAATCAGAAAGCCGATCTCATACAGAATGTGATTGCGGTCTCCGGCCTGCTCAAGGAGGGACTGACGGAAGAACAAGCGCTTCAACGGATTGACGCACGCATGATCGAACTGGCAACCGGTGACGAGGTGAAGGGGATAGATCCTGATACCTTTAATATCGTCAAGGCCGGAAAGGATCCCGCGATCTCAACCGAACTCGCCCGCCGAGAGGATGTGGCGCAGATCAGGCGCGAACCGCGCTATCTACCGGTCTATCGAATTGTCGGCGCCAACGGCGACTTGAAGAAGCTGATTCTGCCGGTGTACGGTTACGGGCTCTGGTCCACGATGTACGGGTTTCTTGCGCTTGAGGAGGATTTGCGAACAGTTCAGGGCCTCCGATTCTATCAGCATGCTGAGACCCCAGGGTTAGGAGGAGAGGTCGACAATCCCAAGTGGCGAGCACAATGGACGGGCAAGGTCCTGTTTGACGATGAATGGAGGGTTCAGGTTGAAGTGACGAAGGGTTCGATCGACAGTTCCACACCCGAAGCCCAACATCAGGTCGACGCGCTCGCCGGCGCCACCATCACCTCGCGAGGTGTGGAGAATCTGCTGAAATTCTGGCTGAGCAACAAAGGGTACGGGCCGTACCTTTCCCGCTTGCGTCACGAAAGGAGCTGACTATCATGTCGTACCAGCACCGCAAAATTCTTTTCGACCCGATCATTGACAATAACCCGATCATCTTGCAGGTCCTAGGGATTTGCTCGGCACTGGCAG
The DNA here is from genome assembly GCA_029881435.1 of Nitrospira sp. GTDB lineage: Bacteria > Nitrospirota > Nitrospiria > Nitrospirales > Nitrospiraceae > Nitrospira_D. The sequence goes on from JAOUMR010000132.1 coordinate 3,388, forward strand.
TGACGTCGAAGCTTTCAACCACGATCACGATGTGCATAGCACTCACAGTTGTGACCGCCCTATCCAATGCCGCCATCAGTGTGATCCGCAACCACATTCCGAGCAGCGTCCGCATCATCGTGCAGATGACCATTATTTCTTCGCTGGTCATCGTCACCGATCAGTTCCTCAAAGCCTATGCGTTCGCAATCAGCAAGGAACTGTCGGTATTCGTCGGGTTGATTATCACCAATTGTATCGTCATGGGACGCGCTGAAGCCTATGCGATGAAACATCCGCCCCTCCCAAGCCTCCTCGATGGCCTCGGCAACGGCCTGGGCTATAGCGCACTATTGCTGGCAGTCGGTACCGTACGTGAGCTCTTGGGGTCCGGTTCCCTGTTTGGGTATCCGATACTCCTTCTTGAAAGGGATGGCGGGTGGTATGTGCCAAACGGCTTGTTACTGCTGCCACCGAGTGCGTTTTTCCTGATCGGCATGATCATTTGGGTGGTGCGCTCCTGGAAGCCGGCACAAGTCGAGGAACCTGAATACCGGATCTATCACGCGCATCGTCCTGAGGTGGCCTCATGATAGAACTGGTCAATCTGTTTATCACCGCGGTCTTCGTCGAGAATCTTGCGCTGACGTTTTTTCTCGGAATGTGTACGTTTCTTGCCGTCTCGAAACAAATCAGCACGGCGATCGGACTCGGTATCGCGGTGGTCGTTGTCCAAGCCCTGACCGTCCCGATCAATAATCTGATCTACCAGTTTCTCATCCGTGATGGCGCGCTGGCATGGATGGGACTATCTGAGATGAATCTGAGTTTCCTTGGGCTCATCAGCTACATCAGTGTCATTGCGGCGATCGTCCAGGTCCTCGAAATGTTTCTCGACCGACACGTCCCGGCACTGTACAACTCGCTGGGGATCTTCTTACCGCTCATTACCGTCAACTGCGCCATTCTCGGAGGCAGTCTGTTTATGGTCGAACGTGACTATACCTTTAGCGAGAGCCTCACCTATGGTCTGGGCTCGGGTGTCGGGTGGGCGGTCGCGATCGCTGCGATGGCAGGGGTGCGTGAGAAGCTCAAGTATTCCGACATACCCGCTGGTTTGCAGGGACTGGGCATCGCATTCATCAGCGCTGGATTGATGGCCCTCGGGTTCATGGCCTTTTCCGGAATTCAACTCTGAGTCTGACGAGGGGCCGCGTATGATCGAGATCATACTGGGAGTCAGTTTTTTCACTGGGGTCGTCCTCATTCTGGTCGGCCTGATTCTGACGGCGCGCTTGAAACTGGTGGCAAGTGGCAATGTCACGATCACGGTCAACGATAAAAAAACTATCCAGACTCCGATGGGTGGCAAGCTGCTTGGTGCGCTAGGCGACGCCAAGATTTTTCTCAGTTCTGCCTGCGGCGGCGGCGGGACCTGTGGTGTGTGTCGGGTGAAGGTATTCCAAGGAGGTGGGGTTATTCTGCCGACAGAGACTTCGCATATCACCAAGCGCGAAGCTCGCGAGGGCTACCGTCTCTCCTGTCAGGTGGCGGTCAAGCAGGACATGAAGATCGTGATTCCAGATGAGGTGTTCGGTGTCAAGAAATGGGAATGTACCGTGCGCTCCAACCACAATGTTGCCACCTTCATCAAGGAACTCATACTGGAGCTTCCCTCGGATGAATATGTCGATTTCCGTGCCGGAGGGTACATCCAGATTTTCTGCCCACCGTATGCGCACTCGTTTAAGGATTTTGACATCGAAGAACGATTTCGCAGTGACTGGGACCGGCTGAACCTCTGGGAACTAGTTTCCCGGGTCAATGAACCCCTCGAGCGCGCCTACTCCATGGCCAATTACCCTGAGGAACGTGGCATCATTATGCTCAATATTCGCATTGCCACGCCCCCGCCTCGCAGCCAAAATGTGCCTCCTGGGAAAATGTCATCCTACCTGTTCGGACTGAAACCGGGCGACAAGGTCACCATCTCTGGACCGTTCGGTGAGTTCTTTGCTCGTGATACCAGCAACGAGATGGTATTCATCGGCGGTGGCGCAGGGATGGCACCCATGCGTTCGCATATTTTCGATCAGCTGGGTCGCCTCAAGACCACACGCAAGATGTCCTTCTGGTACGGGGCTCGATCGAAGCGCGAGATGTTCTATGTCGACGATTTCGACAAGCTGGCCGCCGCGCACGACAACTTCGAGTGGCATGTCGCCCTGTCCGACCCACTCCCAGAAGACGCGTGGAGCGGCTATACCGGCTTCATCCATAGCGTGCTCTATAATGAGTATCTGAAGACCCATCCGGCGCCCGAGGACTGTGAGTACTACCTCTGCGGACCGCCGATGATGAATGCCGCTGTGATCAAGATGCTGTTGGATCTGGGTGTCGAGCGGGAAAACATCATGCTCGACGACTTCGGAGGCTGACCATCCATGTATCCATCCATTCCGCGCCCACGTGCGCTCATGGTCTTGATCGTTCTGCTCGCTGCCGGTGCCGGCTTCAGCCTGCTGAGCCCTGCGTCGCCTGTCGCAGAGCTGCACCTGAGCGGTCGCACTATGGGAACCACCTACAGCGTGAAATACCGTCCCACCCACGTTACTCCCTCGCTGAAGGCCATGCAGATCGAAGTTGACGCATTGCTGGCTGAGATCAATCACACCATGTCTACCTACGACCAGGAATCGGAACTGTCGCGCTTGAACCGTCTGCGCACCACCAACTGGGTACCCGCATCCGCTCCGCTCCGTGACGTGCTCAAGGCCGCGCTCGAGATCGGCGCCCAGAGCGAAGGGGCGTTTGACATCACGGTTGGTCCCCTGGTCAATCTATGGGGCTTCGGGCCCGAGGTTCATCCGGACCGCATCCCGCTTGAAACCGACATTGCCGCTGCGCATGCGCGCAGCGGTCTCGATAAAGTCACTCTCAGTGAGGCTCAGCAGGCGATACGCAAGCACCGCCCTGATGTCTTCCTGGATCTTTCCGGAATCGCCAAGGGCTACGGTGTGGACCGAGTGGCTGAACTCATGACCGCGCACGGCATTGAACATTATATGGTTGAGATCGGTGGCGAGATACGGGTACGCGGGTTCAAGGAGCAGGATACACCCTGGCGGATCGCGATTGAGAAACCGTTATCGAGCGAACGCTCGGTGCACACGATGTTGGCGCTCAGCGACATCGCACTGGCCACCTCGGGCAATTATCGGAATTTTTTTGAAATCGCCGGGCGACGATATTCCCACACGATCGATCCGACAACTGGATGGCCGGTCGATAATCACCTGGTGTCGGTGACAGTGCTGGCGGAGACCAGCATGCGAGCTGATGCCTGGGCCACTGCGTTTCAGGTGTTGGGGCCTGAGCGTGGCATGGCCATCGCGGAACGGCTCAACCTTCCTGTTCTCTTCGTCATCGACCGTGACGGACAATTTGAGGAACGTGCCTGCTGTGCCTTCCAACGGTACCGAAAACAGGAGCTGTCATGACACTTTTTCTGGTTACGTTTCTTGTCATGGGTGTTGCCGTTCTGGCTATGGCGGTGGGTGTCCTGGTCGGTCGCCGTCCGATCGGTGGCAGTTGTGGCGGTCTTGAGCGTCTTGGTCTGGAGTGCGATGCCGGTTGCGACAAGCCTTGCCCGGAACGTCTTGCCCGTATGCAGTCTCAGAGCAGAGAGCAGCCGTAAGAGAGCGCGTATGCGTTACCGGCTTGATGACCTTGTAGATCAATTCCTGGGGTCAGCCACCGATGATGCTCCTTGAAAGGATGGTCGTGCGTGAACAGTTCTTCCTTTTTGCGTTTCTTCCAGGTCAGTCTTGCTTCCGCGTTCATCGTCTTCGGGTTGCCTTCCCTCACGTTAGCTGAGGCAGAATCCCACGCATCGATCGACTTGACCACCTCAGCGGTGGGGTATTTTGCGCTGTGCGTCTTTGTCCTGGCGTATGTGCTGGTCATGTCCGAGGAGTTTACCCACCTGCGCAAGTCCAAACCGGTGATTCTTGCGGCTGGGATCATCTGGGCGGCGATCGCCCTCGCCTATCCGCAGGGTCAAAGCGAACTGGTCGAACAGGCCTTCCGTCACAATCTGATGGAATACGCAGAACTCATGCTGTTCTTGCTGGTCGCCATGACCTACATCAACGCTCTCGATGAACGACTCGTGTTCGATTCGATTCGCTCGTGGCTGGTTCGTAATGGGTTCAGCTACCGGCAACTGTTCTGGATTACCGGGGTCCTGGCGTTTTTCATTTCGTCGTTGGCTGACAATCTCACCACCGCCCTCTTGATGTGTGCCGTGGTCATGGCGGTCGGGGCCCACAATCCGCAATTCGTCAATCTCTCGTGCATCAATATTGTGGTGGCGGCGAATGCGGGGGGAGCGTTCTGCCCCTTCGGGGATATCACGACCCTGATGGTGTGGCAAAAGGGGCTCCTGGAGTTCTTTGATTTTTTTCAGCTGTTTATCCCCTCAGCGGTGAACTTCCTTGTGCCTGCCGCGATCATGCATTATGTCGTCCCGCGCATGTCCCCGCCACCGTCCGCTGAAATCGTACACATGAAGATCGGGGCCAAACGTATTATGGGGCTGTTTGTTCTGACGATTTGCACGGCAGTCAGCTTTCACAATTTTCTTCATCTTCCACCAGTTCTGGGGATGATGACCGGGTTTTCGTATCTTGGATTGTTTGGATACTACCTGAGCC
>JAOUMR010000133.1 GCA_029881435.1 Nitrospira sp.
TCGGATGCATGCAGGCTCGCTCCTCGGGTGATAGATAGATGGTTGTTTGGCAACCCCACCGTATCACTGGATTCAGCCTCTTTGTACGTCGCATCCGCCACGTAGCCTTTAAGTAAGTGCCATTCGGATCGGACCCCATACCAGTATGCCAAAGAAAAACTGAGGTGGAAAAGGGGTGAGGGAACGGTTCAGGGGATTTACGGGGCCGCCCGAAGGTGTCAGGAACCATCTGCATGACGACCCTTCTTGAGTATGGGGCAGAGAAAAGGGGGCGGGCAACTTTTCTCACGGAAGTGCACGCGGGATGTAGCTTTGAATGGCTGACGAAAGAGCTGGGATGATGCAGATGGCATTTCAAAAAGTTCTGTCGGTTCTGGCCTGTGTGCTGCTGCTGTGTGTATTCGCTCCCACGTCGGCGGTGGCCGATCAGGCCCAATACATTTACGACGACCTGGGCCGGCTGTCGCAAGTAATCGACGGGCAGGGGAATGTCGCGACGTACACCTACGATGCCGTAGACAATCTGCTCTCCATCACATTCAATACTGGTGGCGTGCGGGCTCCAACGATCACGGCGTTCACACCGATTGACCCTGCGAATCTATCATGTTAGAAAGCTCTCGCTGTATCATCTGTGCCCGGATGGCGGAACTGGCAGACGCGCCGGACTCAAAATCCGGTTCTCGCAAGAGAGTGGGAGTTCGACCCTCCCTCTGGGCACCAATGATGTTGACTCGCTTGTCTGGATCCTATCAGTGGCTTCATGTAGAATCGGAGAAGAGGAAGTTGGTGGTTTCCAAGGTGGGGCGGTAGACACGCAAGGGCTTGATTACCCTCTTGACAGCGGGGCGCTATTAGCCTAGGTTCTGCTATATTTCTCAATAACGTATGAGTACCGTTGCTCTGAAAAGCACCATCCGTAACTCTCTTCAAAATAATCGTTTGATTTCATGTCATAGCATCGCCGTCAATTTATTAAGGAGGCAGCACATGCGTACAGTGTTGGCACTAGGAGCCACATTACTTTGCGTCGGCTCTCTGAATGTTGCGGTAGCTCAAGAGCGACTCCAGCAATCATCCGGCGGATCGGCAATGGGAGTGGGCACAGGGGTTGGTGACGTGTCGGGGAGCGCCAATCGTGTCCAGACTTATGATCGCAATGCGTTTCTCGATCGCCTCTCGCTTCCTGAGACGATTTATGGCCGCGTGCTAGCCATCAATCTTCCTGCAGGGAAAATGCTGCTGGAAAGCGGTGGAAGCTCGCATGACGAAGGCCGCGCTGGGACGGGGGCAATGAGCTCCATGACGGTCTACTTCGATGAAAAGACCAACATGGACCAGCTCAAGGTGTTGAACAGCGGCGATGACATCTCGCTTCAAGTGGTCGAAGCGACCTCAGCCAATCAGGCATACGGCACCGGCCACAAGATCGTTCGTGAAGTCTACTTGCTGCGCGGGAATGAAAGACTCGCCGGATTTGGTGGCTTAGGTCAACGTCCGAATCCTTCCACTGAACGAGCCATCGAAACAAGCAGTGGGAGCTTGACCGGTGGAGTGCCAGGATCCGTGCTTCCAGGCAAAATCACGGGAACCGTGGACACCACGATCGGAGAATACACCGGATCAGCGCCTTGCTGGAATTGCGAACCTCAACCAGGGTGGGGCTATCAGAATCCATCAAAGTCCGACTATGGAACAGATGCATCAAAGCCGAATTTGATAAAAGGATTTAACTGAAACGGTCCTAGAGTTTTGTCTTGCGAGGCGGGGCGGCTTTCGCCGCCCCTCTTTATGCCGCCGGACACCGTACTCAATTTTCGATTCCCTGATCGTGTGGATCCACGACACTGACTTTCACGCACCGAGTGGTCAGCCATGAACGAACCTCTGACTCCGCCCGTATCTGATCTCGAGCTCGATCTGCGTGGGGTGATTTGCCCATACAACTTCGTGAAGACGAAGCTGAAGCTCGAAACCATGGAGCAGGGGCAGGTATTGTCGGTTCTTTTAGATGATGGAGACCCTATCCGTAATGTCCCCCGTAGTGTCGAGAATGAAGGACACACCGTTCTGTCACAAGAACGGGTCGACCAGGCCTATCGAGTTTTGATTCGTCGAGAGGACAGCGACTGAACGCGGGTACTCGTTCCAAGAGCCCACCTCCTACGTGTTGTCCCTGCCAGCACAAGCGTCAGGTCTTCACCCGGTAAGCCACGTAGTTTCTGACTGATTTGACGTGGTGTCCCGCTAAGGATACGTTCGTTCGACTGCGTCAAGTCGCAGGCAAGCACCACACGACGTCGTGGGGCAATGACGGTCAGTGTCCGTAACGCATGTGCGACCGATGTCACCGTGCAAAAGGCGATGGTGAGAATCTCTCGCGTCAGGGCATCGGTCAGACAGCGGGTAATACGTGCACGACTGTTCGGCAGATGGCCCAAGAAATAGAACGACTCGCAGGGCACTCCCGAAGCCGTGAGGGCTGCAATGACAGCTGACGGACCAGGTACTGGGACGACCGGGATGCGATGGGCATGGGCCAAGGCCACGAGGAGATGGCCTGGATCAGCGATCAAAGGAGATCCACAGTCCGAGACGAGCGCGACATCGGCACCTTGCTGGAGGCGTTGCAACAGAACCCGTGCTTTTTCTTTTAGATGATAGGGGCCATAGCTGGTTACCGTCGTATGAATCTGATGATGGGCGAGGAGTTGTTGGGTTGCGTTTGGGTCTTCAGACGCAATTATATCGACGGTCTTCAGAATTCGAATGCCACGAACAGTGAGGTCGTCCGGGTGTCCGATCGGTACGGCAACAACATAGAGCTTCCCGATCCGAGGGGGCTGATTTTCAGAAGTCATTGTAGCTCCGAGGGTTTGTTGACTCCGTTTGGCTCGCATCGATATAATTTCCCACTTATCTTGTTGACGTAGGATCCTGAGGCACTGCAGGGGTATTCCCGATGGCAGCCGTCTGTTTCATGATTACCCTGGTCCTGTACATTGTGGCCACGGTATCGTTTTTTTCTTATTCGCTCCGACGCTCGGAAGCGTTGTCAAAAGTGTCACTCGGCGTGACGGTCGGTGGTTTCATGTTCCACACGATTGCGCTTGTCATGAGAATGGTGGGGCCCTCGTCATCGGCACCACCCAGTTTTTCAGACGCCCTGTCCTTCCTCTCTTGGATGATCATCCTTGTGTTTTTGGTGGTTGAGTTCCGCCATCGGATCCACGTGCTTGGGTCCTTCATGGTGCCCTTGGCCCTCGTCTCCTTAGTCTCGGCAGCAGCTCTCCCGGAAACAGTGCCAACCCTGCAACCCGTCTTGAAGACCTTGTGGTTTCATGTGACGCTCAGCATGTTGGGCACCGTGGGGTTTACGGTCGCCTTTGTTGCGGGAGTGATGTACCTGATTCAAGATCGGCTCCTCAAGTCTAAACAATTCAACGTGCTCTACAGCAAGCTGCCTGCGCTCGATTTTCTCGATCACCTGAATCAACAATCGATTGTCTTGGGATTCCCATTGCTGACGTTAGGCATCGTGACTGGAGCGATCTCAGCTGACTTTTCGCGTGGGTCCTACGTGAGTTGGAATCAGGAGCAAACGTGGGCGCTCGTCACCTGGGTCTTCTACTTTGTGGTGCTGCTTGGAAGATTGACCGTCGGGTGGAGGGCCAAACGCGCCGCGTACCTGACCGTCATCGGATTTGCCGGCGTCATTCTCACGCTCGTGGGCGTGGTGCTCAAGGGGCATAGCCCCTTGTCATGAAATGAGTGTCATGGTCCTATGCATCTGATTGTCGTTGGATTGAGCCATAAAACAGCCCCGGTCGAGATCCGAGAACGGCTTGCGGTTCCCGAGAGTCGCCTTGGCGAAGCCCTCACTCGACTGTGTTCGTATTCCGGTATCAAGGAAGGCATTCTCCTCTCGACGTGCAATCGAGTCGAAGTGTACTCCGTCGTCGACGATGTGGACAACGGCTATGGACGGATCCAAGAATTTTTCGCCGACACGCATCTCTCCCTGTCTTCCGAACAGCTGACCCCGCACCTCTATTGGCATACCGGGGACCGGGCAATCGCGCATCTGTTCAGGGTCGCGGCCAGTCTCGACTCGATGATTATCGGAGAATCCCAAATCCTGGGACAACTGAAGGGGGCCTTTGAGGTCGCACTAGCCCATAAGACGACCGGCGTGATTATGAACAAAATCGTCAAAAAGGCCATCTCGGTCGCCAAACGCGTGCGGACCGAGACAAAGATCGCCGAAATGGCGGTCTCGGTCAGCTATGCCGCGGTCGAGCTGGCGAAGAAAATCTTCTCAAATCTTGACGAGAAGACCGTGTTGCTGATCGGAGCGGGCGAGATGGCCAAGCTGGCGGCCCGACATTTGATTGCGCACGGAGTGGAGCACGTGCGTATTACGACACGAACGCCGCAACATGCCGTAGATCTGGCCGCTAAATTCGGTGGGACAGCGGTCCCCTTTGATCAGTTTAAGGACGACATGGCATCGGCGGATATCGTGCTCGTCTCTACGGGTGCGTCACACTACCTCGTCGGTGCAGAGGACGTGCATCGTGCAATTCAGGAGCGCATGAATCGCCCGATGTTCTTTATCGATATTTCCGTTCCCCGGAATATCGATCCGGCCGTTCGCCATGTCGACAACGCGTTTCTCTTCGACATCGACGATCTCAAACATCGGGTTGAACAAAACCGAGCCGAACGGGTGCAAGAGGCGGAGAAGGCCGAGCGGATGGTCCTTGAAGAAGTGACCACCATACTCGATTGGATGAAATCTTTGGAGGTCACTCCGACGATCGTCGCCCTCCGAAACCGGGTTGACGATATCAAGCGCGCCGAGGTTGAAAAAGTGTTGGGCCGGTTAGGGCATCTTTCTTTGCAAGATCGCGAACTGATCGAAGGACTGGCCTCCTCGATCGTGAACAAATTGATCCATCGCACGATGATAACGCTGAAGACTGAAGTGAATTCTTCGAGCGGTCCTACGTTCGTCGAAGCGGCTCGCCGATTTTTTCACCTAGACCGGCCCTCCCCACCCAGTCGACAATTGGAAGACGATGTTGAACCGCCTCCTTGCCTCAACGAACAATCTGAAGAATTCGAATCTGACGAGCCGGCTCAGAAGCCGTCAATGCGTAAACAAGCCCGCTGACCCTCTGACAAAGGGAAAGGATCTCTGAGTGTCGACACAACATGGCCAGCGCTCAACCTTGATTCTTGGCACACGGGGAAGCAAATTGGCCCTGTGCCAAAGCGAATGGTTCCAAACTAAAATTCAAGAAGTGGCGCCGGAGGTTCGTGTGACGCTGCGGAAGATTCACACGTCCGGTGACAAGATTGTGGACGTTCCGTTGGCGAAAATAGGAGGGAAAGGCCTGTTCGTCAAAGAAATCGAAGACGCCTTGCTCACTGGGGAAATTGACTTCGCCGTCCACAGCATGAAGGATGTGCCCGCCCAGTTGCCGGATGGGCTCGCTATTCTCTGCATCCCACCACGTGAAGATGCGCGTGATGCCTTCATCAGCCGTGAAGGGTGTTCGTTTCAGGATCTCCCAGTCGGAGCCACTATCGGGACGGCGAGCCTTCGACGCCAGGCCCAACTGTTACATGCTAGACCGGATTTGAAGATTACAATGCTGCGCGGCAACCTTGATACCCGCCTGAGAAAACTTCAGGAGGGACAGTTCGACGCCATCATCTTGGCCGCTGCCGGTCTGCATCGACTGGCATGGTCCCAGACCATCACAGAGTATCTTTCCCCCATCCTGAGTCTCCCTGCGATAGGCCAGGGGGCGCTCGGTATCGAAGGGCGGGCCAACGATGAATTCGTGCGGTCCATCGTATCTCGACTTAGTGATCAAGCCACTCACACAACGGTGGCCGCGGAACGGGCTTTCTTGAACCGTCTCGAAGGTGGCTGTCAGGTTCCCATCGCTGCTTATGCCACCCTGGCTGATGAACATCTGGCTTTGGATGGCCTTGTCGCCAGTGTCGATGGGAAGACCGTCATTCGCGACCAGATCAAAGGGACGCCTCAGCAAGCTCATTCGCTGGGTGTCCAGTTAGCTGATCGGTTGCTGTCGCGGGGAGGGGATAAGATTCTCAGGGAGATTTACGAATCAGCATGAACAGGGTGCGGCAAACCGGTGGCAAGGTGTATCTGGTCGGAGCTGGTCCTGGAGATCCCGGTCTCCTGACGGTTCGAGGGAAGGAGTGCCTGGAGCAGGCTGACGTAATTCTTTACGATTACCTTGCCAATCCAGCACTACTCTCCTACGCTCCAGATCAGGCTGAACGGGTGTACGTCGGACGGCGTGGGAAGGGATCGTATCCGGAGCAAGAGACCATCAATCGTCTCCTCGTTGACCGAGCGCGAGCGCAGAAGGTGGTTGTCCGGCTAAAAGGAGGCGATCCGTTCGTGTTCGGTCGAGGCGGTGAAGAGGCAGAAGCGTTGGCCGCAGCTGGGATAGAGTACGAAGTTGTTCCTGGAGTGACCGCAGCCATCGCAGTGCCTGCCTACGCCGGGATTCCTGTCACGCATCGAACCTTAGCTTCTACGCTGACGATCGTCACCGGACATGAGGACCCCGAAAAACCTACCACGGCGTTGGATTGGTCACGACTCGCTGGCAGCCAAGGCACGTTGGTGTTTCTCATGGGTATGAAGAACCTCTCAACGATTACAACACGGCTGATTGAAGAGGGACTGACACCATCGACACCTGTGGCCATCACTCGTTGGGGCACAAGGGTCTCTCAACAAACCATCGTCGGCACCTTGACTGATATCGTGCAAAAAGCTGGGGTGGCCAGGCTGGAGCCTCCGACGGTCATCGTCGTGGGCGAGGTGGTTCGACTCAGGCCATCACTCAACTGGTTCGAGCACCGTCCACTCTTCGGCAAACGGGTGTTGATGACACGGGCAAAAGAACAGGCCGGCGAATTAGCCGCTCGACTGGCCGGCTATGGAGCCGAGCCCGTCGAAGCACCGACCATCATGATTGTTCCCCCTCTGAATTGGGCGCCTGTCGATCAAGCCATCGCCGAGATCGGGACATACAACTGGATTATTTTCACCAGTGTGAACGGAGTGGACCGTTTCATGACTCGATTGTGGGCAAAGGAACTCGACTCCCGCTGCTTGGCAGGACGGCAGCTATGCTGCATCGGACCCCGCACCGCTCAGGAGCTGGAAAAGTACGGAGTCAAAGCGGATCTGATCCCGACGGACTATCAGGCCGAAGGAGTGTTGGAAGCACTCGTCCAGCAGAACCTCAAAGAGACTCGAATCCTGATCCCTCGTGCCGAGGTGGCTCGAGAGCTCTTGCCGGAGCAACTTCGTGCTCGTGGCGCTCATGTCGATGTCATTCCAGTGTACCGAACGGTTACACCCGCTCACGATGCCGGAGGATGGCGGCAGCAGCTCATGGATCGTCTGATACATGTTGTCACCTTCACGAGTTCTTCAACAGTTCGAAATTTTGTGGCCATGCTCGGAGGGGTGGACGCCGTGAAGCCGCTCGTGCAATCCGTAACGATCGCGTGTATTGGCCCCATCACAGCGAAAACCGCCGAGGAGTGCGGTTTGACGGTCTCGATCATGCCGAAAGAAAATACGATTCCCGCGCTGGTGGATGCACTTGTCGACCACTATCAAAGCCGTGAGCAGGTTGCCACGGGAGCTCGGTCGTAATGTCGCAGAGACAATGTCTCGTATTTCTATATAAACAGGGAGGGTGAGATGGTTCCTGTCAAGTCCTTTATGATCCCCCGAGAAAAGTTCGTGACAGTCCCGCGTGACACCGACACACAGACGGCCGCCCGCATCATGCGAGATCGTGGGATCGGCAGTTTGTTTGTGACCAATGATCGCGAGATTATTGGAATCATCACGGATACAGACATGATGCGCCGGGTGGTTGCCGCGGGGGTCGAAGCCATGAAGACTACGGTGGAGCAGATTATGTCGACGCCGATCATGACCATCGAAGAGAGCAAAACGCTCTTGGATGCCAACGCTCTGA
>JAOUMR010000134.1 GCA_029881435.1 Nitrospira sp.
CAGGCGAAGAAAGCCATTCGCGGTGAACAGGTACAGAAGCAAATGAAGCAGCGGGGTATCCTCGTCAAGGCCGTTTCTATGTCGGGTCTCGCCGAAGAAGCGGGGTTTGCCTATAAGAACATTTCCGAGGTCGTCGAATCGGTCGACCGTGCAGGAATTACAAAAACGGTGGCAGAATTGCGTCCGATCGGGAATATCAAGGGGTAGACAGATCCACCCATTCAGATGTAGTTCACCAGCAATAGATCATCACGCAAGTCGAACTCCCTCCTCATCAGAAAGAGTCCTCCACGAGTTCACAGGTAACAGTGTGAGTGGGCTCAAGCGCTAGCGTTCCTGCCGAGAAGACCAGATCTCCTTCCCAGCCCACTCACAGGCACAAAGCTGATTCTCCCCTAATTCTTTACCAATAAAAAAATACTGGTATCGTCTTTTCTGATCCGCTCGAACCGATAGGTCCTCAGTGTTTGGCCTTCTGGATAGGGGTGAGGATAACCATGCACATCTGGCATATGCCACAGTTGGGAAAAATCTGCTCCGTCTTGGCCTGTATCACGCTGATTCTGCTGTGTCCTGTGCTGGTGGTTGCGCAAACGGAGTCGAAGGAGGCCCCGGCCACGGGTGACCCCACTCCTACAAGCGAACCGATTCAGGTATCCGGAGAGGAGGCCATGCTACTGGGTGAGATTCCCATCGTGTTCAGCGCGGCGAAGTATGAACAGAAGATCAATGAAGCGCCAGCGTCCGTTACCCTCATTACTGCGGAACAAATTAGAAAATACGGGTATCGGACCTTCGCTCAAGTCCTTCAGAGTATTCCAGGACTGTTTACCACCTATGATCGCAATTATGACTATTTGGGTGTTCGCGGCTTTAGCCGTCCTGGAGACTATAACAGCCGGGTCCTATTGCTCATCGACGGTCACCGCTTGAACGATGCAGTCTATGACCAAGCGCCGATCGGGACCGATTCTCCGATCGATGTCGACCTCATCGAGCGGGTCGAGATTGTCCGCGGTCCGAGTTCGTCCTTGTATGGGACCAACGCGTTCTTCGGAGTCATCAATGTGATTACCAAGCGGGGACGCGATATCAAGGGAGCGGAAGGTTCATGGGAAAACTCGAGTTACACCTCAAACAAGGGCCGCTTGACCTACGGTCAGAAGCTGTCCAACGGCCTCGAATTCATCATGTCCGGGTCCTATTACTATAGTGTGGGACAGCAGAATTTGTTTTACCAAGAGTTCAACACGCCGGATCAGAACAACGGCATCGCCCATCGAATGGATCAAGACACCTTCCACAACTTTTTTGCCAAAGCCTCCTACGGAGACTTCACGTTTCAGGGGGGTATGTAGGACGAAAAAAGAGAATCCCAACCGCGGCATTTGGAAGCCTCTTTAATAATGGGCGAGACGCTACGGTCGATAACCGTGGGTATCTGGACCTCAAGTATCAACACGAATTTGCTAATCAGCTGACCGTGAAAGGACGACTCTATTACGACCGTTACTACTACCGTGGCGACTATTTGATCAACTATCCACCCCCGACGTTCAATCAGGATTTTTTGACGACTGATCAAGCCGGCGGAGAGTTGACGTTGGTGAAGCGGTTGTTCGACAAGCATAAGGTCACGCTGGGGGGCGAATTCAGAAGTCAGTTTCAGATGGATCAGTCGAACAAAGATGCCGACCCGCCCGCGACCTATCTGGATGACAAGCGAAAGTCCAACATCGGGGCAGTCTACCTTCAGGACGAGTTTGCCATCACGGACCGTCTCATCCTCAATGCAGGCTTCCGCTATGACCACTATTCGACGTTCGGGGGAACGGTCAACCCACGGGCCGGGTTGATCTACACCTGGCGCGATACGACGGCCAAGTTGCTGTATGGAAGAGCCTTTCGAGCACCGAATCCTTTTGAACAATTCTATGTGGGGGCTGGTGTGAGCAAGGCTAATCCAGACCTCAAGCCGGAAATTATCAACACGTACGAATTGGTGCTGGAACAATATATTGGTCATCACTTGCGAGGTTCTGCCAGTGCCTTCTACTACGAGATTGATAAGTTGATCAGCCAGATCCTTGACCCGAGCGATGGGCTATTGGTCTATCGGAACGGAGACAAAATCAATGCAAAGGGCCTTGAGCTGACGCTGGAAGGAAAATGGCCGAGCGGGTGGGATGGGCGGCTCAGCTATGCAATTCAGGAGGCAAGAGACAGTGTCAGCGACCGGTTACTCACGAATTCTCCTCAGCATCTTGTGAAGGGGAATCTGATTGTTCCGCTGTATAGCGATAAGGTCTTTGCCAGTGTGGAAACACGCTACATGAGCAGTCGTCTCACACTAACAGGCAATAAGGCTAAGAATGTTTTCCTGACGAATGTGACGCTGTTCACTCAGCAACTGTTGCCTGGATGGGAGTTCTCCGCTCAAGTGAATAACCTGTTTGGCCATCGGTATGGCGATCCTGGGTCCGGCGAACATCTACAAGATACCATCCTGCAGGATGGCCGAACCTACTGGCTGAAGTTGAAATATCGCTTCTGAAGGGAATCTGCTTCCAGTGCGATTTCACCGAACAGCCATGGTGATGACCTGCTGGCTTACGATGGGATGGCTGACCTGGCTCATCCACCAGCCGCTGTCAGCCGTGGCTGCGTCGCCCAAGGTGGTCATTGTCCTCAGTCAAGAGTCGCTTCCCTATGCTGACATGGTCAAGGGCTTTCAGACCGCTCTGGCTCGTGCTGGAGTTCAGGTCGAAGTCCACCTCCAGAATTTGAAGGGGAACAGTGCGACTGCTTCAGATGTGTTGCGTCAGTTCAAGGAGAACCCTCCGGCCCTGTTCCTGACCGCCGGCTCATTGGCGACGGAGGCGGTCCTTGCTGAACATGAAGAGGTGCCGGTGATCGCCAGTCTCACGGCACATGTTGAGAAGTTTAAGAAAAAGGGAAATCTCACAGGAGTGGGCCTTGAGTTTTCGCTCGAGAGTCAATTCGACATGATGCGACGGATTCTGCCTGCATTGGCGACCGTTGGAGTGCTGTACAGTCCGAAAGAGAACCAGGACACCATTGATAGTGCGTTGAGCGTCGCTAATAAGCTCGGTGTGAGACTCGTTCCGAAACCCGTAGAAACACCTCGCGACATTCCAGATGCCTTAGAGAGTTTGGCGAATAATGTCGATCTTCTTTGGGGTATTTCGGATCAGGTGGTACTATTGCCACAGACGGCCGAGCCTATCTTGTTGTTTTCGTTCCGGAACAAGATTCCCTTCGCCGGGTTGTCGACGCCTTGGGTGAAGGCCGGTGCCTTGTATGCGTTGGAACGGGACTATAGTGACATCGGAAGTCAGTGTGCAGAAATCGCCGTGAAGATTCTGAACAAGGCGGCACCCCGAACGATTCAGGTGGTTTCCCCAAGAAAGATGCTCTTTTCACTCAATCTGAAGAGCGCTCGTACGATGAAGATAGACCTTCCTGGTCCGATCATTGACGGTGCGAGTCACGTGTTCCAGTGAGAGATTCTTTATGCGCACAAGCCTGACGACCAAGTTCAATCTCCTCACCATCGCGGTTGTGTTGATGACGGCGATCAGTATCGGCTCGTTGGTGCTGTATCGTGAAGTGACGACCACCACAGACGAATTGGTGCAGCGGGGTGTGATCACTGCCGGCATGTTGGCTCAGGCCAGCGAGTATGGAGTCTACACAGAAAATACGGGGACGCTAAGAAAGGTCGTGGCCAGTGCCCGTATGGACCCGGATTTTGCTTACATGGTGGTTCAGAACGCTGAGAACAATGTTCTGATTCAAGAGATGCATGATCAGGTCACAAACAGTGTCATGACGGAGGCACTGCAGTCCAGGCAACCATCAAGGGACTCTTCGTTCGTAGAGTTCGTTGACCCCAACAGCAAGCAGCGATACATCGACATCCGCGTCGCGATTGTTTCAAAAGGAAAGACCGACCTGTTTGGCGACGAATCCAGTTCTCAGCTCCCGGAAAAAGTGATCGGATACTTGAGGCTTGGGTTAAGTGAGGATCGACTAAGAACGGAATTATTGCGGTATCTGCTCTAGATCGGATCCGTTACCTGTGCGGTCGTGTTGGTTGGCATTGTGGTGACGGTGTTTCTGATCCGACGGATCATTCAGCCCATACAAGGCCTCGTTCACGCGACCGGACGGATTGCTGGAGGAGATTTACAGCAATCGGTGACCGTGACAGGCAGCGATGAAATCGGAACCTTAGCCGAGTCGTTCAATACGATGGTCCAACACTTGGCTACCTCTCAGGCGGAAGTGCTGGGGTATCAGCGCACATTGGAAACGAAGGTTGAGGAGCGGACGCGTGAGCTTGAACAGAAAACGCATGAGGCGGTGGAGTTGGCTCAGAAGGCCCAGGCAGCCAGTCAGGCTAAGACGGAATTCTTGGCCAACATGAGCCATGAGATTCGGACTCCACTGAACGGCATCATGGGCATGACACAGTTGTTGCGGCTGACCCCGTTAACTGAGAAGCAGCAGCGGTTTGTCGATATTGCAGATCGGTCCTCGGTGAACTTGCTGGATGTTGTGAACGACATTCTGGACTTCTCGAAGATTGAAGCGAACAAGTTGCAACTTGAGAGCAGTGATTTTGATTTGCAGGAGTTAATGGACGAAGTGATGGATCTGTTTGCGCACCGAGTGGAGTCGAAGAAGATCGAGTTGGCCTCGAAGATTCACGACGATGTGCCGACATGTTTGCGTGGGGACGCGACGCGAGTGCGGCAAATTCTCGTGAACCTGCTGGGGAATGCCGTCAAGTTTACAGAACGGGGAGAAATCGTGGTATTGATTTCTCGCGTTGAGGAGCAGGCCGATCAGGTCACGCTTCGTCTGGAGGTGAGGGATACGGGAATCGGGATTGCTCCCGCTGTGCACGGGAAAATCTTCGAAGCATTCTCGCAGGCCGATGGTTCAACAACCAGAAAATTCGGAGGGACAGGTCTTGGATTAACCATCGTCAAGCAGCTGGTGGGCCTCATGAACGGAACGATCGGTCTTGAAAGTTCTCTCGGAATGGGGTCGACGTTCTGGTTCCAGATCCCCTTCAAACGGCCGCTCAATCTGGCGTCGAGGCGCTGGGAAGCTTGTGAAGCCTTCCGTAAGATGCGAGTGCTTGTGGTCGACGATAACGCGACCAATCGACACATTCTTGACCAGTACCTGAACGGATGGGGAATCACCCATGTGACTGTTTCGTCCGGTAAGGAGGCATTGAAGATTCTGCGGGGCACACAGAGTCAAGAGTTGATGTACGACCTTGCGATCATCGACGGACAAATGCCTGAAATGGATGGCTTTGAGTTGGCAAAGGCTGTACGCGGTGATACACGACTGGCGACGATGAAACTCATCATGCTCACGTCCATGGGGCAAGATGAACGATTGCTCGCGTCTAAGCATGCGGGGGAGCTTACTCAGCAGGCAGAAATATAGGCAACACTTGGGTGCCTGAAGAACGAGCGAATGAGTGCGGGGCAGTGCGCCATCTCGGTGAGTTGCGCGGTGATGCGATCGGCCAGACGCTCGCCCTTCTGCAAGGGCCGGCGTGCGTTGCCGGTGCGCTTCGCATGGCTCCAGACCAACTCATCGGGGTTGAGGTCCGGGGCGTAGCCGGGTAGGTAATGCACCGTCAGCTTGCCGTCGAGCCCTGCGACGTATTCCTTGACCGCGCGTGCCTTGTGGGCTGGCAGTCCATCAAGGATGAGATGCAAGGGCTTGCGTCGTCCGCGCATCATCCGGCGCAGCAAGTCCACGAACAGCGGGCCGGTCAAGGCACCCGCATAGGTGGCGAACCAGAAGGCGCCTGTGGAACTCACGGCCGAGGCGGCGCTGATCCCTTGGCGTTGGCCGGGCACGTGAACCACCGGCGTGTGCGCCCGTGCGCCCCACGTCTTGCCGTGAACCGCATCAGCACGAAAGCCGGACTCGTCCCAGAAATAGATCTCGGCCTTGTCTCGCTTGGCTTTACGCGCAATCGCGGGATACGTCTCACGCTGCCAGCGGGCAATCGCATCGGGATCCCGCTGGTACGCCCGCTGCAGGGGCTTCTGTGGTGTCAGGCCTTGTCGCGCCAGCAAGGCGCCTATCGAGGCCAGGCTCAGGCGCACACCGAATCGCTGCACGATCAGTTCGCGCACGATCTGGCGGGTCCACAAGCCAAAATCAAACCCATATTGCCGCGGATTCTTGCCATTGATCCAGCAAAACACCTGGCGTTCCTGCCTCGCGGTCAGTGTCCGTGGGCGACCGGTCGCGGGGCGTGCCGCAAGCGTGTGGAGTCCGTGGCCACGCCCACGGACGGCCTTCAGCCAGCGATAAATCGTGCAACGGTGAAAGCCGTAACTGGCGATCACGTCGCTCGGGCGCTCGCCCTCGCGTACGCGCTCGACGGCCATCGTGCGAATGGTCTCTAGTGTGCCGTGATCCAGTGTCCGTCCGTCTCGCGTCATCGCGGAACGGAGTATGACACAATCGGCAGGTGTTGTCTAACTTACTGACCGCTGAGTAATTGTTCGATTGCAAAGCCTGTGCGGCAATCCCACCTATACAATCGGCTCATTGAGCTTACCATGACGAGAACGGCACAGTCGGTTCCGTCTCAGTCTGTGCCGGTTGACGTCTCTCCTCTGGAATACCAGAAAGGTGTATCCATCTTGGTGGCAGAAGATAATCCAGTCAATCGAGAAGCTGCTGCGGAGATGCTCGAGGTCGAGGGATATCATGTTCATACCGTCTGCAACGGGCGCGAGGCTGTTGAAGCAGTGGCTAGCCAGACAATTGATGTCGTGTTCATGGATTGTCAAATGCCTGTGATGGATGGGTTTACAGCCACAGCTGCCATCCGTGCTCGAGAAAAAGAGCTTGGGCTCCCGCGAGTGCCAATCGTCGCCTTAACCGCCCACGCCATTACGGGAGATCGAGAGCGGTGTCTCGCTCATGACATGGATGACTATCTGAGCAAACCATTCAGGCAGGCGCAACTCATTGCTGTTGTGAGGCGATGGGTGTCAGAAGGTCGCTCTGTTGCAGGGTCTACTCCAGAAGTCACTGGCTCGGATGGCTCAGCTGTTGCCGTTGTGGGCGAGTCTGTCAATTGTCTTGACGAAGGGACATTACAGGATTTACGGGCCCTTCGACGTCCGGGAAGGCGAGATCCCTATGTCGGTATGCTGACGCGCTACCTAGACTCGTCCAGAGAATATCTTGCCACGATCTATCAGAACATTGACGCTCAAGACGCTACAGGGTTAGCGCAAACGACTCACTCTCTCAAGTCGAGCAGTGCGATGGTTGGTGCCATGACTCTGGCGGAACACGTGAAAAAGCTTGAAGCCATTGCTCGTTCAGGAAATTTGTCAGTAGCGCAAACGGCATTCGCTCAGGTGGAGCAGGAATATCACCGTGTCAGTCGAGCCATAGAGGGACTGTTGGGAAAGGAAGCTGCCTAAGTCGTTGAGGGGTGTGACCTGTGAGCAGTTCTCGAAGTAGTGAAGATCCTGATGTGCGAAAAGTAGAGGAGCCGAATTCAGCGCTCGTCTTGGTTGTCGATGATGAAGCGCTAGCCAGAATATTCGTGCGTGAGGCGCTGGAACAAGCAGGATTCGAGGTCTGCGAAGCGTCGAACGGTGCGAAGGCGTTGGAGCAGTTTGCCGTTCGGCGTCCTGATCTGATCATCATGGACGTGATAATGCCCGTGATGGATGGATTTTCCGCCTGCACGAAATTGCGTGAATTGCCGGAAGGGAGTCGTGTGCCGATCTTAATTATGACCGCTATGGATGATGCCGACTCGATCGCCCGTGCGTACAAGCATGGTGCCACGGATTTCATCCCTAAGCCGATGAAGGCAGCGATCTTGGAGCATCGAGTTCGGTACATGTTGCGTGGAAGCATCATGCTCAACGCACTCCTGCGCAGCGAAGCTCGGCTTGGCGCAG
>JAOUMR010000040.1 GCA_029881435.1 Nitrospira sp.
CGATCTATCCGGCAATGGCGAACTCCATCATGGCGCTCGAGTGCTTGGGCTACGATGCGGATGATCCACTGGTCGTCAAGGCGCTTCGTGAGATCGAAGAGTTGGAAGTCCACGATTCCGTGAGGGTTGACGGTGAGATACTTCCCACGCTTCATCTGCAGCCTTGTTTTTCTCCTGTTTGGGATACGGCGTTGTTGGCAAATGCTCTGGTTGAGTCGGGAGTTCCGCAGGATCATCCGGCACTCCAAAACGCCGGTCGCTATTTAATGTCCCGGCAAACGAAAACGGTAGGAGACTGGATTATCTCTTCGCCGCATGCGGAACCGGGTGGATGGTATTTCCAGTTCGAAAATGAGCTGTATCCCGATGTGGATGATTCGGCCGTGGTCATCATGGCGTTGTCCAAACTGAAACTTCCCGAGCACGAGAGGGACGTTGATGAATCCATTGGTCGTGGCATGCGATGGGTGCTGGCGATGCAGGGTTCGGACGGCGGATGGGGTGCGTACGATAAAGATAACAATCGAGTGGTGTTTAATTATATTCCGTTTGCCGACCACAAGGCGTTGTTGGATCCCAGTTCCGCTGATTTGGCCGGGCGATGTTTGGAGATGCTTGGCGCGTTAGGATATGACAAGACACATCCTGCTGCTGTGCGGGCTCTGGCGTTTCTGAAAAAAGAGCAGGAAGAGGACGGCAGTTGGTATGGACGGTGGGGTGTCAATTATATCTATGGAACCTGGTCCGTCTTGGCCGGGCTGAGAGCTATCGGGGAAGATCTCTCGACACCCTATATCCGTCGGGCTGTGTCCTGGCTGGAGTCGAAACAAAATCCAGACGGCGGTTGGGGCGAGTCGTGCCTGTCATACAACGATTTCGAGCATCACGGGCAAGGGGAAAGCATGCCTTCCCAAACCGCATGGGCATTGATGGCGCTCATGTCGGCCGGAGCGATCGATTCTTTCAGTGTGGCGCGTGGGGTGCAATACCTTCTTCGTCACCAGAAAAAGGATGGATCTTGGGAAGAGGTTGCCCATACCGGTACCGGATTCCCTCGGGTGTTCTATCTTCGGTACCACTGGTATTGCCAGTATTTCCCCTTGTGGGCCTTGGCGATGTATCGGAACCTCCGTTCTCGGGGGAAGATGCGGGCCGATGAACTTCGCCATCACATCCAGGGAACTGACTCGTACCGGTCCGAGCATTGACTGCTTCCATACTCTCCTCGGGCACCGTGCCACTTACACGTACTGCTATTTTTGCCGCGACTCCATGGGAGATGAGTGCTGTTCAGGCGGCATTTCCTCCCGGTATAGAGCAATGTCTCGATGGTCTCTTGATTCATGTGTACTCCATAGGAGGCAGGGAATACTGGCTGGCTCAAACCGGTATGGGGTTGGAAAAAGCACGGCGTTGCGCCACTCAAGTGGTTGGCAGTCGGTCTTTTGATCTTATGGTGTCAACGGGTTTTGCCTGTGCTCTCATTGATGTAGATATCGGGGCGCTATTGGTGGGTCTCGAAGTCGTACGCAGAACGGGGCAATGTGTAGTGCCTGTACAGCCATTGGTAATGCCAGGGAATGAGCGGAACCGTGCATTGACGTGTATTGAGGCCATGGTGCCACCTGAGCATATCGGGCGGTTTGTCTCTACGGATCGTGTGATTGGCAGTGCCCTGGAAAAGCGAGAGTTTGCCAAGAGTACTGAGGCTATCGGACTTGATATGGAGAGCTCGGCGTTGGCTGTCGAAGCGCAACGGGCACAGGTTCCTTTTCTGATCATTCGATCGGTTTCTGACCTCCTCGACGAAGATCTTCCGCTTGACTTCAATCTGTTTCTCAGGCCCACTGGGTGGCTCAAAGGTATTGGGACGGTCTTGGCTGCACCGTCGCGCCTCTGGGGGCTTGGTCGGTTTCGTCGACAGAGTGCAGCCGCCGCGCAAGCCCTGACGGAATTTTTCCAGCGCTATACGGCAGCCATGGCAACCAATCCACAACAGCGAGAACCCGCGCCGAGTGAACAATGAGATTTCTGGAAGCCATCGGACGATGGGCTCTCACATATGTGACTGAAATGGGTCGGATGCTGATCTTCGTGGTCTCGTCCTTTGCGTGGTTGGCCCGCCCCCCGTTTCGGATCAGTCAGATTGTCAAGCAGTTGCATTTCATCGGCTACAAATCGACGTTTGTCGTCGTGTTGACAGCAGGTTTTACTGGAATGGTTCTGGCGCTGCAAGGCTACTACACGTTACGAAAGTTTGGTTCCGAAGGGCTACTGGGTTCTGCGGTCGCGCTCAGCATGATTCGTGAACTGGGTCCGGTCTTGGCCGCGCTCATGGTGACGGCGAGGGCTGGGTCATCTATGACAGCGGAGATCGGGATCATGCGGATCACGGAGCAGATCGACGCGCTCGACACCATGGCCATCAATCCGCTCCAATACCTGATCACTCCGAAACTTGTGGCGGGCTTGATCGGCGTGCCTTTGCTCGTTGCGATCTTCGACGTCGTTGGAATCTATGGTGGCCATCTGGTGGGGGTGGATCTGCTCGGGGTGAGCGCCGGCTCGTACTGGAACTCCATTGAGTCTGCTGTAGAGTGGAAAGATGTTTACGGTGGCATCCTCAAATCGATCAGTTTCGGGCTGATTATCAGTTGGGTTTGTTGCTATAAAGGATTTTACACCAGGATGAGCGCCGAGGGCCTCGGTACCGCCACGACCGAGGCCGTTGTGCTGTCGTCGGTCTTGATTCTCGTCTGGGACTATTTTTTAACATCCTTGTTGTTGTAACTATGCTGAAGCTTGTGGGGGTGACCAAGACGTTAGGGGGACAACCGGTCTTGCGAGGTGTGGATCTTGTGGTGCCTGAAGGGAAGCTCACGACGATCATTGGGCGAAGCGGGGAAGGCAAGAGCGTTCTACTGAAGCACATGATCGGTCTGTTCCAGCCGGATTCCGGAGAAGTGTGGGTCGACGGCGTGGAGATTTCGCGACTCAGCGGACAAGCCCTCAACGAGGTTCGCAAGCGGTTCGCGATGTTGTTCCAAGGAGCGGCGCTGTTCGATTCGCTGACGGTTTTTGAAAATGTTGCGTTTCCCCTCCGAGAAAAACTTCGGATGAGAGGTCTCGATGTGACCCGTCGCGTTGAGGAAAAATTAGATCAAGTGGGGCTGGTCGGGATGGGACACAAGTTTCCTGCGGAGCTCAGCGGCGGCATGCGCAAACGCGCCGGCCTGGCACGTGCGCTGGTCATGCAACCGGAGATTATCCTCTTCGATGAGCCCACGACGGGCCTTGATCCGCTTATGGCTAAGTCGATCCATGATCTCATCACGAGTATGCAGCGGAAGTTTGGGTTTACTGCGGTAATGGTCAGCCACCAGATCCCGGAAATATTCGGGATTTCTGATTACGTCGCAATGTTGAAGCAGGGAAAGATCGCGGCAATGGCTGAGTCATCTGAGTTTCAACGAACAACCGATCCTGAAATTAGAGAATTTATTTCAGTCGGAGGCACGGTGTCGTTGCAAGCGGCGCCTTCCGAGGGCTAGAGGAGTCCTGCGATGGAAAAAACCAGGCTGGAATTGATTGTCGGTGTGTTCGTGCTGGTGGGGATCGTTTCGTTGGGCTATCTTTCGATCAAGCTCGGCAAATTGGAAATCATCGGAGGCGATTTGTATGAAGTCGATGCGCTATTCAACTCAGCCTCTGGATTGAAGTCGGGAGCCACGGTCGAAATCGCCGGCGTCGAAGTAGGGCGTGTCAAGGCCATCAGTCTCAAAGAGGATAGGGCAATGGTGAGGTTGGCGGTGCAGAACGGAACGAAGCTGTATTCCGATACGATCGCCTCCATTAAAACCAGGGGGATCATCGGAGAAAAATTCCTTGCGCTCTCGCCGGGTGGAGGGGGAGACCCTCTGAAACCGGGAGATGCCATTCGTGATACAGAGTCCGGTCTCGACTTGGAAGAGTTGGTGAGCCAATACGTTCATGGCAAGGTCAATTAGCTCGCCAGCGAACCAGCACGCGAAGATTCAGATAATCGCAAAGGGGAGATGGAGTGATGATGGTGATACAGAACGGTTGGGGCAGCAACGTTTTCCCCCGCTGGGGAGCCATCGTGTTCTTGGCGGTCATGGTTGTCGGGCTGGCGGTGGCCCCAGGGTATGCAGGGGCACCCACCGATGCCATGAAGACGACCATTGATGAAGTGCTCCGCATTGTTCGTGACCAAGACTTGAAACAGAGGGAGAAATCTGAGGAGCGTCGACACCTACTTGAGAAGGTGGTGGAAGCTCGATTCGACTATACGGAAATGTCCAGACGGGCGCTCGGGGCTCCCTGGAATCAATTGACTGATCAGCAGAAACAAGAATTTGTCGGACTCTTTCGAACGTTGCTCACGAATTCATATGCGGACAAGATAGAAACCTATTCCGGTGAAGGCGTGCAGTACTTAAATGAGCGAACAGAGAAGGAGTATGCCGAAATCCGGACTAAAGTGCTCTCAGGAAAGACGGAGATCCCGCTCGATTACCGGTTGATCAACAAGGCCGATGAGTGGCGGGTCTATGATGTCATTGTGGACAATATCAGCTTGGTGAACAATTATCGCGGACAGTTTACGAAGATCCTTCATGCCTCATCGTATTCCGATCTCGTGGATCAGCTCCGCAAGAAATCCGAGAAACTCAAGGCGCCATAACGTCGTTTTGCGGGACCACGAGAACGTGTATGCGTAGCCTTGTCCCCAGTCTGGTCCTCCTATTGCTTGGGAGCTTGTGCCCATTCTGCCTGAACCCTGCCCACGCAGAGGTGAAGTTTTTCCCGATTCCCGCCATCAGCACAAGCAAAAACGATGGCAGCGATATCGGGATGATCGTCCCGGCGCTCATCACGGGACCGGATGGGGACCTCAAATATTTGGTTGCGCCGATGGTGGTCTACAACTCGATCGTCGGCACTCGTGGAACGGTCAACCTGTTTCGCTACGAACCAGGGGGGAAAGAGCTTCGAGGTATCGCCTCCTGGACCGAGCGGATCGAGAGGAAATTTCTCATCAGCTATGTCGACCCCGGTTTCAGTAATGGACGATATAGCATCGGATTCAGCGCCATGCACTTTAAGAATGCGACCGTGCGGTTTTTCGGTCTTGGCCCGACCACCATCAAGAGTCAGGAAACAAACTATACGGCCTCCGAGACGAGGTTGAACTGGAAGTTCGGCGTGTATGCGAACGAGGTGACGCAAATTGCAGTGAGCCAGCGGTTACGATACATGCAAGCAATTCAACAGGGAGGCACATCGCTTCCATTTACAGGGGACCTTTTCCCAGACGCTCCCGGCGGTGAAGGATCGACGGTTCTTGGTCAACGGATTAGTTTTCATTACGACACGCGTAACAACCTAGTCACACCGACCGACGGGATGGCGATCACCGCCTATGCCGAGCTCAACTATAACTTCAAGAGCGGCGCGGATCCGCTGTATTCGAGGTACGGACTCGAGGTGAAGAAGATGTTCGCCAGCGAGTCCAAACGAGCGATCCTGGTCGTGCGTGGGGAACTGCAAGCGACGCTGGGCACAGATGTGCCGTTCTATGAGCAAAGCTCGTTAGGGGGACAGAACAATCTGCGTGGTTTTGGCGTGGACCGGTACATCGATAAGCAACTGATTGCCTTCAGCGTTGAGGAGCGCATTCATATCCTCCGGACGCGCCTTGCCGGCGTCATAGCGGACTTCGAGATCGCGCCGTTCATCGATACTGGGCAGGTGTTCAACTCCTTCAAGAATGTGAGCTTCAAAGACTACCGTATCACACCGGGTATCGGGTTTCGAGGAATCATCAGACCCAACGTGGTGGGGCGAATCGATTACGGGTTTAGTAAAGAAGGTGGAGCCATCTTTGCTGGACTTGATTTCCCCTACTAGGTACCCGCCAGGCCCCCACAAAGGTCAAGCGATCTCGTGTCTTGAAACTCAGCTCTGCATGAGCCGTCTTCAACAGTATGGATCTTGTGTAAGCGCTTGACATCATGTGGTTCCTGTGTGAGACTCCAGCAAAATTCAGTGCCTGTGCAGCGGATATCCGTTAGCGTATCGAACTGATGCGCTGCAGACGGAAGAAGAAAGAAGGAGACCATCTATGTCGATTCTTAAGATGATCCATAGCCCAGCTGATCTGAAGCGGTTATCTCCTGACCGGTTTCCGGTCTTATGCCAGGAGATTCGTGAACAGATTATCGGAGCGGTCTCGAATGTCGGAGGACACCTGGCCTCGAATTTGGGTGTCGTCGAGCTCACGGTCGCCTTGCAGTATCTCCTGGACACCCCGAATGACAAAATTGTTTGGGATACGAGTAATCAATCTTATACACATAAACTCCTCACTGGTCGGCGGGAACAGTTTCATACGTTGCGGCAATATGGTGGGCTGAGCGGATTTTGTAAGCGGGAGGAGAGTGAGTACGATACGTTCAATGCGGGCCATGCCGGTACCGGTGTATCGGCTGCCTTCGGCATGGTCGAGGCCCGAGAGCAGTTGAAGCAGAAGAATAAGGTTGTCTGCGTTGTGGGTGACGGTGCCATGACGGCAGGGATGACGCTCGAAGGGCTGCATCATGCGGGAGGACTTGGGAAAGACTTTCTCGTGATCTTGAACGACAATCAGATGTCGATCTCGAAAAACGTCGGCGCGATTTCCGCGTATCTGAGTCGGACGATCACGGGTGAGTTCTACGGAAAGATGCGGGAAGAGACCGGACAGCTGCTAGGCAAGATTCCCCACATTGGGTCCGACATGCAAAAACTCGCTCGTCGGGCGGAGGAACTCGCTAAAGGTGTGATTCTGCCGGGGTTGCTCTTTGAGGAATTGGGCTTCCAGTACAGCGGTCCGATCGATGGTCACAACTTTGAGCATCTGCTCCCGACTCTTGAGAATGTATTGAAAATGAAGGGGCCGGTTTTGCTTCATGTCATCACGAAGAAGGGGCTTGGCTACGAGCCGGCCATGAAGAATCCCGTGTGGTTCCATGCCTGCCCTCCGTTTGTTCTGGAGACGGGTGTACCGGCGAAGAAAGCAGCACGCCCCTCCTATACAGCGATCGCCATGGATGCGCTGGTCAAATTGGCTCGCGAGGATAAACGCGTCGTGGCCATTACGGCGGCGATGTGTGAAGGTACGGGCTTGACGGCTTTTGAAAAGGAATTCCCGGATCGGTTGTACGACGTTGGTATTGCTGAGCAGCATGCCGTGACGTTTGCCGCGGGGCTGGCAGCACAGGGGATGAAGCCGGTTGTCGCGATGTACGCGACGTTCCTCCAGCGCGCGTATGATCAGGTCGTGCACGATGTCGCCACCCAGAATCTCCCGGTGACCTTCTGTATCGATCGTGGTGGGCTCGTCGCTGAGGATGGGACGACCCATCATGGCGCATTCGACTACGCGTATCTGCGCCACGTTCCCAATATGGTGGTGATGGCTCCGAAGGATGAAAACGAACTGCAACATATGGTGAAAACTTGCCTGGAATTTAACGGGCCGATTTCTGTGCGCTATCCGCGTGGGGTGAGCCTTGGCGTGAAGATGGATTCGACTCCCCAGGCGCTCCCGATTGGAAAGGGGGAGCTCTTGAAATCAGGCACAGATGTCGCCATCTTTGCGATCGGTGTTTCCGTATGGCAAGCCGTTGAGGCAGCAGAGCGGCTCGGCAAGGAAGGTCTCTCCACGGCCGTAGTAAACGGTCGATTTGTCAAACCGCTCGATCAGGAGCTGATCGCGGATGTTGCCAAACGAGCGCGATATATTGTAACTGTGGAGGAAGGCTGCAAGATCGGTGGATTTGGCTCGGCAGTACTGGAAGCTCTTTCAGACGCTGGCGTGACCGATGTGAAGACCAAGGTCTTGGGCTTGCCTGATTGGTACATCGAACAGGGGCCCCAAGATCTCTTGCGTGAACGATATGGATTGACTGCTGAGGGGATCTACCAAGCCGTGAAGGAACTGATCGGCAAGGCGCCAGCGGTGAAATCCCAGTTCGCAGGTGCAACGCTAGGCAGCCATCTTCCCCATGGTGACGAGCAGGGTAGTTGAGCTAGGCTGGTTCACAGCATGAAAAGGACAATCAACACCGGATGCATATAGCACGGCGAAAAACCCGACAGATCTCTGTCGGCAACGTGAAAATCGGCGGTGATGCTCCCGTTTCCGTGCAATCCATGTGTTCAACGGATACGCGCGATGTGGTCGCGACCATCGCGCAGATTCACCAGCTTGAAGCTGCCGGCTGCGAACTCATTCGTGTGGCGGTTCCAAATGATGAGGCCGCCCAAGTTCTTCCGCAAATCAAAGCGGCTATGACGGTGCCCTTGATCGCCGATATCCACTTCGATCATCGCTTGGCCTTAAAGGCTGCGCAAGTCGTTGATTGTGTCCGTATCAACCCCGGCAATATCGGAGCCTGGTGGAAAGTGGAAGAAGTGATCAAGGCTGTGAATGAACGGAGCATTCCCCTTCGAGTCGGTGTGAACGGAGGGTCACTCGAACGCCATCTGCTGGAAAAATACGGGTGGCCTTCCCCAGAGGCGTTGGCAGAGTCGGCGCTCAATGCCGTGCATGCGTTGGAAGACGTGGGCTTTACCAACCTGAAAGTGTCGCTGAAAGCATCGGACGTGCATCATGCCATCGATGCGTATTGGCTCTTTGCTCATCAGTCGGACTCTCCGCTTCATATTGGAATTACAGAAGCCGGGACAGCCATGACCGGGGCGGTGAAGTCTTCCATTGGGCTTGGCTACTTGCTCTCGCAAGGTATTGGAGACACGTTACGTGTATCGCTGGCCGCCGATCCTGTCGACGAAGTCAAAGTCGGGTTTGAGATTCTGAAATCGCTCGAGTTGCGTCATCGGGGGATTAATGTCATCGCCTGTCCGACATGTGGACGCGTTGAGATCGATGTCGTCCGAATGGCGAACGAATTGGAGAAAAAGCTGGGCCATATCAAGACTCCGTTGAACGTCTCGGTGCTCGGGTGTGTGGTGAACGGAATCGGCGAAGGTAAAGAGGCGGACATCGGGATCGCCGGCGGCGAGGGGAAGGGTATCTTGTTCAAGAAGGGTAAGCTTGTTCGTAAGGTTCCAATGGAAGAATTAATGGAGACCTTGATTCAGGAAGTGGAGCTGCTTGCTAAGGAAAAAGAAGCTGAAAGTAGTGGCGAAGCGATCGTGCCCCTTCCCTCAAACGAGTGGGAATCACTGATGCCTCAATCGGAGTCTCGCTCAACGCTCGGAAAAGAGATCCCCGTATTACCTCACCGGTAGACGTGCTCTGGTCAGCGACTCTCCTGCTACTTGACTCACGTTTTCGACAGACATTGCGACGCGTTCGTGCGGGTTAAGGATCAGTGTCGTTACGCGAATGCGGTAACAGTTCATGATTGATCAGATGAAAGAGTTCGTGAAGTCGGATCTTTTTGCACGCGTGGTGAGACTTGGCCTAGTCGTTGCGGCGCTGGTGCACGGGTACATTGTCTCCTTTGGGCGATCGTTTCACTTCCGAGACATCGATATCCATCGTGAGATCGGAAGGCGCTTTCTCTCAGGAGAATATCTGTACGCAAACGATTACTGTTATATGTATTTGCCGACCACCGGCATCTATTTCGCCCCCTTGCTTATTCTCGACAGAAATCCAAGTCTGGCTTTGCGTTACGCCGTCGCGATCGGCTGTTTGGTCGTCACGATCATTCTGTTCCACCGGATGGTGTGCAGCTCAGCGAAGTTGAAAGGGTGGGGCGGACTGCTGCTCGGGGTAGGGGCAGGTGTGTTGACGTTGCAATTTATCTTGAATGATCTCGACGATGGCGGCCCGCATCTCATGCTGCTGGGCATTCTAGCTGCAGGGGTCTATTCGATATGGATTGGGAGGGAACGGCTGGGCGCCGCCTTGGTCGGGCTCGGCATTGTCCTCAAAATCACCCCTGCGCTCTTTGTGGTGCTGTTTCTTTGGAAGCGGCAGTGGCGTGTTGCAGCGTATACGGTCCTGGCCACAATACTTTGGATCGTGCTGCCCGTTGTGTATATGGGCCCCACGAGTTGGTGGGACCATCACGCTGAATGGACGAACAATGCCGTGTTGTCCGTGCTGGATCGGCAGGCTGAGGGTCGGCAAGAAAACGAATTGCAAAAAGCTAACCTCTCTCTCCGCCATACTATGCTGCGCTATCTGGTGACCTATCCGCCGACGCATCGGCTTCGGCAAGTGGACCTCGGATATAAACCAGTCATGGATCTGCCGTCTCCTGCCGCCAATGCCATCGTCGCCATCGCGGGGCTGAGTGTGCTCGGACTCTTCGCGTGGTCAAGCCGGCGGGCATTCCAAGGGCCGGGGGATTCCACGTGGGGGCGGGATTGCGCAGGAACCCTGATCCTCGCCTTGTTGTTCTCCCCGATCACCTGGGACCAGCACCTGGTGTGGATGATACCGGCGGCGCTCGTTGTCGTGGCGGCTGCTGCCCGGATGAGCGGCAGGTTGACCAGTCCGGGCTATGCCGTATTGGCCGCGTATATCGTGCTCACAATGGTGTTGAACTATGAAGTTGTGGGTTCAGCCAAATGGGAGGCGCTGAAAAGCTATCACCATCTTGGTATCGCGATGCTGATCTTATTCGGGCTTCTCCTCGTGAGTGCAGGTTCTCGGAACGAGCTTCAGTCGCCCTTTACGAAAACGAACCCCGGATCTTCAGCCACGGCAGGCGAGTGGTAGCACGGCGAGGGTGTCAGGCGAGTTCGGCAGTCGGAGTAAAAAAGTTGGTGGGTCATGTGGGTTTCAACTGCGTGTTGTGTTCAAGGAAACGAAGCGACTATAATACCGCCTCCTGGGGCGCCGTACCCAAGTGGTAAGGGAGCAGTCTGCAAAACTGCGATGCAGCGGTTCGAACCCGCTCGGCGCCTCCAAGCCGCATGTCGTGTGCGCTCTATCTAAATTCCTAGCTTCATCGTCTTTGGTGCGAGCGAGTACAGATCTCAATCGTATCGTGAGCATTTCGGGTCGTGCTTGTATTATGAGGGAGAAGAGTGTGTGGTACTGGGCGCGTATAGGAGAGTGAGAAAATTGACGGCACCTATGCATGATGTTAAGATCCCAAACATCCGTGTGCTTCCAGGTGGGCTGCACTAAGCAGCCGTTCAAATAAAGTAGAGTATCAATAGTCAATTATGTAAGGAGAGCGGAATGGCTGTTCCGATTTCCCAGATGTATACAGTGGCGACGTATGTCCTCTCTCAGAAGCTGAAGAGAGTGAAACGATATCCTCTAGTGCTCATGCTTGAGCCGCTTTTTCGTTGTAACTTGGCCTGCGCGGGGTGCGGAAAAATTCAGTACCCAGATCATGTCCTTGATAAACGGTTAACGCCAGAGCAATGCTGGGCGGCGGCGGAGGAATGCGGGGCGCCTATGGTAAGTATCCCAGGTGGTGAGCCGCTCATTCATCCTGAAATCGCACAAATCATAGAGGGCTTGGTGGATCGAAAGAAGTATATTTATCTCTGCACCAATGCGATTCTCTTGGAACGCAAGCTGGATGAATACAAGCCTTCGAAATACCTTACATTCAGTGTCCATATGGATGGGCTCAAGGACGAGCATGACTTGGCCGTATGTCGAGATGGCGTCTATGATGTAGCAGTGAAAGCCATCAAAGCGGCCGTCAAACGGGGCCATCGAGTGACGACAAATACCACGTTGTTCGACGATGCGAATCCTGAGCGGGTCAGGAAGTTTTTCGATGAGATGATGGCACTGGGTGTTGAAGGTATGACCATCTCACCGGGGTATAGTTATCAAAAGGCCCCGGATCAACAGCATTTCTTGAAACGGGCTCGAACCCAGGAACTCTTTGCAAAGATCCTGACTCGGCCCAAATCAGGCTGGCAGTTTAATCAATCTCCATTGTTTTTGGATTTCCTCATGGGCCGCCGTGAATACCAGTGCACTCCCTGGGGTAATCCGACCTATAACGTCTTTGGGTGGCAGAAGCCTTGCTATTTGCTTCAGGAAGGTTACACGAAGACGTTCCGGGAGTTGATGGACTTGACGGAGTGGGAGAATTACGGAACCGGTCGAAATGAAAAGTGCGCCGATTGTATGGTCCACTGCGGCTATGAGGCGTCGGCTGTTGAGGATACGTTTAGCACTATTTCCGGTTTTGCGCGAACCGCCAAATTAACCTTGTCGCCTACTTCTCGGTAGTCGTTAACCGCTCAACGTCCATCGCAGCCATGGCAATATGTTTATTAGCGAATGGATTATGGCGAGCGGCTTCTTAAAATGACTGACTCCAAGAATCACACTGCTGCTACCTCTGGCTCTCTTGAAGGACGAGTGTTCACGCCAGGCTCAATGAAAGAGGCTGTGGAGGCGATCGAGCTTGCGTTCGATTACCGTGGCGACGTGACCTTGGTGTTACGGTCCGGTGAATCGGTGGCTGGATACATCTTCAATCGTCAGGATGACGGTAGCGATCCCTATCTTGAACTATTTCCTGCAGACCGTCCGGATCCCCGTTGTATTCCGTATCGCGACATCGTCACCATTGCATTCACGGGTGCAGATACAGCAAACGGCAAGTCTTGGGAATCCTGGGTGTCAAAAAAGGAGTCTGAGCGTCGTGCGGAAGCCGAAAAATGTGAGGCAGTCGCACGTACGAAAGGCTATCTCTGACTTACTCTCCTCTACTGCTGATTCTGAAGAGACGACACACTCCTGTATCAGCCCAAAATTCCGGCTGTTTCGTTGACAAAGAATTTGACTCTGTGCTAGAAACCCCTGCCCAAACAGAATGCGCTCGCTGTGATGGAGCGTGTGCGTCTTCGAAGGAGCGAGCGACGAGTCAGCAATCAAGTTTGCAACGTATTGGACGATGTCGAGTAGGGTTAAGCGTTCTGGCTTGCTGTCTCGTGACGAGTGCCGTATTCCCTCCC
Organism: Nitrospira sp.; assembly: GCA_029881435.1. Lineage (GTDB taxonomy): Bacteria > Nitrospirota > Nitrospiria > Nitrospirales > Nitrospiraceae > Nitrospira_D. The sequence continues at coordinate 12,979 of JAOUMR010000040.1, forward strand.
GTGGCTCGCACCACTCATGAAGCGGACCATCGTTTCATGGTTGAAGGGCATGTGTGCGGACCGGACGGGAGCGCGATTTCGAACGTAGATGTCCTCGTCAAGGACACGAAAATTTCGTATGGGCAGGTTGTGAGGACGGATGGCGATGGGTACTACAAGGCAACCTTCCATCTGCACAACGACAATCTCGGTGATCCTCTTCTTGTAGAAGTCAGGGGGGAACAGCAAAATCTGAAAGTTGATTTCGATCCGAAAGACCTCGAAAGTGAGAGAAAGATCCAGGTTAATTTTGGAACTGGTTGTGATGCGAATGGACCTCCCGTCTGGCTGTGGTGGGGAAGTGGCGCGATGGTCCTAGCGGCTGGTACCATGATCGGTATGAAGCTTGTCCGTTCTCAGCGGAGGCAGGAGCGGGGCAGGGGGAAATCGCAAAGTAAGCGTAAATCATAATCGCCGATGACGGGCCTTGAGGGTTGCGGAGTACCTCGCCCAATCGGTTGACACGTGGTCGAGGGCCGGTGTGCAGAGTGATCAAGTTGGTGGAACCGGGACGCTTTTGTTAGGGGTAGAGATACCTCGGCAGAAGCGTTTTTTATTGTGTGCCGGAATCTTTGCCGTCTGCTCCCTGAAGGTCATCGGCCAAATCATAGTGGAGTAATTACGTGATGTTATTGGAGCGGGGGTATATCCGGGTAGTATTGGCGACAGTGAGTATCGGGCTGTTTGCGGGTTGTACTGGGGGCGGTGAAGAGGGGCCGATTGTTCCGCCGCCTCCGGCACCGGCAGAATATGCCGACAAACATATGCCACCAGACTGGTGGGGAGATGCTCAGAAGTTGGAAGAGGGCCGAAAGCTCTACCTGGGTGAGGCAAATCCAGATGTGAAATGTGCCAGCTGTCATGGGAGTGATGGGAAACCCGTCAAAGCCGGGGCCACAGATTTTCGAAACCCTGAGCGTATGAAGTTATATTCCGATTCAGTGTGGTTTTGGCGCATAGCCGAGGGAGTTCCCAATACCAAGATGAAGGGTTGGAAGAGTAAGCTCTCAGAGGATGACGTATGGAAGCTAGTGCTGTATGAGCGGAGTTTTGGACTGTCAGGAAAAATGTGGAATGAAGAAACAAAGCAGTGGGTGGATGCCGGGTGATAAATGACCGGAAGTGAGATCGTGTGACTGTCTGGGTCATTTCGACAGGCGTTCAAGGTCAGAGTTACGAGCCTGTCAAATTGAGAATCTTGACTAGGTTCAGCAAGCAAGGGGGCATTGAGGTATCGTGAAAAAAATGTGGCATAGTCTCCTGGCTCTTGTCGTGCTCTGCGTGTTGGTTGCGCCCGCTGTCTACGCTCAAGAGCTTGGGACGTCCTCAGTGAATTTTCCATACACTGGCAATCGGACGGCTGTCTGGGTTGTTGCGCAACTTCATATCTTATTTGCGGCCTTCATTTTAGGCGCTCCGATCTTCGTTGTCATATCGGAGTGGCTGGGCTATCGCAAGCAAGACCCACGCTACGATCGTATGGCGAAAGAGATCACCAAAGTCACGGTTATCCTTTTCAGCATGACGGCTGTGACCGGAGGCTTATTCATTTTTATCCTTCTCGCGGCCTATCCGCAATTCACGACCTGGTTCATCAACCAATTCTATGTCGTCTTTGCGATCCTCTACCCGGCACTGTTCATCGTCGAGACGATCCTCATGTATGCGTATCTCTATACCTGGGATATCTGGAAGGGTGAAAAGAAAGGGCGACACATCGCGCTAGGCATAGTCTTGAATCTCGTCTGTTTGCTCATTCTCTTTGTGATCAATGGCCCCACGTCGTTCATGAACACTCCGCCAAAGGCCGAGGGGGTCTCGCCTCAGGATTTTCTCGCGGCGGCGACCTTGTGGGATAAGATTGCGAACCAAAGCTGGTTCCCTTTGAGTCTGCATAGGATCGACGGCAATGTGGCGTTCGGGGGGTTTATTGCCGGTATGATTGCGGCCTACATGTACATGGGTTCGAAGACGCAAGAGGAGCGAGCCTATTACGATTGGATGGGCTTCGTGGCCATTTGGATCGCGGTGGGCGGTTCGCTCTTACAGCCGTTCACAGGGCTGTTGCTGGCGTACGAAATGTGTGATTACGATTTTTCATTTTGTCCTTATATGATGGCCGATCAGCTCTCGATGTTTTTCGAGGTACAGGGAATGATGATCGGGCTCCTATTCTTGGCGATCAACTACTATAGCTGGCTCAGTGTGAAGCGAATCGAGGGCGCCGAAAACGTTCGAATGACCATCCTGGCTCCCATTGTCCTGGTTGCTGTGCTTCCTGTGACGATGTGGGTGATGAACACCTACTGGATCCCTGATCCGATGTCATTGGCCTTCTTGCTGCCCCTGGTCTTGTCGCCATTCCTATTGGGGCGATTGGTTTCCGCGACCGTTTCTGCACGGACTGTCATCAAGATTGGTTTTATTGTGATGCTTGTCAGCGATGCGGTGTGGCTCACCCCCAGTGGATTCGTCGCCACTGGGAGCGATATGCCTGATGAATTGAAGCTACCTGAAGGGTGGGACTATCTTGCATCGATGCCGGCCAAGCTCTCCGCGATTATCGTGTTGGTCTTTGTGACCGTCGTCAATTATGTTCTGTACAACAGGACCATCAAGCAGGGGACGATTCTCTGGGGCAAAATCGATTTTGTGGCGCAATTTGTCTTGATTTTCTTGGCGTTCATCTCCACGTGGATCATGGGGTTGATGGGAGCCGTGCGGTCATTGCTCAAGAAATACTTCCATGCCTACAGCCTGGTGTCGGACTTCACGGTGGAGTCATTTACACCGACGCTTTCCTATTCCGCCTGGTGGATTACCGGGATTACCGTCAGCTTTCTTGTCATCGTCACGCTGGCGGCGCTGGTGGCGCTTCGGCCATCCGTTTCAAAAGTGCATGAGCCTGAGGTCGGTCCTGTCCCAGTCGGGGCAAAGTAAGCAGGAGCAATTGCAGTCTTGTTGAGCTTTATTAAGAATCCAGAAGGTGGATCGTGTTTAAGAAACTAGGAATTGCATTGGTGGTCGCCGGGGCGGTCGTGGCGTTCGCTCATTCGCAAGAAGTGCCGTCTGACTTTCAGCTGCTGTGGGCAATCTTTGCGGTGATCGGTGCCATGGTCTTTATCTTGCTCGATGCAAAACCGCTCGCGAGGTTGAGCGGTGGGAAGTCGTTCTTCGCCGTCGTCGCATTTTGGATCTTCATCGTGACGGTCTGCATCGCCGGCGCGTCTCTGTTGCCTCAATTCAACCCAGAAGATGAGCGTGAAAAAATCACCAAGCTTTTGGAAAAGCAACGAGCTGCCTCGCAGCAAGGGAAGGCGGATGAGCTGATTGCCCGCGCCAAGGCCCTTGATGAGCAGGTGAAGGCCCTTGAGGATCGGCTTAAAGGTCTGGGCGGGAGTCAGGCTGCGACGGCGACACCTCCCCCGGCCGGGGGTAAGTCTCCTGCGGCAACTAGTGGAGGAGGCGGTGCCGCAGGTGATGTGATGAAGGTGGGGGAGGAGCAGTGGCAGCTACAGGAATGTTACAACTGCCACAAGCTCAGAGGTGAAGGTGGAAAGAAGCGAGGCCCTGAGCTGGATAACATCGGCACATTACTCACGGTCGAAGAGATTCAAGAGAAAATTGCAAATCCCAAGAGCTTCATGGCTGAGGGGTATGACAAGGAATGGAACAAGGGCGTGATGCCCGACAAATTCAAGGATCTCATGGATCCCAAGGAAATGCTGGCGCTTGCCACGTGGTTGGGTACCTTCAAAAATACCTCGGTGAATACCCCCAAACCTATCAAGAAAAAGTAATGCTGCAACCAAAGCTGAAATCCAAGGTCCGGTGTACAGACCTCGACATCGGTGAAGTCTCGAAGGTTGTACTTGATCCGCTCTCCCACGAGATCAGTCACATCGTGGTGTCCATGAACGGGAACGGCGAGCGGCAGGTGGCGATGGGTCATGTGCAGGCAGTTACGGAAGATCTCGTACAGCTAGGCGCGCCATCGCATGATATCTTGGCGTTGCCTCCGTTTAAACGAGAAGACTACGTCACCACGCATGAAGTGGAGATCTCGCACCTCGAAGACAATATCCATGTCACGCCAGGGGAGGTGTTGGTACCTCTGCCTGACCTCGAAAAGAATGTTAAACGCCGCACGTTTTTCATGAATTTCACCCATGTGATTGGGTTCTTGATCGGACTGCCCATAGCCTTTCCCATTCTTCGTTTCCTCATGAAGCCTATGTACGCAGATTTTGACAACCAATGGCTGAACGTGGGAAACGTAAGCCAGATCAAGAAGGAGGACGTCGGGGTACAGTTCGAGTACAAGAAAAAGGTGAAGGAAGTGTACATGCCCGAATATGAAGTTGAGAAGAACGTCTGGGTCGTGCGCGCAACTCCCGAGCTTCTTGAGAAGGTCTATCAGGGAAAAGATGAAGAATTTCGTGACGCCAAGGGGAAGGTCCTCTGGACCAATAAGAAGGAGATTCCCTACATCGCATTTTCCGGTAAATGTCCGCATCTCGGGTGTGCATACAAGTGGCGAAACCATAAAGCCCTCGGTCCGGTGTTCCTGTGTCCGTGCCACTTGAGTATCTACAGCGCGGGAGGAAACGTATTAGACGGCCCTGCCCCACGCGGTCTTGACGCCTTGCCCTTGCGGGTCTCCGCTGGTGGGGAGGTTGAGATTATCGACATGGAATTCAAGGCTGGTACAAAAGCACAAGTGCGGATAGTTTGAAATCTACTGATATGGATAGTAAACACTCATCCCCTGCAACAATCCCTGATCATCAGCCTAGCACGATCGAAAAGCTCGTTGCCTTCCTTGATGAACGGGTCGGACTCAAGGAAATGCAGGCCAAGATGCTCAATGAACCGATTCCAGGCGGTTCTCGTTGGGCCTATGTCTTCGGCTCAATCCTACTGTTTATCTTTGCCATGCAGGCGCTGACGGGTACGCTGCTGATGTTTTACTATGTTCCTACCACTGACCATGCGTATGACAGCACTCAATATATTATCCATGACGTAGATTATGGCTGGTTTCTGCTGGGCTACCACTTCTGGGGATCCAGCGCGATGGTGGTGTGTGTCGTGGCTCATATGTCCCAAGTTTTTCTCTGGGGGGCATATAAAAAACCAAGGGAGTTGCTGTGGCTGGTCGGCTTAGCCTTGTTTGGTATCGTGATCACATTTGGATTTACGGGTTACCTTTTACCCTGGGATCAACGGGCGTTTTGGGCGACGACGGTGGGCGTCGAGATTTTGGATAAGACACCCGTCATCGGTGATTTTATAGCCAGGTTTCTAAAAGGGGGGCCGACTCCAGGTCAGATGACGTTGAGCCGTTTTTTCGTCCTCCATGTGATGATTCTTCCGGCAGCACTCATGGCTCTAGCCGGGCTACATCTGTTTTTGTTTCGGGTGGCTGCTCCTGCTGGACCGTTTAGCGGTACGACGGAAGAGATCAAGGCCAAGACCGACTACTTCTTCCCCCGTCAGATTTGGAAGGATATGGTCGGGATGGCGTTTGTCTTCGCCGGAATCTGCGCATTGGCTCTCTGGGAACCGGTCGTTCTCTTGGATCAGGCCGCACCTGACCCTGGGGAATACCATCCCGAACCGGAATGGTATTTTCTGTTCTATTTCCAACTTCTGAGACTGAAAATTTTCGCCGGTGAGTTCGGGCAATTTCTGGGGGCGGTTGCGTTGCCGGTCGCCTTCATGGCCTTGCTCGTGGCCCTTCCGTTCATCGACAAGGATCCCGAACGCAATATTTTCAAACGACCGATCGCCTTGATCAGCTGGATCGCGATCATGGTGTTCATTGTGTTGTTCACGATTGCCTCAGTGATTAACCGAGAGTTCTTGGATTAATTCTGGTACATCTTCGTTATGGCTGAAGATCACGAATCGATGTCGCCGACAAAAATAGGGTTTGGCATCCTATGGCCTGCCTGTTGGACGGCCATCGTGGTGAAATCGGTCTTTGCTGTTCTTCTTTTAACAATGGGATTGGTGCATTTCGAGGGAACATTTGGGCTGGCGTTCGTCATGTTGTTTTTCAGCCCCGTCACCGTGTTTTCGATTCCACTCATCATGGCCATGTTTGGGGCACACTTTGGTGAAGGGATCGGCCTGGAGATCCTGTTTTGGCTCTCCATTCCCGTCGATATTTGGGCGCTCGGGCTCGTTGCGCGTACGTTCTTCCTTGAGCGACTTCGGAAGGAACCTCCGGATGCCCTGGGACTTGCCATTTGGTGGCGATCAGCTCTTGTTGGAGCTTTCTTTCTCCCGGTCGTCTGGGGCATGGTGAGTTTCGTGACGGATAACGCCATGACGGCCTCTCACTCGATGGCTGAAATGGAGAGTTTAAGGCACATTACGGATACGGGTCTTCCAGTGGCAGAACGGATCAGCCTTGAATTGACAATCTGGGGGTCAATCTCTTCAGCCGTACTCATCGCGTTATCTTTGATCGGAATATCCATTCTTGGGCAAATCATCCGGGGCATGGCGATAGAATCCAGACCAGCTTCGGAAAATTATCAAGGACTTATTACACGCTGGGACCTGATGCGGGTGCCAACCGATCAGGGGCTACTGTTCACGTCGCTGGCGGGGGTGGGTATCGTATTCTCGCTGATGTTTTGGTCGATACTGCCAGTGACGACTCCCCATCCGCATGAATGCTGTAAAAAACCTGATGTGCAGGTCGAGCCGGTATTGAAACCCGTTGAGTCGTTGAGCAGCAGTGCACAGCGTGTTGCGACGCTTGCGGCACAAATTGAAGCCATGGAACAGCAAAAGGTCTCCACAAAAGGTCAGAAAGCAAAGGCTAAGGGGAAGACCCAAGGCGGAGCAACTGCGGATTCAACGGCCAAGACGAAACCGTAACTTACGAGGTGATGTGGTGAGTGCCAAACGACAAGAGATTAAAACGATTCAACCAGCTCTCCAGCCCGTCAAAGGACACGGTGGATGGGTCGCTAGTCTCTTGTTGGCGGCGGTCTGGCTTGTGCTCCCGTCGATCGGGATTGCGGCGGAAGGTACAGCGACCGGTCCGACGGAATATCGAGACATTCCTTATATCGGCAGCCGGAACCTGGTCTGGATTGTTGCGCAGCTGCATCTCCTGCTCGCCGGGTTTGTCTTAGGTGTCCCGATCTTCGCGTGGTTGTGCGAAGTCATTGCTTGGCGGGGAGGGGAAAAACGTTATGACAAGCTCGCCAAGGAGTTTACCAAGCTCCTGACATCAGCCTATGCTACGACCGCCTTGTTCGGCGGCATTCTCCTCTTTCTGTTGGTGGCGTTCTATCCCAAGCTCATGAATTATTTGACGGATGTCTTCTTTCCGTCGTTCTTACTCTATTGCATGTTGTTTCTGCTCGAAACGGCGACACTCTACCTTTATTGGTATGGATGGGATGCCATGCAGGATGGCAGGAAAAAAACACTGCATGTCTTTCTCGGGTTTCTCCTGAATTTCTTCGCCTTGTTCATCATGATTGTCCCTAATGCCTGGGCGACCTTCCAGTCCAGCCCGGTTGTGCTTTCCGAAGGGACTGCCCTTGAGCGGGCCTGGGCCGCGACCTGGAATCCAACGTGGTGGCCGATCAATATTCATCGGCTCATCGCCAACGTTGTGCTTGGCGGGTACATCTGTGGAGCCTATGCCGGAGTTCGGTACTTATCGGTCAAAAGTAAGGAAGATCGGGAGCATTACGATTGGATGGGCTATGTCGGGAACTTTATTGGAGTATTCGGTCTGTTGGCCCTGCCGTTTGCCGGATATTGGCTCATGCGGGAAATCTATCAGTACAACCAGCAGATGGGCATTACACTGATGGGAGGATTTCTCTCCTGGCTCTTCATCATCCAGGCCATGCTGATCGGGGTCTTGTTCCTTGGATCGAACTATTATTTCTGGCTCGGGATTACCTATCGCATTCCCGGATCGGAAGCGAAGTATCGTCGAGCCATGTTGATGATGTTGGTCAGCCTGTTGCTGTGCCTTGCGGTGTGGATGACCCCGCACTCACTTGTGGCCAGCATCGAAGAGGCTCAGAAAATGGGAGGCGCTCACCATCCGTTACTAGGGGTCCTGGGCGTCATGTCGGCCAAAATGACGGTTTCGAACCTCATGATTCTTATTACCTTCATGAGTTTCGTCATGTATTGGCGCGCGGGGAAACAGGATACAGCGGGGTGGGCGAAGTTTGGAAAAGCAGTGATGGGTGCCGTGTTGGTGGTGGCGAGTCTTGCTGTCATTGTCCTTGGAGTGTGGGGATATTTTGTACCGGCAATCGTTCGCATTAATTATTTCTCCACATCTCAGGTGGCCATCGTGGGCTTCGTCATTCTCACGATCACGCCGTTGACCGCGCTGTTGCTCAAAAGTGCCAAGACGACGACGGAGATGGTCTGGGGCAGTATGCCACCGCGTGCCGGGTATGCTCTCGTCCTCAATGCGGTCATGGTTATCCTTCTCATGACGCTCATGGGCTACGCGCGATCTTCTTCCCGCGTCCATTGGCATGTGTATGGCGTGATGCGTGATACGTCGCCGTATGCTTACTCGCCGGCTCTCGGCAGCGCCTCGCTGATTATGGCATTCTGCACATTTTTCTTCTGTATCCTCGTCGCGTTTATCTTCTGGGTTGCCACCATGGGCGACAAATACAAGACGACTTCTGGAACAGGAAAGGGAGACCTGCCACAGGGCATTCCAGCGATGGCTGGAGGGGCTCCAGGAAAGCAGCGGCAGTGATAGGTGAGAGTCATGCATCAAGAAGGCACAGACCGACACACTTACGAGTTGGAGAGCTATGAGTGAAGTCGCACAACTACAATTAATTGCACTGTCAATCGTTGGGATCGGGATTCTGATCCTTCTTTTTATCAAGGCTGTATTTCTCAGGGTCACGGGATTTGTTGCCATCGTGCTGGGGTTGTTCTCGCTCATGTCCCTGGCTGTACCGCAGTTGGCATCTCTCCCTCCGGCAGAGGAAAAGATCGACATCGCCAGTATCAAGACCCCAACAGACATTGCCTCCATCGGGCAAACGGTCTTCTTCAGCAAGGGGCAATGCGCATTGTGTCATTCCATCGGTCCAAGCGAATCCGCCCGTTGCCCGGACTTAAAGGGAATCGGTGCCAAGCTGAGCAAGGATTTTCTCTATGAAAGCCTGACTGATCCTCAGGCATTCGTGTATCAGGATTACCGCCATGGGGGTGTGCCGAAGGAATATCCAGCCACCATGCCGGCGATTGATAAGGATCCGATCGGGCTCTCGAAGAATGAAATCTTGGCCGTGATCGCGTTCCTGCAGCAAATGAGCGGTGAGCCAATTTCTGTCAGCACGTCGGAGCTCGAAATACCGGGGCAGCCATCGCCAGCTCCGGTAAAAGCAGCCGAATCTTCTCCATTAGCTATTGCACAAGCGCACTAGGAGGAACGTATGGGCGCGTTAGGGAAGCCGATTATACTGATGGTGGCCATGTATGTATTCTTGAAGTTCATACTGCCGAACATTCCAGGATCAGCGCCCCTCCCATCCAGTCTGATATTTCTGTATCTCCTGCTGACTGCGGCGGGGATCGTAATTTTTGAAACGTTGAGCGGAGAATCAAAAGATGCCTTTTGGGGGCCGATGGAACGGTTCCTGACCGGGGAGAATCTCGGAGGGCTGCAGGCGCTTCGGTATGGAGTCCTTGTTCTGTTTCCATTGCTGGTGGGCTGGCAAACTTACGGCAGCACCGCATCGAGCGATGCTCCACCGGCGGAGAGCAGAACGATTCACCCTGCACCGCCAGGAGAGTACACGGGGTTGTCAAACCCGGTCCCCAAGACTCCGGAGAATATTATGCAGGGGAAGGGCTTCTATGCAGCGTTTTGTTCACCGTGCCATGGCGGGAACTTTGACGGCAAGGGGCCGGCAGCGCGAGGATACAATCCACCACCCGCCAATTTTGCCGATCCCACGACGATTGCGATGTTGCAGGAAAGCTACCTGTTCTGGCGCATCAAGAAAGGCGGCGTCGGTCTTCCGATTGAAGGTGCACCATGGAAGTCGGCCATGCCTCGTTGGGAATTGGAATTGCCGGATGAATGGATTTGGAAGATTATCATGGGGGAATACGATGGAGCGCATCAATCCCCACGGACGTGGGAGTAATGGCAACTGAGAACAGTGTGTAGGGGTCTAGTTGCGTACGGAGAATGAGGCCAGCATGAAACGGGTGAATCACGTGATGAAACGTGTTCTGCGGGGTGCGTTAGCTGCGATCGCAGCTCTGATTATCGCAGAGGCATCCCTCAGTTTTGCGCAGGAGAGCGTAGCGGTGAAAGCTACGATTGTAACCGGAGGGTTGCCCGTCGATGATCCAAATGCTGCCATCTGGAGCAGCGCCATGCCAGCGACGTTTCCCATGTCGCCGCAAGTTCATTGGCCGAACCGTATTCAAGAGGTGACGGTCAAGGACGTATCCGTCCGGGCGTTACACGATGGCAATCAAGTTGCTTTTCTCCTGGAATATAGCGATCCCAGTGAGGATCAGGACGACGCAGCGGCATTCGAGTTTATGGTAGGGGACAAAAAGGCGCACTTCGCTCACGGACAGCCAATGCTCCAGGTTGAAGGTGGACCGGTCAATATTTGGTTCTGGAAGCATAAGGAGGGGAAGGCCGTCGATATGACCGCGAAAGGCTTTGGAACATTGAAGCCGCAAACGCATCAAGATGTGAAGGCGAAGGGAGTCTACTCAAACGGGAGCTGGAAAATAGTCTTTTCCCGTAGCCTAACGACGGATCATCCTGAAGAGGATGTGCAAATCACGCCGGGGGAATTCATCAGTATCGCCTTTGCGGTCTGGGACGGGCGAAAAGATGCCGTGGGAGAGTTGGTGGAAAAAGGGTCTCAAAAAGCCGTTTCTTCCTGGTGGTATTTCCGAGCCGATGCCCCGCCAGATTATTCCGGCTACATGTACGCAGCGATAGCCGCTGCATTGGCCTTGGGATTTCAATTTGTCCTGATCCGAAAACTCAAGAAAGGGCAGTGAGCATGAAGGCGGCAAGGCTGGGTCTCATCGGATTGGTAGTTGGTGTGATAGGGGGAGCAGCAGCGCTCACTGGGGGTTGCGCGAGCGAACAGGAGAAGCGTGGTCACGAACTCTATACGCACTACTGCAGCGATTGTCACGGCGAGAGCGGTAAGCAAAATCAGGGGTTCAATTGGTCGGCTATGCCCGATCCAAAGCCGAAAGATTTGTCCAATAAGACTGAGATGGAAACGTTTACGGATCAAGAACTTTTCGAGACCATCTCACGCGATATGCTGGACACCAGCGAGGAAGGCGGCGACGAGATTGGAGACGACGACTTCGCTGTTCCGACTATGCCGACGTTCAAATATACTCTTTCAGAGGATGAAATATGGGCGATCGTCGGGCATGTGCGTACGCTCCACGGCAAGAAGATGGAATTCAATGTGGAGGCGCGCAAAACATCCCTTGATGAAGGGCTGAAGGCCGCACAAGCGAAGTTCGAACAAGTCAAGCAGGCTTATGAAGAGGCGGAAACGAAGGCCAGCGACGAAGCAGAGAGGAAAAGCGAAGAACTGAATAAAGATGTGGATGTGGATGAATCCGCCTATGCTGCCGAACAGGATGCGATGGGCCAAGCCAAGAAAGAGTTGGATGCGGCTCAGGCTGTCCTGAATAACTTCTCAACCAGACCTGGAAGAGGAGTCAGTATCCCAAGGCCGGATTTAACAGTTAAACCTGCAGAGACCACCGCATTAATTGAACGTGGCAAACAGCTGTACGAAAATAAATACGGTTGCAACGGCTGCCATAGTCTTGCCGATGAAGGTGGCAAGATTGGTCCTGCCTTAGATCGAGCTGGATTTCGGCTGAACGCCACCTGGATCTACCGCTGGCTCAAGAATCCACAGGCCATGGATTCTGCCACGCGCATGCCGGCATTAGGATTGAATGATGCAGATGCCAAGGCTGTGACGATGTACGTGGCCACCTTACGGGCCGCGAAAGCGGAGCCAGTTGAAGACAAGCCTGTTGAGAACCCTTAAATCAGCAAGCCTCCAAGGAGTCCAATAAGTAGAGTGATCCCGACCCATACATGCGCGCGAAACATAGCGAATGCCTGAACTGGTGTGATCGGACCACGTAGCTGACGGATTTGGAACATGAAGAAGACGACCACACCCAGAAGAGCCGCATAGTAGGGCCATCCTAGCTGAGCAAGCCACCCTACGGCGGTCAAGAACGCTACCATCACACCAAATGCCATGCCCACCCCTTGGTGAATGAACGGCCCAAAGTACAGGGCAGCGGACTTGACTCCGATGTGTCGGTCATCCTTTTGATCCTGGACTGCGTAAATCGTATCGTACGCGACGGCCCAGGCGACTGTCGCTCCAAAGAGGCACCAGACCGGTGCGTCCAACTTCCCTTGCACCGCTGCCCAGGCCATAACGGTTCCCCACCCGAAGGCGATGCCTAGCATGGCCTGTGGGATATGGATCCATCGTTTAGAGTACGGGTAGAGTGCTGCCAGCAAGACTGCGATTGGGGCGAGCCCGGTCACGATGGGCGGAAGCAGAAGCAGGAGGCATGCCGCCAGCACCAGCAAAACACTGAGCAGCAGCACGGCTTGGCGTCGGGATAACTCACCTGAGGCCAAGGGCCGAGTTTTAGTCCTGGTGACTTGCCGATCGAATCGTTGATCTGCTAAATCGTTCATGATCACTCCAGCACTCCGCATCAAGAACGATCCACCAAGAAATATGGCAAGCAGATGAGGTGGTGGAATGCCGCGAGCCGCCAGTATCAGGGCCCACAGCGTGGGGAGTAGCAGTAAGTAGGTGCCAGTTTGATTGTGCAGGCGGATCAACCGGGCAAGCGCAGACCAGGGTATCCCTGACGTGGCAGAAGAAGAGGAATCTACCGGTGCAGACATGGCCCGACCTTAACGGAGGGGAAAAGGGCTGTCAATGCGCCTTCAGCGGTTGTGACGCCTCAGGGAATTCGGTATAACCACCACGTGACACGAGAACTCGCAGAACAAAGTTGGGGCTTTCTAGCGTGTGGCTCCCTCATTTCGGGTTGGGCGATCGCACTGGTACTCCTTTCGATGGCGAGCTGTTCCATGTTGAATGGGGAACAGCAGCCGACCAACCCAGAACCCATCTCCCTCACGCCGACCATCTGGTTTTCACCGAGCGGAACGACGGCGGAAATTTCTTACCAGAATGCCTGTCACGAGACGGTGGCCATGCCCATGGCCGATATCCTTCTTGGTTCTGTCCCCAACAAGCTGGCACGAGTCTTTACCGGTTTGACGGCACAAAACCACTCTGAAGACCTTCTCTCATCTGACGGCGTGGTCGAAGTGGGCGTTGGTCTGAGGCGGATTGATCTCGAGGTCCCAACACAACGACCGGGAACCTATCCAGCGGCTGCCACGGTCGGGCTTGAAATGGTATTTTTAGCTCGAGATGGCACCATGCTTTTCAGTAAAAAGCTCGAAGGCACAAATCGTGGGACGGTGGAGGTGGCTGATCAATCCTGTGAAGTGACTGGGTTGGATGCGATCGTTCAGGACGCCATCGGTTCAGTGACCGACGGGCTGGCTCAACAAATGGCCCAATCCGTTAAGATTCGAGAATACGCGGCCCAGCGGGACACGTGGGTTCCATTGGCCTCCCATCCCACACCGCCGTCTGAAAGGACCGTTGAATCGTCTCCTCCCGCGGCTCAAGTAACCATAGAAGAACCCCTGGCTCCTACGGTTCAAGCGATCGAACCAACCCAACTCAGCTTTCGTGCCATCATACGAGATGAAAGTCGTGATCGGGTGCTTGAGCCGCATGAATCCGTCACGATCCATCTCGAGGTGATGAATGAAGGGGTTGTGGGAGCCAAGGACGTGGTGATCTTGGTCCAAGGGAAAGCGGGGTTAGATCATGTATTTCCGCCAGAAATCGTCGTGGGCTCTCTTCGGTCTGGAGAAATCAAACGTCTTTCTGTGACGAAACGAGTCACGGTGACGGATGAGACTCAGCCAGGTGAACTGACATTGAATTTGCGGTCAGCCAGTCCGATGGCATCCGTTCCGCCGCCCAAGATATTCAGCCTGGGGATCAAACCCAAGCGTGGTGACCTAGTGTCGTTACCGGATGTTGACCAGATGCCGGCGTCACTGATGACGATGAAGCAGCCAAGGGCCGTCATTATCGCGATTGGAGTGGGAACGTATCGGGACGAACAGGTGCCGGTAATGAAGTATGCGAGCCACGATGCGGCGGTCATGGCGGAGTATTTGCATGCTGTTGGCGGCGTTCCACGTGAGCGGATGCGTATTCTACTCGATCGTCAAGGTGTGCAACAGGAGTTTGAGGAGACGTTCAAGCAATGGCTTCGCAAGCGAGCGGATGCGGACACCGTGCTGTACGTCTACTTTTCCGGTCGAGCGGTCGTGGATAGCAGTACCGGTGAGGTCTTGCTTGTCCCCTATGACGGAACGCTGTTCGACCCAGAGCATCTGTATCCCCTTAGAAGATTGCAGGAGTTGGTCTCCCAGCTCCCAATTCAGAGGGCCATCTTCATGGTCGACGCTTCGCTGGATCCGTCTCCAGGTGCCGATCTGACAACCATGCCCTCGCCTGATTGGCCATCGGAGATGGATGAACAACGGAAAGATGTGGAGATGTGGATGGTTGGAAATCGAAGTTTGCAAGAGGCCAATGTCTATGATCTAGGGAAACACGGCCTGTTTACATATTATCTCTTGAGAGGACTACAAGGGGTTGCCGATCTCGATCGAGATGGGATGGTCATGGCAGGTGAACTGTGTCTCTATGCTCGAGGTCAGGTGGCGCGTGCCGCTCGTGAACAATTCGGCAATAAGCAAGACCCACTTTGCGTACCTCCCATAGGACGTGGTGCGATGATCCGTATCCATCCGATCGCCAAAGGGAATAATCCAAAGCCCGTTCAGGCAGAGAAAATACTGGAAGAGCCTTCTACTGATTCACCCGGTCCGGCTAAAAGCCCTATCCTTGTTGGGCCATAGCATGGAGGGGCGGCGGTTCGCTTCATTGACAGGCTTCCTCGTGGCCGTTATCATGCCAGCCACTGGTGCGTCACTACTCCATTCTGTTTCACCAAGATGCCGGCGTAGCTCAGTTGGTAGAGCAGCGGTTTCGTAAACCGCAGGTCGCCCGTTCAATCCGGGTCGCCGGCTCCATTCTTTCAACAACTTAGAGAAGCCTCATTAGCCTGAACCTGCGATTGTGCTAATTTTGTGCTAACCGACCGTTCGGCCTCCAGCGCCTCCACCCCTTCTCGCAAACTTTCGGGGTAATGATGGGCATAGCGCTGAGTCATGATTGGCGACTTATGCCCGAGGAGACGCTGTACCTTGTAGAGATCGACCCCGGCTTGGACAATGCGCGTTGCAAACGTGTGGCGAAGGTCATGGAAATGGAAATCTTGAATCTTTGCCACCTTCAGCGCGGCATTCAGCCCTCGCCGAATGTTGCTGCCATCGAGAACTGTTCCCGCTTGGCTGTGAAACACCACATCAGTGATTCGTGAACGTGCGGCGTGCTTCCGTTTTAAGACATCCAGCACAATGGAGTTGATCGGGATGGTCCGCCGCTCGCCGTTCTTAGAACGAAAGACGGTCACGGTTCGCCGGAACAGATCGACCCCAGCCCACGTCAGAGCCAGAATCTCCCCCATCCGCATTCCGGTGTTGAGCGCGAAGACCATCACGTCACGCAGCCACGGACTCACAGCCGGGAGGAGCCGCTGTTCTTCCTCGACGGTCAACCAGCGGTCCCGCGTATTGTTCTCTCGCTCCATCGACACCCGGCACACGGGATTATCGGTGCAC
>JAOUMR010000135.1 GCA_029881435.1 Nitrospira sp.
GCTGAGTATCCTGACCACGCATCGTGAACCTCCCGTGGGGTGCTGGTGAAAGAGTTTGGCCTATCTACCCCGAGGGAACAGAGAACACAAGAGTTTTTCCGCAGCCTGCTAGATCAGGCCATGCACCCATCCGTCTCCCTGCTAGGCATCTCGGTGCTGATATGGTACAACTCGCGTCCGATTGTGCTTGGAAAGCGCGTAACAGCCGGCCCACGATGATGCACACAATCTCCGCCTCCACACCACTCGTGTTCTTCGCGCTCTTCTGCCTGACGACGCTTTCAGGCTGCCTCTCGCCGGTGACCTTGACTCGGGCGGTCATCGCCTATGATGACGCCATTACCGAATCGCAATCGAAGCAACTGCTCGCGAACATCGCCAGAGCGCAACACCACCAGCCTATTCACTTCACCGGCGTGTCCAACATCGCGGCGACCTTCGATTTTCGTTTCACGGCCGGCGCGACGCCGGCGCTCACCGGCGACGCCAGTCGAACAATCCTGCCGGTCATCGGCGGAAGTGTGGCTGAAAACCCGACCATCAGTATCGCTCCGATCGAAGGTGACGAGTTTACCCAGCGCCTGCTCACGCCGTTCCAGGAATCCAAACTGACCTTGCTCCTTCGACAGGGGGTCGACATCGACCTGCTCCTTCGACTGATGGGCAAGGAGCTGCGGTTGAAACAGCGCGACGGCGCAGTCGCCTATCGGAATAATCCATCGGATCAGGTCGGCTACGAGATGTTTCGGCGAGTGGTCCTCCATCTCTCCGCCATTCAAGACCACAACAGCCTCTACGTGGAACCGATGAGCATCGAACGAAGCTGGACCATCCCAGCCGACTCGATCACCGCGGAAGGGTTCAAAGCGCTCGAACAGGACTACCAGGTTGCGTATAACGGGAAGGACAAGACCTTCACGTTGCGGAAACAGGTCGAAGGCGGCGCACTGATCACGAACTACGACCCGAATTTACTGTCTCGAGAGGAACGGGCCCGCTTGCAGAAGGAGAACGAACAGGGCCTCCCGCACGACGTGACGTTCGATATTCGTCCGGGATATTTCGGCGGTGAATGGCCGCTGGATGGTCACTTTCGACTGCGCAGTTTCAACGCGATGTTGAACTTTCTGGCGCTCTCCCTCGACGAAGAACCGGAATACCATGTCGACAAGGACGGCCGCACCCCCGACGTGGGGGAAAACCCCGTCAAGACGATGGACGTCGTCGTGTCATCGTCGTTGCCCTCCGGACTGGATCTCGCGATGAAATCTCACGGGCACTACTACGCCGTCAACACGATCGGCTCTCAGGCGCGCTGGAACCGGGAAGCGTTCAAGCTCCTCTCGCAATTATTTCAAATGACGGTGACCGAGGTCCCGCGCGCCGGCGTGCCGAGCATTACCATTGCGAAGTAGCGTGGTGGCCCTCGACCGTCACCATCAGCCCGAATGGGTCAAGCGTCAGCGCGATCAAGACCGGGCTTGGGTGGACGACGACCGATGAGATAAATGATGGCAGGAAAGATCATGGTCGTCCCTGGAAAAATCAATCTATACCCCCACCAGGGCAAGGTTGGCTTAAAAAATCCCAACCCAACGGTCAGCAGAATCGACGCCACGACTCCATACATGTAGGACGGTACCAGCGTCGTGGACTGATCTTCACTTCGCTGTCGTGAGGCTTTAATGAATCCCTTGATAAGGAGATAGACGGAAAGGATGAGACAGGCAGAACCGTAATACGCTGCGTATTCTTGTTCTTGCATAAAGCCGCCCTGGTGAAGACCCCCACGCGATCGCTATGAACATCATGTATAGCGTATCGTCTCTACCCTTGTCGAGCCGGACGCTCCGGGCTGAAGGCCCGCCAGGCTCGCCATCGTGCTGTGAGAACCCTTGCTTGAGCTTGTAATTGTTCCTGGCGCCATTGATAATGGATCGGAGTCGGCACCCGCCGGAACAAAGGAGCGGCGCGTATGGAAATGTTGTTGATCGTGTTTCGTGAATCGCTCGTTGAACAGGTGCATGCGTTGTTGAACGAGTATGAGGTGACTTCATACAGCGAGTTACACAACGTCACCGGAAAAGGAGTGACGGGATTGACCAGCCAGTTCTTTCTCGCTCCCTCAACGAACCGGATGATCCTCGCAGCGGTTCCCGAACAATCGGCCCACCGTCTCATCGACGGGTTCAAGCGGTTCCGCCTCGGACAAGAAGCGTCCACAGGTGACGTCATGTTCCCACTCCACGTCTTTGTCTTACCCTGCGAACAAGTGGTGTGACTCAATATACGGCCGTCTTCCAGCAATCATTGCATCATCTTCACGCGGGTTGAAACACGAGGGCCTCTGGAGGAGACCCTCCAGAGGCCTTGTTGGGAATCCCGTCCTGACCGAGCTACTCGGATTCGTCGGCTTAATGCGCGGCAGGTTCCAGGGACTCGGCTGCGTCCTTGGCATGCCTACGAGCTTTGGCCTTCTTCGCCTTGGCTGATTTTTTCATCTCGTGCTTTTTGGCTTTGAGTGCGTCTCGTTTTCCCTTCATCTCCGATTTCATCTGATCGCGCTTTCCCTTCATCTCTGATTTCATCTTCTCGCGCTTGGCTTTCATCTCGGACTTCATTTCCTCCTGTTGCGCCTTGAAGTCCTCCCCCATCTGTTCAGGCTGGGCCTGCATCTCGCTCTTGGCCTCATTGGCTAACGATCCCACGTCGTTCGTCAATTCCGAACCGATATCTGTTGCTTCATCTGCCAGAGCCACCATGCTAGTCCCGAACATAAGTGAGGCCGCAACTGCTGACACGACGACGAATCGCATAGATCTCCCCCCCAACTATAGGTTGTATCCCCGTGGCCGGCGCCAGAAACCAGCGCCCCGTCTACCGGTATCCTGAGACGGGTTTTCTGGCAACAGATTTTAAGGTTTTGGCCTAACTCAAGAACTTCACTGAACCACATGTAGATCTTTCCCCTCAGTCTTTCCGAAGGACAACTGTAGGGCGCTCGCGAGGGCCATCTCTGAATGATGATTAAGCGCTGACCAGTGCTTGGTCAATGGGGTCTGCTCGATCGCAAATGCACTGAGAGATGACCTGTAACACAAGATCTGCCCCCTTTGTTTTGCGCTCCAGCCGACAACACATTGACAGATTGCACGCTACTGCACCGTCAATTTTATGAACAATGTCTACCCCGTTTAACTACGTACTTCTGAAATCCTTGCACTTCTAGAAGTTGGACAATGTGGCGCAGCTCTTGCTTCAGTTCGTCGTCAGCTGTGAGCTTAACCACCCTGGGAGGAATCAATGGAATGTCCGAAATGTAAGGGTATGATGATGTTAGAGCGGTTCTCAGATTTCTTTCTCGTGTTTTATGCATGGAAATGCATCAACTGTGCAGCCATTATCGACCGTGCCATTTCCAATAATCGCCGAAAGAGTCTGGCGGCCCGAGAAACCCAGGCCGCTGCCGCGCGCTAAAGACAGGCAATTGGGATCAGATCTAATTTGTGTACTTAGTTGAGTAGAGAGTATGCGCTATGGCTGGCTCGCCCGCTCCGCATTGAAAATCCCGGCGCCCTCTACCACGTCACCGCCCGAGACATTGCCCAGCAAGACATCTTCGTGGATGACGAAGACCGCTAGACCTTCGCTGAGCAGTCTGCGCAGGCCGAGCCTGCTCCGAAACGAGGCTTACGCCCGTGTCTCCCAAAGCAAGAACACCAAGCCGGCGGCAATCGCTGACACAATGACAAAATGCATGGACCCATCCTCCCTGAGAATGATTGTGAATACCTAGGTCGCGCTGGGAACCAGCGTGAGGTCTAGGGGTACAGGGAGATCGAGTTTCTGGCAATTGATTTCAAGGTTTCAGACATCAGGATAATGAAGCGCCTGAATTGTGGGAATGCGGTAGATGCGAGATTGAATTTCGGCCATGCCGAACACCTCGATCAACCTTCCCACTGATTACTGGGGCAGTGAGTCGCCTGTGAGGAAATTTTGCAGAAGACGCAGTATAATGACATCATGTATCGAATCGCCGTCATCATGATTCTGACGATCGGAACCATATGGCCCGGTCTCGCACTCGCCTTCTCTGAGGACGACTCATCACAACAACCAAGCGCGCATGAACGGCTAAACCAGGTCCTTGATTCCGAAGGTGGTACCACGGTCTACAAGGACTCTCGAGGCAATGTGGAATCCGTGATCGAGCTACCCAATGGTGAGCGCCGCGTCACCGTGCAGCCACCACAAAGCCCGTCCATGAACGTGGGTCCTCCTCTGCAATTGGACAATCCGAGATTCCAGCTTCCTCCTCCACCGCCCGCCCCTGCTCAACCGCCTGCTCCAGACTTTCCACAGCGGGCGCGGTAGAATTCGTCTTGACGATCGCTTCAGGGGCACGCCATACTCGGCAACCTATGCATATCCGTTACATCATCCTGTTCGCGCTTCTTGTTCTTCCCGTTGGGCAGACTGCGGCGTTTCCACCGCCCAAGAGTCCAGACCTGCACGCAGTCCAGACACAGGCGAACCAAGGAGACGCCGAAGCGCAGAACAGCCTCGGAGAACTCTACGCCAAGGGAATGGGCATGCCGCAGGACCACACCCAAGCACGCGCGTGGTACGAGAAAGCCGCCGCGCAGGGTCACCCCCTTGCGCAAAATAACCTCGCGGAACTGTATTTCGCAGGACTGGGTGTCCCACAAGACTATGTGCGCGCCTATATGTGGGTGAACCTCGCCGCCGCACACATGCAAGGTGAGGAAAAGAAACAAGCAGAAGAAAATCGAGAAGATGTTGCCCAGCGAATGACTCCCGCTCAAATCACAGAAGCCAAGCGGCTCTCAGAACAGTGTCGGTCAAAGAAGTTCAAGGGCTGCTGAGATTCACTCGGCTGTCTCTGTTCTCACCGTGTAACTATCCCACCGATCTCGCCCTCAACGACAGACGTAACTCTCTGCCGTACGTTGAAAATGCCGCTGGCGGACCTTGTCAACAGCCTGCTAGCCAGGCGATCGCGTACAGACGGCTGGTGAGAGAGTTATGAGGCGCGGGTGTTGCCATGCATCCGACTGAAGACATCCCAGTCGAACTGCTTCGGCGTGACCGCATGGAGTGGAATCGGACCGATTGATCCCCGTTCACGGTAGGCTAAGAGACAGCCGACAATGTCATCAGGCGAGTCGATCAGCCGATGCACCACTTCATGGGCAAGATGCTGAGCAATCGCCTTGTCCTCCGGTATTGGACGGGCACCCCGGAGCGTGTGACCAAGAATGGTGGCTTTGGTGGCCGGCGTGAGTGGATAGTAATCGGGCCGCGCCTGCCGTTCCGGCCACCGAGCAATCACTCCGGCAACATAGTCCACCAGCCCATGGACGCCGCCGTCCTTATGATGACGGTGCGGTGTACGTTCGGCGACGACGAAAAGGTGGCTCTTGTTCGGCACACCCAATGTCCGTTTGAGCGTGCCGAGGATCACCTCATCGATATAGGCATTTGGATCGGGATGTTCATTGACCAACAACCCTTCGGCTCTCGCCTGATAGGCACAGGCCAACGCAAGATGACCTGACCCAGCGCCCATGATCTCCGCGAAAAACACACTGCCCATCGCCGCGCTGGTGGCTTTCAGAGATTCGATGGACTGATCCGCCAACGTCACTGCGGACTGAAACCCGAGAGAGATTGTTCCTTCGAGATTGTTGTCAATGCTGCCGGGAATGCCAACCACCTGCACGCCGAAATCCTCGTAAATGGCCCGAGCTCCTCGCATGCTGCCGTCACCCCCAAGCACAATCAGTGCGCCATCACGCACATAGGGTTCCAGGTGGCGCATGGCCACCTGCTGCACGATCTCCTGTTTGAACTCCTCAAAGCGACTGCTGCCGATGGGACTGCTGGGATGGCTGCCCATGCCGCGCGTATGTTCGTCGGTCACACGTTCGATCCAATTGTTGGCCAGACCCAGATAGCCGTGCCGAACGAAATAGACCTCCAACCCCATGCGTTGGCCAGTTACATGCAATTCTTTCAGCGCGGCGCCGGCGCCGGCAAAATCACCTCCGGAAACGAGCGCGACGATTCGTTTGAGGGTTCGAGGCTTGAGTGTGACATGGTCTTTTCTTGCCCGCTCCACCGTCACCCAGGTATTCCGAGCGATCCGCTCCCTCTCGGACAGCCCAACCGCTGTTGAGTAGCCGGACATCCGTCCCTGTTCAACCGTGAGCAGCACCACATTGTCTTGGCTTTCCTTGTAATCGCTGAACTCACTGAACGCTTCATGGAACGGGCGCGGGTCCAAATAGATCATTAAGGCCCGCAGGGTGGAACTGTGCGTATAGAGGCAGGCGACTCTCCCCTTCTGCGCAGAGCCCAACCGGTGGAGGCCATCGATGACGTCGACATAGAGGTCGAAGAAAGAATTGCCATCCGGATAACAATAGAGCGGATCTTTCATCAGCCGCTTGGCCGTCGAGGTGTCCACGCCGAACGCCTGCGCGGCTTCTTCGAGCTCCACCGACTTCTCCACTCCCGTGACCCAGCCGAAATCCGACGATTCAAGTGCCGGCTCGGCGATCGGCTCGGGCGCGGAAGCCCCTTGCAGCAATGTTGCAGATACCCGCTCATAGAGTTGTCTGGTATTTGGGCTGCGGCTGATGCAATGGAGGAAGGCTCGCGGATCGAGGTAATTGGCGAGACGGAGAAAATCCAGCTGCTGTCCCACGAGGCCGATCATGTGGGCGAGCGCCGCCCCTACGGCATCGGCTTTGGCAACACCCCGTTCACGGTCCAATTGGTTCGGCAAGCGGCATCCGACGCGATGGGTCTTGCTATCGACCTGTGACACCCCGTGGCGCATTGTGAAGAACAGCGTCCGGTCGGCAAGGTCCCTCGGCAACAACCAAAACCGGTCGTCGCCCAGTTCCAGAACAATGCGACCTTCCGCCAGCGTGGGGGTCAGCTGCGCGCGAGGCACAATGGCGACCGGGCGCCGATACGTCGGTTTGGCCACCGACCCGATCGTAGCCCGGAGCAGAGGCTGTAGCGAACCTTCGGCAAGGAGTGCATTCCAGGCGGTAAAGAACACCAGCTGATCATCGATGAGGCGTTCCCGTGCTGATTGGTACGCTTCGGCGGTAACAAAGCCGGCCTTGGAGCATTCGACGAAAGAGCGGAGTTGCTCCATCTTGGCATGGACGCGATCAAGGTCATCGCCGGACACTTCTTTTAGCAGGGGCTGGACAACTCCTCGCTCCGACGCTCGTCGAGCGAGGGCGCGACCATAGGCGAGGAGTCCTTCAACCGTAACGAAATCCAGGGGGTGACTCATAATAGGTCGTTATTCCAAAAAACGGTCAACACACACCGTCCATCTTCATGGCGCCCTTGATGGTAGACCAATACATACAACTCGGCAAGAGACGAAAGGTGAACGGTCCATAAAATTCTCGCGTAGGGTCACCCGCTTGCGCACAATAACCTCGCGGACCTGTATGTGGCCGGACTGGGTGTCCCACAAGACTATGTGCGCGCCTATATGTGGGTGAACCTCGACGCCGCACACATGCAGGGTGAGAAAAGAAGCAAGCTGAAGAAAACCGAGAGGATGTTGCCCGGCGCATGACTCCTGCTCAGACCACAGAAGCCAAGCGGCTCTCGGAACAGTATCGGTCAAAGAAGTTTAAGGGCTGCTGAGTTTCACTCGGAATATTTTCCACCACGTTGGGATTTCGTTCGCAGGATAAGCCCTCCCCTCATACAGGCTTTCACAAAGCAGGGCTAACGTCACCTTCGGCTAGGAGCCTGTCCGATATTGATCGCCCCCCTCTTGCAGAGAATCTCCAGATGGGCTATCAGCTGTTCTACCCGACCCATGCCATGGAGGCCCCTTGATGCTGGACCGCACCTTCCGTCCCTACGA
>JAOUMR010000136.1 GCA_029881435.1 Nitrospira sp.
CCGTTCCACTCCAATCTCCTCCAGAACCCAATCGGGGTGAAATTCCCGCACGCCTCGGAGGACCTTCTTCACATATTCTGCCACCCCGGGCACGAGGATTTTCCGCCAATACCGCGTCACCCACACCTCATGGTACTGGGTCTTGTACACCACATGGGCCTGTCGATGGAGTTTCATCGACGGCCATCATCGCACCAGGCGAGCAACAGACGGCCCCCAGCTCACACCCCCACCCTGCCAGGTGGAGAACTCCCGCGAAATTAGAAAGGGGTCGGGACTCTTTTCTTGACAGGATCGCGCCAATATTGCTATACATCGTCCCATGCCACGGCGCCCACGACTTGTTGCTGGAGCCCTCGCCTACCATGTCCTGAATCGTCGGGTCGGGCGACTCCCCCTCTTTGAGGAGCGCGCCGACTACGCCGCGTTTGAACAGATCCTGGCTGAGGCCTATGCCCAATCCCGCATCCGCATCGCCGCCTATTGCTTAATGCCGAATCACTGGCATCTCCTCCTGTGGCCCCGACAGGACGGAGAACTCTCCAAAGTTCTCCGGTGGATCACCGTTACCCATACCCAACGCTGGCATTCCCACCATGACACCGCTGGAACTGGCCCGGTGTATCAAGGCCGCTTCCGGTCCTTTCCGGTCCAAACCGATGAGCATTTTCTGACTGTCGCACGCTATGTGGAGCGCAATGCACTGCGGGCGAAACTGGTCCGGCAGGCTGAAAACTGGCGTTGGTGCAGCCTATGGCGACGAGCCCAAGGCGATCCCAAACTTGCAGCCTGGCTCAGCGACTGGCCGGTGGATCGACCTCGCAACTGGGCTGCACGAGTGAATCGTCCTGAGACCGGCGAGGAACTGGAGACGCTCCGGATCAGCGTCCAACGTGGCCGGCCGTTCGGCGAAGAGGCCTGGGTGAAACGGATGGCGAAGCGCTTTGATATGGAATCAACCTTGCGCCCTCGGGGACGCCCGAAAGGTTCTTGAACATAGACTCCTGCCCGTGTAGCGTATTCTTCAGGCGCACGTACGGCTTGCCCCTCATGGTAGAGGCCTCGCTAACGTTCTCGTGATCGATCCCAATGCGATATCCCATGATTCTTGGGTTGGTATTGCTGGGCTTGCTCCTCTTCCTGTGGGGACGCAATCTTCAGGCGCCGATCCATGTGAGTAACCGAGCCTATGACCTGCTACTGTCCACCCTGTTGTCGCAGCGCGTGCCGGTAGTGTCGGTCGACCGGCTTGAATCAGAACACTTTCGATTGCTCGATGCCCGCGAATACCGGGAATTTGAAGTGAGTCATATTGGTGGAGCCACCTGGGTAGGCTACGAGGATTTTACTGTGGATCGGTTGGCAGGAATCGACAAACAGACACCGGTAGCGGTCTATTGTTCGGTGGGATACCGCAGTGAACGCATCGCGAAACGGCTGCGCCAACAGGAGTATACCAATGTGGTCAATGTCTATGGCGGCATCTTCGAATGGGTCAACACGAAGCGCCCCATTGTGACTGCGGGCGGCGCCGAAACGCAAAAGATACACGCCTACTCAAAATTCTGGGGTATCTGGCTCAAGCGTGGAGCACGTATCTACGATTAGATGAGTTGCCAATTTGTGTCGGATCGATCTCACGCAAAGAGAATATCCTGCGACATGCGTTGTCGCTGTGGGGAATGCTCTTTTCCGTTCACATAGCGATGTCGAAGGGATCGCCGTCTCCAACCAATGTCCTTACGACAGGCTCGCCTGGAGAAGATGCCGGCCACGTGGTTTCCGGAGTAGGTCTGTGACGGGGGGAGTTCAGAGAGCGCATCTCGTTTTGCGATTATAACACTTCACGAGATACGCTCCCGAGATATGACCGGGAACTCTAGCGGTCTACTGTTCGGAATCACGTTCCTTTCTTGTAGGCCCACATACCAACGCCCACAAGCCCAAGCAACGCGACTGCTAATGTGAAGAGGTTAATATCCATGGTGGCTCCCTTCTTTTATGTTATTGCCTTCTCTTCGACCATAGGCGCTTCTCAGTGACTTAGCGAGCTTTATAATGTCCGTCATCTGAACGGCGAATGCTTCTCCCCCTTCTTCATCATTTCAACCACTTGGCCAACCGTGCGAATCGGGTCGCGAGACAGGGATCGACGATTGAAGAGGTAATATTCATTATCTGCTGATGGAAATGTCCTCATTCCCCCAACGACGAGAATGTACACAAATCTTTGGAGTCCAGGTTGCGTATTGATTTGCTGGAAGGAATAGAAACGTGTCCAGCTCCGCACGTGTGGCGAGAACCTGGTCCGTCTAATTCCTACCTGTTGTCAGACGTCGAAACACACATTCATGCGCATGACGGCTTGACCCTGTTGCCTCTTGACGCGTAGCATACATTCAAGACCTGGTACCTACGTCGTCTGGCTCATCTTTTCGCTTCCTCGTCTTCTTCAGGCGAACGATCATTCAGGCTCCGCTGCTCCAATGCCGGGAGCGCTCTTCGCACGTTCGTCGGGACACTCTGGTCGAGTCTCAGCTCAGATTCAATTCGAACAAGGAGGAGTCATGATGGGACAGCAGATGCCTATTACCAGTCGGGTTCTCGAATCGCTCCAAGGTTCCGCTGAATGTGAGTTTGAGACCTTGGTGACTCGCTTGCCGCAGTTTACCTGGAACGAGCTCTTTTCCGAAGTATCTCGCTTGAGCCGTGGAGGGCAGGTTGTCATTACGCGGGGTGTGGGGGTCGTCACAATCAGGCAGGCAATTGCACCGAAATGAGTTTCCCTCCTCCATCCCACCCCTGCACGGGAGACAACATGGAAAACTATTTCCCGTGCGTGACTTGCTTTACACTTTCTTCAGGGAGAGGACACGGTACTTCAATCCGTTTTCGCAGCGAGTAGCGGGGTGTTGGTGTAAACTATCTCTGTGCCGGGTCGTCCTTCTCATGGAGGTTCGTATGGGACAGAGCAACCAAGAGCAGCCCTACCGCGCGCGCGCATTGAAACTATTCCCCTGGATCTGTGCCCACTGCGGACGCGAATTTGACGGCAGGAAGCTCAGCCAACTGACGGTCCATCACAAGGACCACAACCATGACAACAATCCGCCGGACGGCAGCAACTGGGAGTTGCTTTGCCTCTACTGTCACGACAATGAGCATCAGCGCGATCAGGTCGGAAACGGATCGAACGAATCGCCGTCGAGCCGTGAGCCGGATCGCCCCTTCACCCCTTTTGCTCATCTTGCCAACCTGAGCAAGCGCAACACCGCAGGCTGATCAAGGGCGGGCCAAAGCTACAATGCCGGGCGTCGTCTTTTTGAAGGGATCACCAGCAGATCGCCGAAATGGATCGGCAGTGCTTCCAGGACCATGCACTCACGTTGGCGCGCCATCCGTCTGAAACTGAGGAACGTATGATCATACGAGTGCTGG
The DNA here is from genome assembly GCA_029881435.1 of Nitrospira sp. Taxonomy (GTDB): domain Bacteria; phylum Nitrospirota; class Nitrospiria; order Nitrospirales; family Nitrospiraceae; genus Nitrospira_D. Next base: position 3,439 of record JAOUMR010000136.1, read on the forward strand.
CCTTTGCGCTCCATGCAGACGAGGCCTTGTCATTCGGCCGCGGAGTAGGCACTGATGATGAACCAGCCCTGTGGCAACGGGATGTGACCGGAGCCATCGACTGGTGGATCGAGATCGGCCAGCCCGATGAGAAGCTCCTGCGTCAGGCCTGTGGCCGTTCCAAATAGGTCATCGTCTATGCCTGTGGCGCCCGAGCGCCAAGGGATGGAATGGCGTCTGGGATTAAACGCCCTTAGGGAGTCCCTCGACCCAAGTTGCGATCACTGCTGTTGTTGTTCGTCTGGGTAGGATGTCGAAGCGGTGGCCTGAGTGTGACTACTATACCAACGTTCCGTCGGACCATGAGACTCCAGCGTGACAGATACCGCCATGTCGAGACGGTTTTGGGCTTCGCCTTCGTAATATCCGCTGGTTGGGGCAATATCCTGATAGTCGCGTCCGACGGCAACGGTGATATACCGTTCATCGCAGCGTCGCTGATGAGTTGGGTCGTACCCAACCCACATGGGAAGTTTCTGCCCTGTTCCCGGCAGTAGGACTTCAACCCAGGCGTGCATCTGTCCTTCGCCGGGGAGCAGACCGGACACATAGCGAGCCGGTAAGCTGGCCAAACGGCAGAGTGCCAGCATCACATGCGTATAATCCTGGCAAACCCCTGACCCTAGGGCCATGGCCTGAGAGGCCGTCGTTCGGACGTGCGTTCGGCCCGGTTCATACCGCAATGCAGCGTGAACATGATGGAGGATAGCTTCTGCAAGCTTGCCCGGCGATCCTCCTCTGCCCCGCAGTCGCTCGCCGAGACGAACAAGTGCGTCGGACCGGTCGACCAGGTGCGTGAGCCTGGTGAACTCTGATGATGCAACCGTGCAATCCGTGTCCTGCGGATCGGTGCCTTGCACCGCCAGCATGCCGTCACTGAGATAGCCAGTTTGAGTTTCTACACGCATGTCGACGGTACAGGTAATTTCTTTTTCCACACGCGCATGGTCCATCTGCCACACCAAATTCCCAAACGCATCAGTGTAATGCCGGTAATCGGCCGGTGGGTCCATGTGCCACCGAACATCAAGCCGTCGCTGGCGACCGTAATGTTGATGCGGGGCCACGCGCATGATGGTCCGGACGTTCGTGACAGGCGCCTCATAGGCGTAGGTGAATTGGAGGCGAGCAGAGAGTAAAGCCTTCACATCGTGAACTGCCGTCTCGTGGTGCTCTAATCGCAAGTGTCGACGCGGGCTCGAAATTCTGACATCCTGAGGTGCTTCCGACCTGAAGTAGGTGTGTGAAACGGCCGTGGTAATCCGATCAAGTTGCCGCAGCACATCGGTCAAGAACGATTCCAGTCCGATCTCATGGATCTCTTCCAACGTCACAAAGTCCAAATCAGCGGCCATTTGTCCCACGAGCCGAGCCGGTTCACGATTGGACACTCGTGATGACTTATCCGTCAGCCGTTCGACATGTTGACGCAATCCCCTGGCGCAGAACCGAACGGATCGCGGGAAATATTGATTCAACAATAAGAACTCGACGATCTTCTCTGGCAACACCACCGAGCGTGAGACTTTTCGGTATGCCTCGTAGGCGCTCGCCGATTTCAAAATAGCCACGCATTGATGCAAATCGGAAAGTTCCGTGGACTCCGGAGACATCTGAAGCAGGATGGGATGCACGAGTAACCGAGTCGTGTGGTTCGCGCGCTCGATATCCTTGCCGAGTCGATAAAACGTCCACCCTTCGTCGTGCAGCATCGTACTGGCCATGATTCCGTGAAGGGTGTAGCAGGTGTCCTGGACTTCCGTCAGCAGACGATGCGGAGTTGCGGCGATGCTGGCAGGCGTGTAGGTTCTCCATGCGAGGTGCACCCGGTTGATATGGTGCCACACTTCACTTGACAGTTGATCCTGAATGCCTCGCGCATTTTCTCTGGCCGCACTGATCAAATTGACCAAGGCATTAGGATTGGCATAGTCCAACGTGAGGAATTCCATGACCAACATGGTTTCAAGAGGCTGTCCTCGCTCCTCGTACAATGCGAGCTGTCCGGTACTCTCCAGGTACCACCGCCAAATCACGCTTTGATCTTGTTGGTTCGGGCTCTCCAAGAGCAGATCATAGTGGACGTTGATGAGCCGAGCCGTGTACTCAGCCCGTTCAGTATAGCGGGCGATCCAAAAGCATGATTCAGCGGTCCGGCTCAGCATAGATCTTCAATCTTCCCCATAGAGCACCCAGGTGCCCTTGCTCCCACCGCCCTGTGAGGAATTCACGATGAGCGATCCCTCACGCAACGCCACACGCGTTAATCCTCCCAGTGAGAGGGTAATATCCCTGCCAGAAAGTACAAAGGGACGTAGATCAATATGGCGTCCAGCGAACTCAAACCCACCGGCATGGTCGTCGACAAGGCACGGCGATCTCGATAACGACACGATCGGCTGAGCGATATAATTTCTCGGATTATTGAGGATGCGCGCACGGAAGTCTTCCTGCTCCGCCGTGCTCGAGGCAGGTCCCATCAGCATTCCATACCCACCCGATTCATTCACGGCCTTCACCACAAGGGAGGGAAGATGGTCGAGCACATACTTCCGATCCTCCTCTCTACTGCAGAGATAGGTTTGGACGTTGGGAAGCACCGGAGACTCGTTCAAATAGAAGGCAATCATCTGTGGTACGTATGCATAGATCGCTTTATCGTCCGCCACGCCGTTGCCGATTGCGTTTGCCAAGGCCACGTTTCCGGCCTGGTACGCTCGAATAAGACCCGGCACTCCCAACAATGAATCGCGGCGAAACACTTCCGGATCCAGATAAACATCATCCATCCGTCGATAAATGACATCCACCTGCTGCAATCCCTGGGTCGTCTTCATGTAGACACGGTCGGATTCCACGATCAGATCTTGGCCTTCCACGAGTTCAATACCCATTTGAAGCGCCAAGAACGAATGCTCAAAATAGGCTGAATTATTCACCCCCGGCGTCAGGAGGACCACGGTGGGATTCTCTCGAATCTCAGGCGCGAGGTAGCGAAGATTTTCTAGCAACTGATTGGGATAGTGATCGACCGGCCTAATCCGCATTTGCGCAAACAGACTGGGAAAGACTCGTTTCATGATTACCCGGCTTTCCAATACGTACGATACACCTGATGGGGTCCGCAGATTGTCTTCCAGCACAAGGTACGTGCCATCCGTGTCGCGGACGAGATCGATCCCAGCGATATGAATATACAGATCGCGGGGCGGTCTGAATCCGACGAACTCCCGTTGAAAGCCTGCGGCGCCTTCGACCAATTCACGTGGAATAATCCCCTCCCGCACAATGCGCTGCTCGCCGTAAATATCCAGCAAGAAAGCGTTGAGGGCTTGGATTCGTTGTCGCACACCCTGTTCGATGTGTCGCCACTCACTATTAGGAATGATGCGGGGCAAGAGATCGAAGGGGAAAATACGTTCGGTCTGCTGCGCGTCTCCATACACCGTGAACGTAATCCCCTGGTCCAAAAACGCTCTGGCGGCTTGCTCTTGATATTGGGTGAGTTCGCCGACCGAGAGCGACTGCAGTTGCTCATATAATTGCCGGTAATGGGGACGAGGCTGATCAGATGCCTCGAACATTTCGTCGAAACACCGTCCAATCTGATAGCGCTTGAAGAGGTCGCGGATGTTTGTAGGCTGTACCTGGCGGTTCGAATTGGGGCTCATTTCACACGCCTACTGTGCTGGGAATATCGCTGAATTCTTGCGCATTCCCATGCGAACAATATTCCTCTCTTTGTACCAGCAATGCAAGAGCAGGCTCTCGAAGTGTAGCTAGCACATCATCTGTCCTGTTTTGTAGCACGTGAAGTGTCTGGTTTAGGGTGCGCCCTCACAACATGGGGAGCCACGGTCGGAGTGGTGGAGCAAGCCAGTTCTTGAGCGTGTTGCCCGACATAGTCAGGCGCATGGCGGCGTCCGGAATCGTCAACTGACCTCGGACGGCTCAGGTGGCTAAGGCCTTGGATACGCCGGTCTCATCACCCGGTTGGGTTATTGCTTCAGGCTGTACGCACTGGCTCATTCGATTGCAAGGCGATGGTCCGTCGCCGTCGTCAACAGTCTGTTGCACGGGCAGCTTCCAGATGCGAAAATATCACGGTGCATGCCCGTCAGCTAGATTTTGCTGCCAGAGTTTTCGATTGACCGCAACCGACAACCCTGACTGACGACATAAAAAGCTCACCCATCCCTCCCGTCCTAGTCAAATTATCACGCGTTGTTGTTTCGCGCGCTGTTAGGCGACTTCTCGAAGAGATCCTTGCCGAAGCGGAAGAACATGGCAAGGTGCTCGTGGGCTGGCTTAACTACTAGGGCGATGAGCTTGTTGCTTTCCAAGTCGAGGTATCATCTTTAGGTGTGGAAATAGGAGAAAGGCGGCGTAGCCTTTTGGTTGAGCAATCAACCAACGCCTCGGTTGCCGCCGAGGGGAAAGGATACGCCA
>JAOUMR010000041.1 GCA_029881435.1 Nitrospira sp.
CAGGGCGATGTGTCGTGGATACAGAATGTGACGAAGAACGCCCGTTGCTAGCCCAATGCTTCGGAGGGAGGGCTCTCAGTCCACCCCGCACTCTGGTCCTCGTGTGCTGCCACAGAAGTCTGTGCGTGGCGAGTCCTCATCTGGCACAGGACCGGCCTGTCGAACCCTGCGGTGAGCCACGCCGAACCGCATAAACGGAACAGGGAATTTCTGCCCTTTGGCAAGCTCAGGGCAGGCTCAACAATTCCCGAGCCAAGACGTGCTTTCTCAAGGGGAAACGGGTAAGCTCCAGAAACCTAAGGGGAGTTGATTTGACTGTTCCTCATATTTCTTCACCTCAAACATGCCCCGATGAAGACCATTCGTGATTGTTTTGGTCGATCGATCAGACTCACAGACGAACGGATCGCGCATATTTTGCAACATCCGGAAATGATCGATATGGAACCGGAGATCGCTCATGTTCTCGAGGACCCTGCAGAAGTACGTCTCTCTCGTTCAGATAGCACGGTGCAGCTCTTCTACGAGTATTACGCCAAGACACGTGTCGGTGGGAAATGGCTCTGTGCCGTGGTAAAGTATGTGGCAGATGATGGTTTTGTCGTCACGGCCTATCTGACAGACCAGGTGAAACTAGGAGAACGCATATGGCCGAAAAAGTAAAAGTCTGGTTTGATCCGGAAGCCGATTACCTGGAAGTCCAATTTCGAGAGGCGCCTGGCTTCATGCGGCCGACTGCGCACGATGCCGTCATGGAGCGTGTAGATGAACAGGGGCGTGTCCTGGGTTTCAGCGTGCTCGGCGTCAGTCGCTTTCCCAAAGACCATCCTTTAGAAGCAGAACTCGTTGCCGGAGAATAACGCAGCACCAGCCGACCAACAGGGCGGGATCGGGTCTTGAATGGTGCATTTCCTTCTGCCATGCAGCTCCACATTCCAGACACAATGGCTGGGGTCGGAAATACCACCGCTCGCTGAACGAGCGGGCGAGGGTACAGTGATCCGGTAATCTCAGGCACTATACAATGCCGACCAGAACGGATTGCGCCTAGGCACTGATCGAGTATCCTATTACCATGCTTCCATCATCACACGGGGTGCCTTTGTGCTTTCTTTACGGCCGGCGCGGCTCCAGACCGCAGAGGGGACTGCTCCGGAGTTCATGTAAGACCCTCAGCCTGTTCGCTCCACTCCCTGAAGAGCCATGAAGAGAAGTCGCTGCGCGACGCAAGGTACATTTGTTATGCTTCACACGGGCCGATCCAAGAGATTCCCAAACCGTGCCTCTCTTGCTGCTCGAAGCACCATGGCGATTACAGCCTGAAGTTCGAGAATCTGCCGAAGGCCCCGCCTCGGCCGGGCCAGCAGAGGCTTGAGTTGGAACTGACCGAGAAGAGTCCAACGCGATGAAGTATCAATTCTCTAAGCACGTGCTCCAAGAACTGGAAAAGCGTAAATCCCGCAGAGGCTTGTGGAACAAGCTCTCTATAATCCAGAGCAAAAGGTCCAGGAAGTCAACGGCATTACATGCTACCAGTCGCGAGTGGAGATCAACGGGAAGGCATACTTGTTACGCGTGATGGTCAACGAAACGATGGATCCAGCCGTCGTGGTCACCGTGTATCGCACCAGCAAGGTCAGTAAGTATTGGAGGAAGCCATGAAGGTGAAATATGACGAAGAAGTGGATGTGTTGACGATCGAATTCAGTGATGCTCCTGTGGAGGAGAGTGACGAGGACAAGCCCGGTGTCATTCTGGACTATGACAAGGAGGGGAACATCGTCGGCATTGAAATCCTCAACGCCTCAAAGCGGGTGCAGAATCCGAAATCTGTCGAATACGCGGTCGCCTAATCGACCTCTTCCAACTGATCTGGAGATTCATCCAGAATTCGGCGGTCGCATCGAAGAACGTCGCCAAGCACACCGCCGTATCTCGCTCCTTCAATCCTGAGTTTCAGGTTTTACGTTCAACGTGTCGCGTTGTGCAGAAGCCAAGAACCTGAAACTTGAAACCCGTAACCCCGCTTGACGCGCCTCAACACCCTCATCAGGCCCCGCTTTCGCGGATCAGGACCCGAACTCCCTTTTCCCAGGCTCGTTGAGCAATACTGATGCGAGGACCATCCACCAGGACCGTGCCTCGTACGGCTTGATTCCATCGGGGAGCCGGCTCGGCGAGACGCAGGGTGATCCGATAGACGGAGGTCTCAGGCCGCAATCGATGGTTGGCATCTTCTCGCACCGGCACCTCGCCGCCGTAAAGCGAGGCCAGATAGGGGACCGTGAAGCTGCTCTCATCAATATCTCGAATCTCGACAACTTGTGCCATCACGCTCGGACGCTCTGCACCTTCGGGAAGGAATCGAGCCGACTGTCCAGCGCGGAGATAGCCGACGTCAGTTTCCGGCGCGACCGCATGCACCTCTTCACCCGCTGGATCAACGACATAGGCAAGCGGCAGCTCCTTATTAATCCAGCGTCCCACATGCAACGCCTCTGCGCGGTCGGTGACTCGGCCCGAGATCGGCGATACGAGCGAGAGCGTCTGCTGTTGTTGCACAAGACCCTCGAGCTGCGAGAGCCGTGCCTTCAGCGCTTCGATCGTGACCTGATGTTTTGACAATTCTTGTTGATTCACGAACTGGCGCCGTCCTCTCAACTGTTCGACTTCGATCCGCTTCTGCGTTAATGCCACCTCTTTTTCCAATACCGGGGATTCCACCGTGATGAGTCCGGTGCCCTTGTCCACATGACGGCCTTCCGCTAGCGTCAGCTCGACGATTCTTCCCGGAGCCGGTGCATAGATCGTGGCATGTGGCATCGATTCCAACACAGCCGGGAGGGTGATTCGATCCGACCACGGGACGAACAGCACTGCCGTGAGGACACCCACTGCGCCGGCGGTGATCCATATTCGTCGCTGTTCGCGAACGGCCGCGCGTAACATCCACCAGGCCTTGAGTTCACGCATAATCGGCAGCACGATGAACCAGCCGATTTCGAAGGCGAGCAGGATGAGTCCCAGCAACTTGAAGAAGAAGTGATAGACCACCAAGGCGATCCCCAGAAACAGCAAGAACCGGTACGCCCACGTGGCCCAGGCGAACCCGACCAAGAAGCGGCGTCGCGCGACAGAGGCCGGTTCAGGCATCGGGGTGTCCAGCCCGAACAGGAGCCGCCTGAGTTGCCACTGCCCAAAGGCAAAGGCGCGCTCATGCAGATTGGGGATCCCCAACACGTCGGAGAGGACGTAGTACCCATCGAACCGCATGAATGGATTCAGGTTAATCGCCAACCCCAACGCCAAGCTCGTCGTCGCCATGAGAAACGCCAGGCTTCTCCCCACCCCGTCATCCAGAAAGCTCCATGCGAAGATCGCGAGAGCCGCTACTGCACATTCCACGATCATCCCGGCGGCCCCGATGGCGGCACGCTGACGACGAGCGGTTAGTTTCCATGCATCGGAGGTGTCGGAATACAGCATCGGCACCATCACGATCATGGCGATACCCATCGTGGACACGCGGCACCCATAGCGTGTCGCGGTATAGGCATGCCCGAGCTCATGAAAGATCTTCACGATGACCAGGCACAGGACATACAGCACGAACCCGCGTGCGGTGAAAAAATGCAGCATGGTGGACGAAAAGGTGTCCCACTGGCGGGATACGAGATAGATCCCGATCAATCCGATAAGACCAATCATCCATGCCACGGCTGGGGTAAAGAGCCATTCAACAAAAGGCAGGGTTGCCCGAAGAAATCGATTGGGCCGCACCAACGGCACTTGGAAAAACAGATAGTGGTGGACCAACCACGTGAGCCACTGTGGCTTGGCCGCTTCTGCTTGGGCGATGTAGGCTCGATAGCCTCCCTGCGGCGGATCGCGCATGAGATGGTTGCTGTACAGGAACCGCAGAAATGCGTCGATATCCTGAGACGTGACGCGACAGGTCGTCTCGGCATGAATCGCCGACACCATGGCCTCTGCGGACCGGCCCTTCCAGCGCGAGAGCATCTGATAGGCCGGCCACCCGATCTGGACATACTTCGCACGGAGCTGGTCGACGAGCACCCAGGTCGGTGACCCATCGGCAGCCGGAGCTCCGGCGAGCAGCTGAAGATCCTCCCGCAACGGCGGCAGATTCGCCTCGCTCACTTGATGTGCCCCTGGGTTCATCGACCGATCCATGGCCGGAGCGCAGAAATTGGGCGGCGGAACAGATACGTGAACAGTGTGACCCGCTCCCCATACAGCTTGGCGCTTCCCTGCCATCCGATACGAGATTCCGATGCCTCTTCGCTGAGCTGGGCCATCACTCGGTAGGCCAGCGTATTGTTCGGCAGGACCTCGGCATGGTAACTCGCATGACTGATCGTCGCTGGAACGCTGGAAAATGGGTTGGCGTTGAGGAACAGCGATACCGGCGCGCCTTCCCGCAACACAATGGCGTCGTCCACCGGGAGATCGATCCTCACCTCCAGTCGACGCGGATCCGCTAGTTCCATGATGCGTTGACCGACCACGACTGGCTTTCCGATCCAGTCGGATTTTTCCGTATAGAGTACGAGCCCGGCTTGGTCGGCCTTGACCTCGACCTTGGCGAGTCGTTCGTACGCATAGTTCCGTTCCGTTTCTCGCAACTCGACTTCGGCTTTCAGCAGCGGCACGTCCGCTTTGTGGTCGGCTTCAACGAACGACCCCTGCGCGGCGCGGCGATACTGGGCCATCGCCACATCGAGATTTCGCTCCGCCACTTGATAGTCGCTCCGAAAGGTCGTGTCCTCGTACCGAAACAAGACGTCGCCTTTGGACACCGCGGAGTTGGGTGGCACGACGATTTCGGCAATGACCCCGTCGATCGGCGCACTGACAATCAGCGGGTCCTTGGCGACGATCTTTGCAGGCGCCAACGTCGACATCGGAACCGGGATGGCGAGTGCGCCCAGCACTGTCGCCGCCAGGAGCCATGTTGTGGTTCGACTCAACCCCCATCGCCATCGGTAATTCTTGGATGGACCGACAGCGCGCCAGGCATAGGCATAGGCCTCGCTCAGACGCTCCAGAATCGTCACCTCGTAATCCAGCCACGGCTGATCTCTTGTCAGCCACAGACCGCCGAGAATCTGATCATCCGGGTGTTTGAGCGGGCACCAGAGGCCATGACCGACGACAAATTCGTCCCAATCCGATTTGAGCTCATCCGCGCACTCCGGCTCGGAGATCCGTCGGATCTCGTGGCCGGTCGAGGTCGTTCGTAGATGATGGATCAATCGTTCGGTCCATTGCATGAGAGGTGCCGTGCGATCGACGACCGGAACGCTGGACGCAGCTCGCACGTCATAATGTGGTGACGACGAGGTCGGCGGGGCTACGAGGACCGCTTGCCGATAGGGAAGGAGACGGCGCGTTTCATTGACGAAGAGGAACTGCAGTTCCTGCTGCGTTCTGGCAGCCCGCACCATCCGTTCCAACTGCAGCAGTGTGGCTGCCGAGGTGTGTTTGGGAAGGGTACTTTTTGGTAAGACTTCTGCTGACACCATAGGGGTGTTGTTACCGGGGGAGTTCAGCGAACGCAGCAGTGCCGCTCATCCCCGCCAGAACATGCTTAGGCTTCGCACTAAATAGGCCCTTCACCTTCACGGTCTGGCTGGCAGGGTCGACACTTGCACCGATGTCCTGGACCACCGCTGGATATCGGAGTCCCGTCTCGTCGACCGCGTATTCGAAGGCTGTACCGATTTTCAGCCAAGCCAGCGACTTGGAGGGCAGGATCAGCTCAATTTCGAGCCGACTGTCGTCCAACAGACTGATGAGTTGATCGTTGGGGAAGACGTTTTCATGTTCATTGACGATGGTCTTGACCACACGGCCGGGGAACGGTGCCCGCACCGTGCAGCCGCTGACATTGACCTGCGCAGCCTTCACGGCAGCGAGTGCCTTCTCCGCTTCGGCCTGAGAGACTTCAAGTTCAAGGTGTCCGACGGCTTGATGTTCGGAAAGACGAAGATTGTTTTCATAGGTCTTCTTCTTGCCGCGATACTCGGCTTGCGCGCTGGCCAGTTCGGCCTCGTATCTTGAACAATCGAGCGCGACCAACAGCGCCCCTTTCTTGAACCGTTGTCCCTCTTTGAAGGGAAGTCGACTGATTCGGCCTTGGACCTGGCTGGCCAAGGTCGCCTGCGCCGTCGCCTTGACGACTCCTCGGATGGTGGCGAGTTCAGCCGAGGTGCTTGCTGGTTTCACATCGAGGGTCGTCGTGGCGCTCGCCGGAGAAATGATGGTGCACACCAGATACATCACGATGCAAGCGCTCCCAACCCTCAGACAACCACCACGTCTCACTTGAACAACTCCTTGCTTTTCGTCCATCGCATACGAAGTTGGAGAGCCAGATCTGACAGGCTTTGCTCGTTCTTCAGATTGTTGGGGAGCACATCTTCCCCGACGGCGGCAAGGAGCGCGGCCCAGGCCGTTTGAGCCTCTGCTTCCACGGCGTCATAGCGCAGCTGGGCGGCCACTTGAGCCACTCGCTCGCGCAACATGGATTGCTCGCTCGTCCTGGCGCTACGCCAAGCCACCTGCACCTGCTCGACGATTTGAGACTGGGTGTCGTAATACAGCGCCGCTGTCGACACTTCCTTTTTCGCGTGAGCGACCTGTGCCACGCTGACATGGACCTGTGACATCACCGTCATGGTGAGCGCCAAGTTTTGTGTATGAAGCACTTTGTCTTGGGCTTCGATGGTCTTGGCTCGAGCCGGATATCGGAGAAGGCTCAGCAGATTCCAACTGGTTCGGGCCGCATAGGCAGCCCAATGGTTATTGAAGAGGAAGGTATTGCTGCTGTAATTCCCGCCGACTTGGAGATTCAAGCTGGGCAACATTTCAAGAATCGCAGCCTTGGCCTCGCGCGCATTAATGCGGCGACGATAGTCGATCATCCGGAGCTCGGGGCGCGCGAGAAGCGCCCGGTCCTCCAGGATTGCCAGATCAGGCGGCAGCTCCAGTGCTTCGGCCTCTCGCCCCGGAATCATCAAGACAAGGTCCTTCTCTTGCCCGGGAGGAAGATTGATCAGCGCGGCCAGTTGAAGCTTGGCGGTGTTGAGCTCTCTGAATAGTTGTTGAATGTATCGTTGCGTATTGAGGAGGTCGAGCTTGTATTGTAAGGGAACCAACGGCGCGCTCAGCCGTTCGTCTTGAACGGCCTGTGCTTTCTCGAGCGCGTTCTTCACCCACTCATCCAGCAGCTTCAGGGAGGGAAGGATCCGCCCTGCGCTCACGGCTCGCCAATAGGCGATCCGCACATCCTGCATGACCCGGTTGGCCACGCGTCGGCGTTCTTCATCAGCAATCAAGACGTCGTCTGCGGCCTGCTTGGCTCGGATGTAGGACAGCCCAAAGTCCAACACGTTCCAGCTCAACGACAGATCGGCTGAGAAAATGTTTCGCTCGGCGGAGGTAAAGGGCTCCAGTACCTGCCTCCCGGTAAGCAAGGATTGCGCAACACCGCCGGGGAAATTGTTTCGTCCGTCAAATCCAGCATTCGCAGCAAGGCGTGGCAACATGGCGTAGTGGGACAAATCGAGCTGCGTCTGCGCCAACATTTTATGCATCAGCTCGACACGAGCATCGAGGTTGTACTTCAGTGCTCGGGCCATCGCTTCGTAGAGATCTACCGGACCACTGAGCGGCTCTTGATCCTTCGTCAGCACTGCTCGGTCCGCATTCGCCCGTAACTTAACCTCGTCTTCCGTCAACGGTATCGGCTTAATGGCACACCCGTTCCCGCCGACGACGGCGATGATCAGCAGCCAGACGCTCAGTGAGCGAGCAATACCGTTCATTGGTTCGGCCAAAGAATTCTGCCGGTCGCCGGATCGCTCATCTTTTGCTCGACCAGGCTATTCCCCAATCCATCACACGTAGCTCTACTGTCGGCATTAAATTAACCAGCTAAGGTTTTCACCTGTCCCTTGATGAGAGTACTCAACTCTCATGGTTTGTCATCATTTTTTCACTTTTGGCACCTTTTCCCATCAGTATGTGCCAGCTGGATCCTAATCAGACTTTCAGTCGATTTGACCCCGTACGTACCGTGATGAGCTGGAGGCAACAGGCACCGACGCGTAAATCGTGTTTTTCCTTTCTGGTTGTCACATTCCTTGGTACGGTGCGGGGACGGATTGGGCTACGGTCTCCTTTTCGGTTACCGACGATCTTATTCATCGCAAGGAGTCTCCATGAAACAATCAGGATCACCGACGAATTCAGCCGACTCGCTTCCTCAAACCCCTTCTCGGTCGACCCAGACGAACAATGCCGCTCCAACAGTTCAGTTCGATCTCTCTACCCTTCAGAGTTCCTATGCAAATGTATGCAACGTGTCGTCGACTCGGGAAGAAGTGGCACTGGCCTTCGGCGTGAATAACGTGTGGGACCGGGGGCAGGCGAATATCCAAATCCAGCTGACGAACCGTATCGTGCTCAACCCTTTCGCGGCAAAACGACTCGCGACCGTACTCTCGCGTGTGGTGACTGAGTATGAGTCGAGATTCGGTCCATTACACGAGGACGCCACGCCACAGATCAATGCGGCATGAGAGAAGTGACGTCATCTACCGGCTTCAGCGGCCTCCCATGCAGGTTTGAAATACCCCTGTCAGGATCGTCAACTCGGGATATCCAAGATGCTGGAGCCCATGCTACCAACGTCTCCACCTTTTTGAGGTTGCCTCGGCATACTTCGCATGATAGTTTGTGTTGTATTCGATAGCCTTCCTCAACTCAGGCTAGACCATCTTCATTTCTTGCCGTTTGAGTTTTTGAAAAACACAGTTGTGTCTTTTGAGATACAGCTCTAATTCTGGAGAGTTGATATATTTATACGTTATAACAATATGTTGCGATATATAGTAATTGGCACGATCATTGCTGATCTATTTAACCTGAACTAAAAGATGATTCTCACGATGGAGGACTTGTGCGCAATCAACAAACCTTAGCATCGACGATTACATGTTCTGGTGTCGGGCTTCACTCGGGACAATCCGCGGCTATTACGCTACGGCCGGCTCCCCCTGATACAGGAGTGGTTTTTGTCAGCCGTCAAGGAAATGTCGATGCGTATCTCCCCGTCTCCATCGAACATCGGATTCCCACTGAACTCTGCACGGCTATTAGCGGCAGTGGGTTTCAGGTCCAAACCATTGAGCATTTGCTGGCGGCGCTGGCAGGGCTTCATGTCGACAATGTATTTATCAATGTAACGGCGAGTGAAGTGCCGGTTATGGATGGCAGCGCTGCGCCGTTTGTCAGATTGATCCAAGCTGCCGGAATCGTCCCGCAAGATCGGAAGCAACCCTTTCTCAAAATCATGGCGCCCATTGAAGTGACTGAGGGAGCAAAGCAGGTGCGGATTGAACCGTCGCCCACCCCATGCGTCACCTATTCGATTCACTATGAGCACCCTTTTATCAAGACCCAAACGTACCAGTATGACTGCTCGGTCAGCGCATTTGAAAGCGAGATCGCCGAAGCCAGGACCTTCGGGTTTTTGCAGGAAGTTCAGGCGTTGTGGGCTCGCGGGCTTGGGAAGGGCGGAACGTTAGATAACACGGTCGTGCTATCGGGAGACGGTATCGTCAATGACTCCGGTCTCCGATTCGATAATGAGTTCGTCCGTCACAAAATTCTCGATTTAATCGGTGACTTCTCTCTCCTTGGGATGTCCTTTATTGGCCATATTATCGCCAACCGTTCAGGACACGCACTCCACACGCGGCTCGTCCAACAGATCCTCAAACAGCCCGATAAATGGGTGCTGCTGAACGCAGAGCCAACAGTCGAAGGAGCGCGGGCGACCGCTCATAGGTCACGCTTCCAGCCGGCCGTTGCCCTTCAGGCCGCGTCCTAATTCCAAGGCGCTTCTCACTGACTTCTGGATTGGATTATTTCCTGAGTGGGGAGAGTCTTGCCTGCGTCTTTCAGAAAAACGGATGATGGTGCGCCGGAGACAAGCGGACTTACCTCCGACGCATCACATCAATAGCGGGGACTACTTCTTCTTCTTCTTTGCTGCTGCCTTCTTTGTTGCCAAGAGTCTCACCCCCCTTCGCAGTTACGAGTTAGAACCAACGCTACACAGCCTGTATCAGCATGTCGTCGACAGCCTCGAACGTGTTGGGACCAACCTTTTTGAACCGCTTGTCACGCTTGAGCGACGTCGCAATGGATGTCAGCGGCGTCTTCCCTTTGATCAGCAACCCGCCTTCGATTAACCGCTGGACGAGCTCCTTCGCGTGCATCGCTCGATTGGATTCCCGGAGTATTTCGTAGGCGGCTTGCGGGACACTTTTCCCAACGTACTTACTCCGCCCAAGAAGAATTTCTCGGGATTGATCGGTCACATCCATCACTTGTGGAGGCCGAATCCCCTTGGAGTCATCAGCTGGAATGATTTGATTAGATAGGCTGGCGAGCTTGGCCTTGTCGGCCTCGACGCGGTAGAGGGTTTCCGCAAGCTCAAGGTATTTCTTGATGGTCGCGATTTCGTCGTCCAGTCGACGACGCTTTTTCTCTAAGTCCTGAAACCGGCTCTTATACGCGTTGATCCGTTGTTCTAGACCAACGAGAATGTCCTTTAATTCTTCCACAATCGTCTCACTCACTACTTATTAAAAGCATGCTTGCTTTATAGCATTGCTTGTAATTTTTGTCAATACTCTATATTGAAATAATACATTGTCTATTAGGTTTGTTCTTTTGCAAGCAAGTAATCCTTAAGCCATAACTGATAATAAGGCTTGTTATGGTAAGATTAGCACAATTCTTGTAAGCTGCAAGTTCGGTCATGCTACAATCGCGTGTGCCAATTGCTGAAGAATCACTCTCCAAGGACAGGCTTCTAGAAACTGCGATCGCTGCCAGCCGGGCAGCCGGAGCGCTTCTTCTCAAATATACCGCTGATGGCTTCCATGTCGAGTACAAGAACCCGATCAATCTGGTAACAGATGCAGACCGTGCCGCCGAACAATGCGTGATCGACCATATTCGAAGCCGCTTCCCCTCCCATCGATTGTTGGCCGAGGAGCGCGGCAGTGTTGCGCAAGCCCCCTCACCCTATCTGTGGATCATCGATCCATTGGACGGGACCACCAACTTCGCGCATGGTTACCCGGCGTACTGCGTGTCCATTGGACTCGAGTACAATGGGCGTTGCATCCTCGGCGTGATCTATGACCCCTCACGAGATGAGCTGTTCACTGCTATCGAGCAGGGTGGAGCCCAGTTGAACGGCCGACCTATCCACGTCTCGGAGACAACAACGCTCGACAGCAGTCTCTTGGTGACAGGCTTCGCCTACGACATCAGAGAAACGCCGCGAAATAATCTCGACCATTTCTGCAAATTTGCTCTGAAGGCACAGGGACTCAGACGAACGGGATCCGCCGCCTTGGATCTCTGCTACGTAGCGGCAGGGCGATTCGACGGGTTCTGGGAAGTACGTCTCAATCCTTGGGATATGGCAGCAGGCTCAGTCATCGTGCGAGAGGCTGCAGGACGGCTGACGGATTTCAGTGGGAAAGACCTCTCAATCTATGGGCAAGAGCTCGTGGCCAGCAATGGGCATATCCACGAGGCTATGCTCACGGTCTTGAGCCAAGAGTCTCGCCACTCGTAGGACACCAAGGAATCCACATCGCTGAGCATGGCGGCAGATGTACAACAAGACCGAGGATGCGGTATCTTGTGGACTGAATTAACTGAGGTCTTCTATGGCACGTGCTGTTCCCCCACCTGAACAAGCAAACGGCGGTCTTTCCAATGACAATGCCCCTGACCCGACCTGGGATGTCGAGTTGCTCCGCGTACTCGTCAGCCGAAAAGGGACGCAGGTTGAAGCGCAGTGGGCTATCCATCCGCAGCTGAAGCAGGACTTGCTGCCCAACGAATGGCAGGACGTGATGGATCTCATGGGCAAAGTCACGGACATCGTCGGTGATCGCTTTTCCAAAGCCCTCACGAACATCGACCCAATGCCCCCCGGCAATGCCTGATCGTTCCACCGTTCTGCTCTCTTCTTCACCCCAACGAACCACTGGAGGAGACTCGTATGGACTCGTACTATCACGCTCATGATTTGAACAAGTTTGCTGATATCGGAAAAGGCAACAAACAGCTGTGGGAGAAGTTCAAGGGCTACTATGACGCGGTGTTTGCCGAGGGCGCACTGACCGAACGAGAGAAGGCCCTTATTGCATTGGCCGTCGCCCACACCGTGCAATGCCCTTACTGTATCGACGCCTACACCCAGGCATCGCTGGAAAAGGGATCAAACATCGAAGAAATGACGGAGGCCGTCCATGTGGCTTGCGCCATCCGCGGCGGCGCGTCACTTGTCCATGGCATGCAGATGCGCAACGTGGCCGAGAAGTTGTCGATGTAGAAGCTCACTAAGAGCCATGCTGGCTTCCAATATGACAGCACTGCATTTTCATGCTACGATCCACGCAGATTCTGAACAGGCCATGGTATCGCAACAACAAATCGAACAAGCCGTCCAGATGCTGGCGCAGGCGGTGCACCCGGCAAAAATCATTCTGTTCGGGTCCTACGCCCGCGGTGACGCTCGCCAGGATTCGGATGTCGATTTCCTGTTGGTGGAACCGGCTGTCCCGAATCGGCGATCCGAGATGGCCCGATTGCGAAACATCCTCAGGCCCTTACGCATTCCAGTTGATGTCATTGTCGCGTCTGAAGCGGAGCTGCGCGAATGGAGCCATTTACCCGGCCATATCCTGCACTGGGCACTGAAAGAAGGCAAAGCGTTGCATGAAGCAGCCGCGTGATCTCGCACTCCGGTATCTCGCCCTCGCCGATCGTGATCTCAAGACGTGCCGGCAGCTGTCCGAAATTCCTGATAGCGATGACGAAGCGATCGGATTTCACGCCCAGCAGGCGATTGAAAAGTGCCTTAAAGCCGTGCTTGCCGCGAAAGCGATTCCGTTCAGAAAGACTCACGACCTGGTAGAACTCGTCGATCTCCTAAAGGACCGTCTGCACCTCACCCCGCCACATATCGAAATGCTCGATCAGCTCAATCCGTTTGCAGTAACCTTTCGGTATGAATTCCTCGACCTCGAACCCGTAAACCGTGCCCAACTGCGGTCAGCAGTCGAGATGATTCGGCAGTGGGAAAACCGGCAGATCGACTGAAGTTCGTCCGCATTGACCGAGCAAGAGAAGGCCCTTATCGCCCTCGATGTCACCGGTCCCGCTCCTCGCGAATGAGCGCGGCACTGTCGCTGAACTTCCGAACGGAACGTTTCAGCTGTTCACGAATACGGTCTGCTTCCTTCCAAAACTCCTCCGGCACGTCCTTCGCTGCCTCTTCAAGAATCGTCTTCACCTCGGCCTGGAGTGAGCGCCCCCAAGGCTTCGCACGTTTTTTGAGTCGTGCGACCACGTTGTCCTTCAGATTACGGACGAGAACTTGTGCCATGCTCCACTCCCCTCGTCCAACATGCCTGCTTGTATCAAGCTGGCATCAGATGATCGTTGCTGCAACGGTTTCTCATGGCTCAGGCCAGCCGTGCGTCAATCCACGCTTGCCCTTTCATCCAATACACATGAACACGCCCCAAGCATCAGGGCAGAAGGAATGCGCGAAACAAGGCTTGTCCTTTTTTGACGACTACTCGCCCGTCGTCAGCTGTCCAATCACGTCGTTTGTGCGTCGCTACTTATCTTTTTCGCCGAGATCAGGAGCAATGAGGCCGAGCTGTTCGGGAGCAGATTCGATGTTTCTTCCTCTGCTCTGCTATAATTTTTTCTATCGCCAAACCTACGAGGTACACATGGAATATCCCATCGTGCTGGAACGAGATCCCGAAGCCGGCGGGTACGTCGTCTATTGCCCGACCTTAAAAGGCTGCGTGTCCCAAGGTGAAACCGAGGATGAAGCCTTGGACAATATCAAGGATGCCATCAAGACATATCTTGAAAGCATCGAGGACCTCAAACGGCTGAAAAAGCTGAGGACCGTCGAAGTCAGCGTATGACGAAACTGCCACAGGTCTCTCATGAACGCGTCGTGAGAGCCCTTAAACGCACCGGCTGCTAGGTTCTTCGCGAAGGAAAACATATCTCGATGACCGACGACAAACATCTCGTCATCATTCCACGCCATCACAGCATCAAGCCCGGCACATTGAAGCAGATTCTGGAAGCCGCCGAGATTTCAACCGACCAGTTCAAAGACTTGCTCTGAAGAACGTACCCTCGCGAGGCCCACGACGTTTCTGCACAGAAAAGGGTACTCAAAACCTGATGCCGTGCCTCGACAGGCCCGTCCCGAGCCAATCGAGGGACTCAGCACGAACGGATTATTGTCGGAGGGTCTTTGACGAGGTTTACAGGTACGGGTTTTCTGGAATCGCCAACGTAAAGTACTTCCCCCGCTCTTCGTACAAGACACGTTGCGCCGTAAGATCGCTGAGGATAGGAGACAGGATTGCGTCGCTGCACTCGGTTCGGTCCGCCACTGCTGTTCGTATCTGCTCCTTGTTCTTCGCCGACTCATTACAGATCTCAATCACTAACGCGGCTAATCCCTCATACCGTCGACGAGTCGGCGTGGTGGGATTCCGGCCGTCGTAGACTGTCACAAAGTTCGGGGCCTTGGAGTAATACAGAAACGGTCGATCGCTTGATCGATGCATCCGCTGCCAGCCTTCAACCGCGGCGACCAATTCTTGATACAGATGTGGATCGACCGGCCAGTGTTCGAGTTCGTACTCAACATCATAGGCGATCTTGTTGAGATCGACCTGCCGTGCGTCATAGACATATTCGTATGCCATCCCTGGCCCAGTGATGCGAATGCCATACTCCTGTGGTCTCGTAAAGTAGGGGCTGAAGCGCTGCAGCCAGAATTTTCCGGTGGCTTCCGGCGGCTGAAGATGGACCAGTGAAGGGATGAGCTCGAGTTGGCGTTGGTAATCTTCGTCGGTCTCTCCCGGGAACCCCAGCAAGATATTCCACGACACCATCACGTGATAGTAGAGGCTCCACTTGAGGCAGACGATGTTCTGCATTGGCGTGACGCCTTTGTCCATCGCCCTTAATTGATTGAGGCTCAGGCTCTCCAACCCCGGCTGCATGCATTTTACGCCGCCGGCAGCCAAGGTTTTGATTTGGCGCTTCTGCAGATTGCTCTTGGTTTCGATAAAGACATCCAGGTCACAATGATCCTCAGCCAGCTTGCCGAAGAGATTGTCGATGTAGGCCATGTCGATGATGTTATCGACGAGACGAAATCGGACCGCATCATAGCGCTGCGAAAGAGAGGCGATTTCATGGATCACCTGTTGCGGTGCCTTCGCCCGGAACTTCATGCTTTGCGCATTGAGCCCGCAGAACGTACAGTGATGTTTCTCGCCCCACCAACAACCGCGAGACCCTTCGTACAGAAGAATACGATCCAACCCCTTGGCCGTGTCACCTAGCTCGGCGAGCAGATGGTAGTAATCGTCATAATCAGGTGGACCGGTCTTGGCAAATTCGGAAAAGAGCGACACATTTGGCGTGAGCACGATCTTCTCGCCCTGCCGATAGGTCACGCCATTTGGATAGTTGCCCTTCTGGCCGGCCAGAACCTGGCGAACCAACAGCAGGAAGCTTTCTTCTCCCTCCCCGACTACGACATGATCAATGAACGGAAACGCCCTGAAGTACTCGACCCCCATCTCACCGTCGAAGTTCGCCCCGCCGAAGACGATCGTCACGTCTGGATAGAGATCCTTGATGAGCTTGGCCATCGTCAGGCTTGCCACGTTCTGATCGAATGTCGAGGTAAAGCCGATCAACTGGTACTGTCCCCAATCGATGGACCGCAGCGCCCAGGTCAGAAACTGAGGCGCAATGCGCGTTGCCATCTCCTCGAAGTAGCCGATCGGCTTCCCACTCTCCTGCGTGATTTGTTCGAAGACCGGCTTGAAGACTTGCGGATACTCCGTACGTTTTGGGTTCTCTCGAAACAGAAGGGAGGAAAACAGCCACTCGCCGAAGAGCGCGCGTTTCTCGCAGATACTTTCGTGCAACTCGACGCCGATCAGATGGGCGAACCGGACGTTCAAATGGTGACAATCGACGGGAATGCCGTTGGATTTGAGAAGCGCGGCGAGCGTACCGAGTTGGATTGACGGATACTTGGCGTAGCTAAACGGCATGTTGACGAGCGCGATCTTGGTTCCTTCGCTCATCTACCGCCTCGTACGTTCATGGCAGGTAACTGTCTGGCGCTTAACTAGCGGCAGCCCGAAACGGTTCAAATTCCCGGTCCGCCTTCGCCGCCAGATAGAAATCGCTCTCGGTCAGACCGTTGATCTTGTGCGTCCAAATCTCGACCTTGCACTTGCCCCAGGCGAGAAACAGATCAGGATGGTGGCCCTCCGCCTCTGCAATCGCCCCAACCTTGTTCACATAGGCCAGCGCCTGCGCGAA
This sequence comes from Nitrospira sp., assembly GCA_029881435.1. Lineage (GTDB taxonomy): Bacteria > Nitrospirota > Nitrospiria > Nitrospirales > Nitrospiraceae > Nitrospira_D. Next base: position 16,510 of record JAOUMR010000041.1, read on the forward strand.
ATCCGGGAAGGTAAAGAGCCGTTCGAGATGCCCCTGCGCGTTGAGTGCCCACCCTCGGCCTAGTTCTTTGAGCAATGCTTGCGCGCGATCATTCGGCACCGGCGGCACGCCACCTCGACAGGGAATACATTTATTGTCAGCAAGACCCATACGTTCCTCCTTCAGAGAACAACCAATGAATTATTGTACGGGGGCTGGTGGTAGAGAAACAAGCTGGAGAAGTGGGGAAGGCCCGATTACTCGCTCTCGTCCGGCGAACCGCCTGACTTGGCGAGATCATCCATCTTAACTTTCTCGGGATTGAACTTGGCGGCGGCCTGCGTCATGCGATCGAGGGCGTCATCGAATGACAAGGCCGGTGCATCCTTGGGCCGGAATCGAATCGGATTCACACGAGCAACGACGAAGCTCTTGAGATAGGGGCTGGTCAGCCCCTTAGCCTTGAGCGCCTCGACTTGTTTGACGATGAGGTCATCCAGCGCGAGGACGGTCCTCGCCTGCTGCTGTCGGACCCTGAGCGTAGCAGGCATCGGTTTCTTCAGAAATTCGTCTACCCGTTTCAACACCGGATGGTAGGCGCCACCGCTGAATCGAGGGCGCTCTTCGTAACAGAGCCCCAGGGTGATCAGCGCCGGTTCTTCGAACTCCAAGGCGTACGTGTCTTCCGTTGCACCATCGAGTTGCGCGAGTTCCCGATACATGCGGATGACTTCCAACGCCTTCTCGCGGAGGTTGTGCGCCTTCTCTGTATTCAGCGCGAGAATCTGATAGGCGGCAGCGGCTTCGGGAACGACGATGGCGATGATGCTCTTGGCACCCAGCGTCCGCATGGCGGACAGGCGATGGTTGCCGTTCGGGGTCCAATACTTCGCCGCATGGTCGGGCTTGACGACTCGCACGGCAATGATGGGATCGAGAAACCGCCCGATTTTTCCGATGACCCCTTCCAACTTTCGGACATGTGTGTCGGAGATATTCCGTTGATAGGGTGTCGGCTCAACCAACTCGATCGGCAAGGCAGCGAGCACGACCCAGTGCCCACCATAGGGTTCACGATACATTGATAGAACTTTCCCATCGTCCTGTTCAATGGCATGATGCAGCTCTGCCACTGGGCCTGGTGGCGCTGCTGCTTGTAATTCGACCGCGGCCAAGCCGGTCGAGACTCCGACCGGCTTGCGACGTCGTCTGGCTCCTTTGGGCAGCGGCGATGTTTTCGATTTCTTTCCGACCACCGGAATATGGTAGGACAGCGTCATGACAAAAGAAAGCCCCCACCGCGAAGTCCTTCGGATCGGACATCGAGGAGCCTGCGGCTACCGACCAGAAAATACGCTGGCGTCGATTGAGCATGCGATCAACCTTCACTGCCACTTCACGGAAGTTGATGTCCGGCGGACTGCCGACGGAGCGCTGGTTCTCCTGCATGATGAACAGGTCAACCGCACAACAGATGGCCGAGGATACATCGCCGACCTCACGGTAGAGGACACCCAAAAGTTAGCCACCGGGAGCAGCCAGGGTATCCCGACGCTTGAGGAGGCGCTCGCCATGGCCAGCGGTCGAATCGGGTTGATCTTAGAATTGAAAGTGCCGGGCCTGACGTACGATGCCTGCGCCACGGTCCGTGGCAGCGGCTTCAAGGGATCTGTGATCTACGCCTCGTTTCTCCATGAAGAACTCCAACACGTGCGAAGGATTGACCCGAAGGCTCAGACATTGGCGTTGTTCAAGCGGCTGCCCGAGGATCTCGGTGCCACGGCCCTCAATCTCCAGGCCACTCATGTCGGTGTGCGCATCGATACGGTCACTAAACCCCTCGTCCATCGTCTGCGCGACGCACGCCTGCTTGTCTTCGTCTATACCGTCGACAATCCGGCCGCGATCAAACGGGTGAAAACGCTCGGCGTGGACGGTATCATCTCAGACTTTCCGGACCGCATCTAGTGCAGCATCCGTCACATACGTTGGTAGTGAGCCCTTCGACCAGCTCAGGGCAAACGGATTATGACAACAGCTTCTGGGACACACCGCTAAGTGGTCGAGGAGTGTGGGCTCTGAAATAGCACGGGCGACCCTGCACTGTGGTGGGAGGTCGCCCGTGTTTGGCGCTTAGGACGCCGAAAGATGATCATTTCTGTTGTCGCGGCCCAGCAGACCCACGCGATACTGGTAATCCAGGTTTCCAGTCGGGGGAGACCCCGTCAATCCCAGGGACCTGTGTTCCTCACGCTCCCGATACTGTCTCCGCTCAAACGGCTGTCGCCCCTCCAGTTGTGAAGGGCTGTTTGTGCCAATAGGGCACAGCCAGCGAAGAACCGGTCAGCGTGACCGACGAGAAACCCACCCTGATATCGGTGGGCCTGATGAGCCAGGTGGCGTCGAGTCGTCCATATCCACCCTCCTCTCACGATGAAGTCACCGAGAGACCTGGATGGCAGCCGCGCGGTCTACCCGATCTCCCGAACTTCCGTTAAAAATATGGGCCGCAGTTCCTTCCGTACGCTCATTGAACTCTCTTGTCAAGGGGCCTGTCGGATCTCTCCGCTCCGACTCGCAACAGTGCGCAGATCCCGACTAGGACGAGATCTTCGAGCGGGGAATACCACCGCAACGGTTGAGGGAAGAACACGCCGTAACAACCACAGTTGGGAAGATCAAGACCACGGAGCAGCGTGACTACAAGTCCGATCACATACAGCCCGTTGAGACTCAGCGCGATGAGTGCCCCGGTTGAAAGTTGCCAGCCGACAAGAATCCACGCGGCGAGCACCCACTCGATTCCGGTGATCCCGAGCGCCAGAGGCCACAGCGACCAGTGTGGGAAAAGGCGATAGGTGACCAGCACGTCGACGAATCCTGGGAGATCCAACGATTTGCCGAGCGCAGAGGCGAGGAGCACTCCTCCGATCAAAAGGCGACAGCACCATGTCACCACGGTCCAGTTCATGGGAACCTTCCGCACAAGCAAGAAGGAGGAGGAGGAGGAGGAGGAGGAGGAGGAGGACGGCTCGCATCCCGCCCTCCTCCTTCTTGGTTACCTCACCCTCAATGCGCAGTCAAACCCTGCGCAGGCCGGCCTCCACTTCTCAACCACGTCTAGCCGATCTTCAGCTTGGCGAAATCCACACCTTCCGGCGCAGGCGGCGTCTTGAGTTTCATATCTTCCAAGGCATCGACGACGCGATCGGCAACGACCAGATTGCGGTACCATTTCCGATTGGCAGGAACGATGTACCAGGGCGCGCAGGTGGTGCTTGTCGCAGAGATGACATCTTCGAAGGCTTCTTGATAGTCATCCCACAATTTGCGCTCCTCAAGGTCGCCGGAACTCCATTTCCAACGCTTTTCCGGGTCAGCGATACGGGTTTGCAATCGCTCTTTTTGCTCGTCCTTGGAGATATGGAGAAAAAACTTGAGGATAGCCGTCCCGTTTTCGGTCAGCAGCTCTTCGAATTCCTTGATTTGGTTGAAGCGGTGTTTGGCAATTTTATCGGAGACCCACCCGTGGACACGCGTGATGAGCACGTCCTCATAGTGCGACCGATTGAAAATGCCGATTTGTCCCATGCGCGGAACTTCACGATGGACTCGCCACAGAAAGTCGTGACCCAGTTCGTGGTGGGACGGGGCCTTAAAGGCCACCACCTTACACCCTTGCGGGTTCACCCCCGACATCACACCCTTGATGGTCCCGTCTTTCCCGCTGGTGTCCATTCCCTGCAGTACAATAAGCAGTGAACGGGTTGCATTCGCATACAACCGTTCTTGAAGTCCATCGAGCTTCGCGATGAGTTTGGCCGTCTCCGCTTTGGCGCGATTCTTCCCCTGTGCACTCTTCTTGTACTCCCCCGTCTCGTCCGGGTCGTACTGCTTCAGCGACAGTTTTGCACCGAACTTCACACGATACTGTTTCACTAAGTGCCTCCCTCGTCAGCGGGTGAGAAACGCCACGACGTTATGGCTTAAAAGCCCACTGCAGCTACTCACGTGATGAGAAGGTACGCGTGAATCGCTCTTGTTGCTACGGCTGTTTCGGAACATCTTGCGCGCACCGGAAACCGACGTTGGGATCTTGCTCGGTCGGATCAGATTTTGTGCGAAACGACGTCCGCAGTCTATACGATGTGTTGATATACGATCCTCCACGCTGAACCTTGGCCGTCCCTTCGGTCGGTCCATGTGGATTGATCGCGGGGCTATTGATAAAACTTGAATAAAAGTCTTCGGCGTACCAGTCCATCACCCATTCATAGAGATTGCCGGCCAGATCTTGTGCGCCATACGGGCTCTGTCCCATATGGTGATTCCCGATGACCGACACCGTCTCCGCGCCACCTTCCTTCAACCCATAGACTGCATGGACCGGCGTCGGTGGCTCATTGCCCCAGGGGTACATCCGCTCGTCGGTCCCACGCGCGGACTTTTCCCATTCTGCCTCAGTGGGAAGCCGCTTGCCCACCCACAGGCAATACCCCATTGCATCCATCCAGCTTACCCATCGCACCGGACGATCCGCGTAGATCACAGGCGTTTCCTTATCCGAAAATCCCCAGGGAGGCTCACTCTGAATGGCATCGACATACTTGGCAAAGCGCCCGTTCGTCACTTCGAACTTATCGATATAGAATGTGTTGACATGGACACGATGCGTGGGTGCTTCATCTTCATCACCCTTATCGCTGCCCATGATAAAATCACCTTCCGGTACCAGGACCATCGGTGCGCCATCTTTTCCAACATGTTCATGGGCAGGTGACTCAGTGTGGGCCGTCTGGGCAATCGCGTTTGCCACCGGCTTGATCTTATCGGTATTCTTGCTGTCACCATTAGAGCCGAGAGGTTTCCCCGATGTGGAGGACACATCGGGCTTCAGCGAATTCGTCGAGGGCGATTCAGGTTTCGCTGTTCGGCTTTCGGTCGCCGATGTCAGCCCGTCCGTCGGAGACAGTGCACAGAAACCTGCGAGCACTAGACCCAGAATTCGTCGAACAGCCATCTTTACCTCGTGAAGTACCGTACCGAAAACGCGTGGCTAAATCCAGCCTGCCCAGATATACCCTTCCCGACTCCCACCGCACTGGCCAATCCAGCAGAAGAAGGATTGTTCGGAAGGGCTCGTAGAGTTGCACTTACCGGTCGTCCAGTGTAGCGTATGCCCCACAATGCGATCCTCGATTTCGTGCTCTCTTAACCAATCGTTTTCCATTAAAGCGGGTGTACTCCTCATCGCGTTGGCAATCAGCTTCTCCGGCTGTGGAGGCCCCTGGCGAGATACCTATCTCAAGAAAGGGGTCGGGCAACTGACGCAGGTGGACGTCCGTGAGAGACTGGGATCGCCCCATACGGCCAAAACCCCGGCCCTCGGCGGAGATAGCCTCTGGACCTATCGGTTTGCGCTCAGCGAACAGGACCTTACAACGTGGAATCCCAGCTTCGTCACGGATGCCTCCAATTCAGTCACGAGCTTGATGGGCAAGGGAGCAGAGGGAGGGGCCAAACCGACGTTGTACTGCTACCGATATCTGTTGACGTTCTCCGAGGAAAAGGTCCTCAAGCGATGGAAGCGAGAGGAATGCGTTCCGGGAACCCGCGACACGCTGACTGCGAAATAAGAGACGACCGTGACATCAGACGGATGGTTTTCAATCGACAGTTCGGTGGCCTTCGACGGTGTGAAATCACTCATCCTGCTGCTGGTCCTACTTATCGTCAGAACGCTCGTCGTGCGTGGGTTGGCCAGCAATTCAACCCTCTCGATGGAATCGAAGCGTCGTTGGGTGGTCGCAACGAGAAACTCCGTCGTCTTCGCATTTCTCCTGGGCCTGGTGATCATCTGGGCACACGAGCTGCAGGCCTTTGCGGTCTCGATCGTCGCGTTGGCCGCCGCGTTAGTCTTGGCCACGAAAGAGCTGATCCTGTGTTGGAGCGGCGCGGCGCTTCGCGTCGGCGGAAAAGTCTACACCGTCGGTGATCGAATTCAAATCGCGGGCCACCGCGGCGTGGTGCTGGACTACGATATCTTTGCAACCAAGTTACTGGAGATCGGCCCTGGTCAATCTGCCCATCTGTACACGGGACGCGTGACTATTTTCCCGAACAGCTTGTTGTTCACCAACCCCCTGGTCAAAGAGAATCCTCAGCAGGAATACGGGCTCTACACATTAACCGTTCCGATCAAGAGCGAGGAAGATTGGCAACGAGCAGAACGGGCCCTTCTGGAAGCGGCCAAGCACGAATGCGCCCCGTTCATGGGCGAAGCGGTTCGGCAGATGAAGCTCCTCGAGCAGGCCAATCTGTTGGAAGCCCCCTCCCCTGAGCCACGCATCACGATTCAATTACCGGAATCCGGCAAGATGCATCTTGTGCTTCGATTCCCGGCTCCGGATCGTGGGCGCTCGCGCATCGAACAAGCTATTCTACGTCGCTACCTTTCACAGTCCATCACTCCCTCTTTGCCGTGCTGAGACATGAAAGAGGGCCTTCCTCGACCGATGGTCGACGGAAGGCCCTCGCTTCGACTCGCGCGATACGCTTGCCGAATTACTTCGGAAACGACTTTGGCGCGGCGACGTGTTGCCAGCCTTCGCCGTTGAGCGTTTGGAGAAATTCCACCAGGTCATGCTTTTCTTGATCCGTCAGCTCTAGCGGAATAACGAGATTGTCTTGGTGAGGATTTTTAACCCCACCCTTGTTATAGAAATCGACGACTTCTTTAAGGGTCTTGAAGCGTCCGTCGTGCATATAGGGGGCGCTTCGAGCGATCTCCCTCAAAGTCGGGGTCTTAAACGCGCCGATTTCTTCGGCGTTGCTGGTTACCATATAACGACCGAGATCCACTTTGTTGTCGTCCCAGCCGATGCCGAGGTTGTGAAACTTTTCGTCGGTAAAATTGAACCCTGAGTGGCACTTGGTGCAGCGTCCCTTATCCCTGAACAGGATGAGGCCCCTCTGAGCGGCCTCCGGAATGGCCCCTGCTTCTCCTCCCTGATCGAACCGGTCTGCCGGGCTGTTGCCGGACAGGACGGTACGTTGGAAACTGGCGATGGCCATCCCCACCCTCTCGGTTGTGATGGTGTCATCACCGAAAACTTGCTTAAAGAGCTTCCGGTAGCCTGGGATTTTCATCATCTTCGCATTCATCACATCGTAGTTGGCAAAACCGTGCTCGATCGGATTCGTAAACGGACCGACCGACTGAGCTTCCAACGTTGCGGCTCGTCCGTCCCAAAATTGAGCGCTGCTGAACACCCGGTTGAAGGATGCCGGCGCACTGCGACCGCCCTTCTGGCCTCGGATACCCGTAGAGACCGGCTTGCCGTCCGTAAACGCGAATTTCGCCATATGACAATTCGCGCAGGCAATGGTGTTGTCCTGCGACAATCGTTTGTCAAAAAATAGCAGCCGGCCTAACTCGACCTTCTCTTTCGTCAGAGGATTGTCAGCCGGAATGGCCACGGCAGTCTCTTCAAGACCGAAAGGAATCTTGAGGGTATACTCCGCCGCTTGCGCTGCTCCGAAAGGGAACCCCATCAACGACCCAAACACCAGACACGCCCACGCAGATATCGAAACCGTCAGCTTCCGCCTCTCCATCTTCATGTCCTCCCTTCATGCAGTGACTGAAATGTCATCCCGCTCTTACGTACATCTGTGAATCCGTGACACTAGGGACAATCCTTTCACCCCCAACTATGCGAACCGGGGAAACAGGCAGGCGCCGAGCGCCCGTCATACGTATCAGGGCAGTTCCAACACACTGGCACCAGTCCACCGCAACGTTACCTGTCTTGTCGAGTCGATGCAAGTCCATTCCCCAGCGGATTGTTCATTGCGTTGGGCTCCCCCTCTTTGTCACATGCCCGATCGGTTTTGAAACAGCTGCCGATCGAGTGGGTTTTGATCTCGCGAGGGGCACCCGCCGCTTGTTGGCGCTGATCACTTTTGATAGGATGGGCCGAGTCAATAGCCTAAGCTTCAGATGAAAATTGCCACATTCAACGTCAATTCATTGCGTAAGCGCTTACCGATCGTGCTCGACTGGCTTGATCGACATCAGCCGGACGTCCTGTGCCTCCAAGAAACCAAAGTTCAGGATAGCGAGTTTCCATTGCTCGCCCTGACTCCCAGCGGATACGAAACGACCTTTCGAGGGATGAAATCCTATAACGGGGTGGCGATCCTCAGCCGAAAGAAACCGGAGACGGTCTCATATGGATTCGACGACGGAGGGGACCCGGAAGACGCTCGCTTGCTCAGAGTTGTCATCGACGGAATTCCGATCGTTAACACCTATGTGCCGCAGGGATTCGAGATCGATTCGCCCAAATATGCGTACAAGCTCGCCTGGTATGACCGACTACGCCGTTATTTTGACGCCCATCTTTCTCCCCAGGCGCCGGCCATTTGGTGCGGCGATATGAATGTCGCTCCCAGACCAATGGACGTGCACAGTCCAGAGAAGCATCTCACGCATGTTTGTTATCATGAAGCAGCCCGCAAGGCGTATGAACAGACGGCCGCGTGGGGATTTCAGGATGTGTTCGTGAGATTGTACCCGACGCGCCAGCAATACACGTTCTGGGACTACCGTGCCCCGAGTTCACTGGCAGCCAATAAAGGCTGGCGCATCGATCATATGATGGCGACGGCCCCGTTCGCGGAAAAGTGTATCAAGGCGGATGTGGACGTCGAGCCGCGGCGAGCGAAAGAACCTTCGGACCATACTTTCTTGTGGGCAGAGTTTTCGATCTGACCGCGTACGCGACGTCCAATCCATCCGAGCAGATAGATCCACCGGACCGACAAGCCGCTCGTGTTCTAAGCAGCCTTCGCCCGCACATGGTTGCTACGATTCTGCTCGATCAACGGGTCGATGATCAGACCACAATTGAGACAACGAAGAATGATGGTACTGGACGATACCGTCGGTTGACGTTCTGAAATCATCAAGCCCTTGCATTTTTGACAGGTCATCAAGTTCCTCCTGCTAAGACCAGCGAACTGTAATAATTTAACATCGCAACATTAACTTCGTGTTAACAGCCAGTTAAAACTATCTAATGTTTCTCATATCATCACCTGTTCACTGACCCCCTATGGCATCCGGCAATCAGCTTTTACCTGAATCCCAACGCCTGAATTACGACGAAGTATGCGTGGCCGTCGTGGGAGCCGGCGCGGCAGGACTGACGGCAGCCATCGCTGCTGCGGACACGTTGGCAAAGAAGGAGGCGCCCGGCCGAGTGATCCTGCTTGATGGCGCGAAGCAAGTAGGAGCTAAGATTCTCGTATCAGGCGGCGGGCGTTGCAATGTCACTCATGACGTCGTCACGCCAAAGGATTTCTTTGGAAATCGAAACATCATCCGAAATGTTCTGGCCGCGCTCCCAGTCCACCACACGATCGCCTGGTTTTCCTCCTTAGGTGTCGACCTGAAGCGTGAGCCAACCGGCAAACTGTTTCCCACCACTGATCAGGCACGTACGGTACTGAACGCGCTACTCGATTGCGCCCGACACGTTGGGGTCACCATCTGTCCGGATCATCGCGTGTGCGAGATCTCACCGTCAAAGTCAGGATATCGAGTGCGTCACAACCATGGCGCAATCCAAACAGTTCGCATTATTCTTGCCACCGGGGGACAGTCGTTACCAAGAACGGGAAGTGATGGATTCGGATACCGGCTGGTTCGTTCCCTCGGCCATCGCGTGACGCCGACCGCACCAGCGTTGGTCCCACTCGTCCTGGAACAGTCCATGTTTCATGCAACGCTCTCAGGCCTCTCGCATGAGGTGGAATTGACGACCGTAGTGGAAGGCCGAGAAGCTGATCGACGCACCGGGAGTCTGCTCTGGACCCATTTTGGCATTAGTGGTCCGGTAGTCATGGACGCCAGCCGCTTCTGGACCTTGGCAACGAATCGGGGGGCACAAGTTGACCTCTACGGCAACTTCCTGCCAAGTCGGACACCTGACGAATTAAAGGCTTGGTTGACCCTTCAAGCCACCGAACACCCGAAACGTTCCCTGGCGAGAACGCTGGCACTGCTGGTCCCAGAACGATTTGCCCATGCCCTCTGTCTGTCTTGTTCGTGTGCCCCACTGAAGACCATCGCCCAGGTCCCGCGGATTGACCGGAATCGATTACTTGACGCACTCACCAAGTTTCGATTTCCTGTTGAACGCGACCGTGGATGGAACTTCGCTGAAGTCACAGCCGGCGGCGTGCCGTTGGATGAAATTAATTATCGCACTATGGAATCGAAGGTGGCTCCGGGATTGTATCTGACCGGGGAGATGCTCGATTGCGATGGACGCATCGGTGGATTCAATTTTCAATGGGCGTGGACGACAGGGTGGTTAGCGGGACAGTCCGCCGCACACAGTCTTCGTGCCGAGAACATCGCATCACGCAACCCATGAGAGCCACGCTGGGTTGTTGTCAGAATCGCTCCGTTTTTTCCAATTGGAGAATCACCACACCCCTGCTTCTGTCTCTGAACAAGCCTTTGCTCTTGGAAGGGCTTGATACGACGCCTCCGCCTCCGCTTCCTCCCTATCCGACTCCTCTGACGACACCATCGTCACAAGGAGCTTTTCATCAGTGACACCCTCGCCCTGAGTCCGCAAGACTCCCTCGCGATTCAACATTTTGACCGCATTCGTGCGCGAGACGATCGGTGGATACTGCCTGAATTGGTCAGCCGACACATAGGGAACTTGGATGGTCACAGGACGCCGTTTGACATAGATAAAGTCCCGCAGGTAGTCGTCGATCGGTGTCTTCAAGGTGACGACCGCCGAGCTCTCTGCGGGCAGCGTCTCAATCGAGATGACATACAAGGGCTTCACATCGGGCGGCGCTTCTTTGTTTCCGGTGGCAACTAACCTCGGGGCACTCAAGAGAAGGGTTGTCTGATTGATGGCAGGAGACCGTACACCGACCCGAAGACTCGTCATGTCGCGATCGGACACATTTTCAAGCAACAACTTGATCAACACCCAGCTCTGCGGGTCGGGTGCCTTCGCTCGACCGCTTGGGACCGATTGTTCCTCCCGACGAATCCTGCAATCGGACACTAAATTCCGCCGTTCGAAGAAATAGAGCGTGTTCATGCCCTGTGCCTGGACCCCCCGTTCATATGTGTAGAAGGACACTCCGACATGAATCATTGTCGGTCTGAACCAGGCTACAATCGTAGGGAGTACGAACGGGACAAATGCGGCAAACAGCCCGATAAGCGCCACCTTGTTGAAAATGGACTGCCCCCAGAACCAGTGCCAGCAGCTTTTCAGAACTCGCATCGACTCCCCACCAAAGATTTGACCTTGCCTAATCGCAACCATACGCCCTTCGAGGAACCCTCGACAACCATGTTCGTGCAGTGATAACGTGCTGCCCCCAAAACACTTGTCGTAATCCGTTCGCCCTAAGTTGGTTGAAGGGCGTGTCAGTTCAGGCAGTTACGTTCACGATTCGACGAACTCACCACAAACCTATTTCTTGGACTCTCCACGAGGACCTCGTCGCTCTATTCAGGCGGGTGTGGAGGTGTCGGAACGGCGAGGTACACGACCGCGTCGAAGAGCCGAAGGAAGTTGCACTGGGTTATGGAGTCCCTTTCTGGAGTTGAACTGCGCTCACGCCATACGGACTGGTGAAGGCCAGCACCTTGTCTCCCGGCTTAAATTGAGCACTCAGTTGGGTTTGCTGCGTGAGCTTCAGAATATGGAGCTGCCCCTTCTCATCTCGAATGACCATTGTTCCCGGAATACCGACCGTCACAATGACAACCTCTCCCTGAATCGGACCTGATGTAGATGGAAGAGCAAAATTGGGCAGACTGACGAAGGCGGTGGTCAGCAGGAAGATACCGATTGGCATGTGTCGTATGAGTCGACTCATAGCAATGTTTCCTCTTTTCCTATGGAGAGAGTCACGCCCTACCCAACCAAAATATCTATGGATTGGCGTACCCGGCGCTGACACACACCGTGATTCTACCAAGATGGTTGCCGGTTATGCACCGTACCGCATGACAAGCATGTATTGTGGCCTCCTGGAGAAGGAGGCGTGCTCTTCTCGTTATAGGGATTCTCCTTGACGGTGGCGACTCTCAACCATCATGCTTATCGTGAACCTCATTAGTGTCCGACAGAATTCATAGCAAAGTCAGTTGGTTACCATCGATCAACGGATCGGTGGGTGGTTCGGTGTCGGTAAACAGTTGAAGTAGCGACACTTTCTCGAAAGGGGTGACGCTCAAGA
>JAOUMR010000137.1 GCA_029881435.1 Nitrospira sp.
GGACCTGCTTTTCAAGAGCTAATGCATGGCTATTCATCAGGATACTCAGAGGGGGCTCCGGTTGTTTGGACAGTTTCTGTCCGTTCATAAGTGGTGCCTGACGGATAATGTCTACGCGGCGGTGGGCCGTGCAGACAGGTTGTCACAGTACACGCGATCGGGCGTGCGTCCGTCAAGCGCGCGATGCGGCCTGATCTGATTGTAGAAGGTCATGTAACGCGCCACGCCTTCGCGTGTGGCCCCGACGGTTTCGTAGGCATGGAGATACACCTCCTCATATTTGAGGCTCCGCCACAACCGCTCGACGAAGACGTTATCCCGCCACCGCCCGATCCCATCCATGCTGATCTGAATTCCATGAGTCTGCAGAAACCCGGTGAATTCCTGGCTGGTGAACTGGCAACCTTGATCGGTGTTAAAGATCTCGGGCCTCCCATACCGAGTGATGGCCTCCTGCACCGCCTCCAGGCAGAAGTCTGTGGTTAACGTGTTGGATAACCGCCAGGTCAACACTCGGCGACTGGCCCAGTCCAAGATGGCACAGAGATACATGAATCCCCGTTGCATTGGAATGTAGGTGATATCGGCGGCCCACACGTGGTTCGATCGTGTGATCGTCAGCTGGCGTAACAAATAGGGATAGATCCGGTGGGCAGGATGCCGTTGACTCGTTCGCGGCATGCGATACACGGCGGTGATGCCCATCCGCCGCATCAGGGTCGCGACCTGCCGCCTCCCAATGGCATGCCCCTCTTGCCGGAGGAGATCCCGCAGCATGCGGGCGCCGGCAAACGGATACTGCAGATGCAACTCGTCAATCCGACGCATCAGGGTCAGTGCTGTATCAGAGACCGGTTTCTGCTGATAGTAGGCGGTCGACCGGGCCAGCTTCAGCAGCTGGCATTGTCGCGCAACTGGTAACGCGTGGGTCCGATCGATCATCGCTTTGCGCTCAGCAAGCCCGCCTTGGTGAGCGCACCTTCTAAAAAATCATTCTCCAAGGTCAGCTGGCCGATCTTGGCGTGCAGGGTCTTCAGATCCGGGGTGTCTGCCGGTGCCGTAGTAGCCCCGCCAAACACATCGGCCACCCGGGCCAATAGTTGCTGCTTCCAGTCTGTGATCTGGGTAGGGTGCACGCTGAATTGCTCGGCCAATTCGGCGAGGGTCTTGTCGCCTTTGACCGCGGCCAAGGCCACTTGCGCCTTAAAGGTCGCCCCGTGATTCCGTCTCGTTCTCTTCATCGCCTCGCTCCTTTGTGTCGCCACCTTCCGGTGGCGTTGGTGAAGCCAGGCTACCACTTATCACACTGTCCGAATTTCTGGAGCCCCCTCTCTCGTCGCGGAACTTCCGTTCCTGGCCGATCTACGCCTGCGACGGGACGGCCCCGAAGGCGGTCTCTGAATCTGGCAAACGCATCGCGGAAACTTCTTTCTACGTGGACTTCGCCACAGTCCGTGCTTCGCACTGACGGGTCAGACAGTGACTCCAAACAGGGCCCCAACCCCAGCGGTCAAGGCCATGGCCAAGGCGCCCCAAAAGGTCACCCGCACGGCTGCGATGATCACTGACGCGCCGCCGATGCGCGCAGCCAGAGAGCCTAATAGCGCGAGAAACACCAGCGAGCTCCCCGAAACAGCCCACATGAGCGTAGATACCGGCACCAACAGGACAATCAGGAGAGGAAGGACCGCGCCAACTGAAAACGTGACGGCCGACGCCAATGCGGCTTGAACAGGTCGCGCGGTCAATGTATCGGATATACCCAGCTCGTCACGCCCATGTGCACCGAGTGCATCATGCGCCATCAGCTGAGTAGCGACCTGGGAGGCGAGTCCTGCATCAAGCCCACGCCCGACGTAGATCGCGGTCATTTCCCGGTGCTCTTGCGTGGGGTCAGCGGCCAACTCCTTACGCTCCCGATCGAGATCGGCGCGCTCGGTGTCGGCTTGTGAACTCACCGACACATACTCGCCAGCCGCCATCGCCATCGCACCAGCCACAAGACCGGCTACGCCCGCGATCATAATACTCTTTGAATTCCCCCCTGCTGCTGTGACGCCTAAGACAAGACTCGCCGTGGAAACAATCCCGTCATTGGTGCCAAGTACAGCCGCACGAAGCCATCCAATGCGGCGTATTCTGTGCTGTTCAAGGTGTGGTATGGCAACGCCTCACGATTACATCAGCTGCGGCCAGCCCGGCAACTGAGCAAAGCCGTCTCAATAACCTGATATGGGCCAGTCTACTGCAAAGTTGGAGGCGTATCCATCACTCCAGAGACGGTACTGGAGTCTTGTGTCAGCGAAGGGGGTAGAGAGAAGAGCACAGGGCGTATGGCAACCGTGAGAGGGCTCGAACAGCGTTGCAGTTTCGGTGGTCGCCTAGCTCATCCCAGCCACTGCATGTTGGCTGTGGCTCGGTGCCTAGGAGAATGCTCGCTGAACTTCATGCTCCTCGTCCTCTTTGCCGTGCCACTCGCAGCGGCGTATCGTGAGTTCACGGAAACACACGCGCCTAATCGTTCACTCAAACGCTGAATCACCTGTCGTGTTTCACAACTTTGTTGTCTTTTAGATCAGCTGAACAGCAGCTTTCGAGCAGTGAGAATAGGCTAGCGACTGTCGCAAATTGGCCGAGACCTGCCGGTCGATACGTGTGCGCTCTTGCGCTTTTGCACATGAACGAGATAGCAGCAAGGTGATCCTAGGCACGTCCACCCTTGTTGCCACCTTTCCTGCCTAACGCCACCTCTGAGACATTCCCTAGCAGGCCTTGGTCCATCCATATCCGGTATCATGGCCGGCCAACATTGACACCTGACAAACCACTCCCATCTGTTGCATAGTGTGAGCACCCGAGCAGTGCTTTACGTTCGGCAACGGCGAAAATGATTAAATGGGTAGCCGATAGATGGATCGTGATTATGGCTATCATTGCAGCCTTCGCCGCACTTAATTTCGTGATGTGGGAAAGCAGCCCCGAACGCAAGTACCGAAAGCTCGCGCTCCCTCCGAGGCTGGCCATCTCCTACCTCTTGAATGACCGTGGTTCCGGCCTTGTACTATCAAATACCGGGTCAGGGCCGGCAGTCGTGTACTGGACGACTGTCACCGTTGACGGCAAGGTCATGCCGACCTGGAGTAATATGAGCACCGCTCTAGGTTTCAAGACCATGCCCAGGTTCTCTTCCATCATTCCTGCTGACATGTTAATGCCGAAGTCACAACAACAGATATTCTGGGTTGACGGCGACGCTCTCAACAATGCATGGCATGCCAACGACCCTCGCGTGGAAATCGAGACGTGCTATTGCACCATCTTCGAGGAATGTTGGTTGACCGCTCTTTCGAAGCCCGACCCGCAGCCTATCAACTCCTGCCTTGAGAAACCGGACGGCTATCTGCGGTCGTCTCCACAAGATCCTGTCTCCTAACGACACCGCGAAGCTACCCGGCCTCCGGCCAATGGCGCGTTCTTTCTGAACTATTGCCCGTGGCACAGGCCAAATCCATGGATTTTACTCTGTAAGGTTTTCGGATAAGCACAGACTACCGCACAGATAGCCGAATGAAGCAGGTCCATTCTTCACGCGAGGAGATGGATTCGGCGGACCCTGAACCATCCGGTTATTGAAAACAGGAAAGATCCACAACCATCAATGGACCTTAACCCAAGGAGAACAACCTCCTACCGGCGCTTCATCAGGCATAGCCTTCTTCCGTGCGGCGCCGGATACAGGCCACCAGTCGCTCGCTTCCTCCTCCGCAACTTGCTCATGCGGTTTGATCACGTCGGACACCCTTTCATGGTTCTTTTCGCGTTGTTGGCCAACCCTTCCTTCAATCGCATTCCGTCGTTCGAGCCTGGATACTTCCTTGCCAATGTATCGAGACCTCCGTGATGGAGTAGTGGTGCTTGGGCATCACTGCCCCGCTAGCCATTTTCTGTGATGACTGGCTATAATTCCCGTTCTCCCACGTGGCGATAGCAACCAAAGGGAGCCAGGCACGCGTATGCGTTGGTTCAATTGGCTTGGATTACTGATGTTGATCGTCGGTGCCGCTATTTCGGAGGCGGTCTTTTTTGCGGCGTCGGTCGAGTTCGACTCCCTTTGGTATATCGCCGGAGCCTACGTGGTTGTCGCAGCAGCGTTATTTCTTTGGGGCAGTTCAGCGCCTGGGAAACCTGAGTGACCGTGCTCCCGCGTTCTCGTGCCAGGACGCCTGAGGTGTTGGTGTGGAATACCCGTCCGGTCGTTGCACCTCAATCGGGTGTGGCCTCGCTTCTTGAATATCCTTACCCAGGACCTTCCATTCAGCATCGCCGGGACAAAATTCTCAAGCCATTGATTATGTGAATATATTTACTCTGTTTTCAGGGGAATGTTCATGCTAAGATTCACCCGCTGCTTTCTTTACGCTATGGAGTCGCTCCTGGTGCTAAGAAAGTGGGGAGGTGATGCGGACATCACCTCCCCTTTTTTTTGCCTTGCCGCTTCTTCGCGGTCGTGATCTCAGCCTGCTGGTCGTTCCGTCCTCTTTTGCCGTATTCTTCAGCGCATGAGGTACGCGTCGTCGGCGTCACCGGTTGCATCCGAACAGCGTCGTCGATTCCATCCCGATGGAGGACAGCTCAGTGAAGGGGAGCTCTCGTCGATGACGTGGGTGCTCTCGGGTGGTCGAGTCTCTCGGAGCGTTGCCGAGGAAGTGTTCGATCGGACAACGACTCGTGCGATGCGGTATGGGGGTGCGGAAGATCGAGGATACGAGATGGTGAGGAGGCGACATGATCGACGCCTCCTCACGGGACGACGACTACTTCTTCTTGGCCGCCTTCTTGGCAGGCTTCTTCGCTGCCTTCTTGGCAGGCTTCTTCGCTGCTTTCTTCGTTGCCATGAGCACCCCACCTCCCTTCGATTTCAAAAACGATGATTGTATAGGTGTGATATAGCAGAGTTTGTACTGTGAGTAAAATTCTCTCTGCACATTTTTTTATTCCGGTCGACGGGAATAGGGATCACCCCGTGTCCTGTGTATCTCCACTTTCTGGGAATTCAGGATGTGAATCCTTATCGCGGGGCTCTGCCTGCTGCTCGACGGATCTCGGACACGCGGCGTGCGTCTGCTCGGTGACCGCACATGGGGACAAGCAGGGAGCGCGACTGATGTTGTCACTCCCGCTGTGTGA
This sequence comes from Nitrospira sp., assembly GCA_029881435.1. Classification (GTDB taxonomy): domain Bacteria; phylum Nitrospirota; class Nitrospiria; order Nitrospirales; family Nitrospiraceae; genus Nitrospira_D. The sequence goes on from JAOUMR010000137.1 coordinate 5,188, forward strand.
CCCTCTTCGCCACACCGGTTCTTCGCCACGAGCGGAATTCACATGGACTCTTGGACATGACCTCGGTCGATATCCACGACCTGAAGCATGCGACGAAAAATCTAGACCTTTATGATCTTCAGGCTCAGAGTAGGAAGGACAGGGTTCTACGACGAGCCACGAGTTCGATCCCTGCTGGCTTTGCAGGTGATAAAGAAATACTGAATCGTTAGAATGGAAGGAGCGCCACCGCAATGACCCAAGCCGTAACCTACAAAGGCTTCACCCTACAACCTGCTCCTCGGCAGCTCGTGGACACTGGCCAGTGGGAGTTGAACGTCTTCATTTCCTGGACCACGGAGGACGAGGAGGACAGCCGTCATTTCGTGAAGACCGGTCGGTATGCCACCGCCGAGGAAGCCACGGCCCAGTGCATTGCCTATGGCCAGCAGATCGTGGATGGCCACATTCCCGGTTCATCGGTTGGTTCGCACCACTAACCATCCGACTGGTCAACGCACTCACGGAGATGCGTCATGCAACTTGCTAGTAGCGACCGTCGCACCCAGCGCAGCAGCGGGCGGTCCTCATCCATCGTGGCTGAATCCTCCAAGACAGCCAGCAGTGCGCAAGAGAGTGATGTACACTTTCCTTCTACACACAGTGAAGGAGAAATCTATGGACAGTGGTACAGGTAGTATTCATCCCAATACAATTCAGGCCATACGGGAATGTTTCGAAAAGCAATTTATAGACATCAAGTTCAGCCAGACGATCAGACCGACGTTTGGCTTTCGCCACGGCGTTGAGAAGCAATCGTGGCACGTGGTCTTCAATGAACAGTTTTTAGCTGAGCACGCGTCTCGCGAGGAGTTGCGGCATTTTGTGGAACACAAAGTGATCCCGAAGGTCCTCAAGAATCCCGGAAAGCGCATTCAGATTTCGAAATGGGGAGACATCACCGTCGAAGAGAAAAACCCTTCGTAGCGTTCTGCAGAGGAACAGAGATAGCTCAGGGTTGACGCGTGGTCCCTGCGCATCACTCCTGCAGCGCCTTCATCAGCGCTTGAATCGTCAACGGCGCATTTCCTTCTGAGCGATTGTTGACGAGTACGTAGACTCGCCGGTTGTCAGCCACCACCTTCTGCACGAGCTCCACTGCCTCTCGTCGCATGTCAGGCAACTCTCCTACGATCTTGTGATAGGGCTCGGCTCGCGTCTTGGCAGCTTCATACGACATCTTCAGGGGAGTCAGTAATCGAAGGACTGTAAATGGAGCAGTACATGTGTCGTCCATCCGCCGATGCTGTTCAAGCAATGAGGGCATATAGGACCAGTGATTATAGACGTGGGCTACTCCATGACTCGCTAAGACTTTTTGATACTCAGGCCCCAGCAATCCAGCATTCCGGATCTCCACGGCGTACCGAAACTCCTTCGGCAACTGGCTGAAGAACGTATCCAGGCGGGAGCAGAACTCCTCGCTCGACCGGCCATGCCGTTGAAACTCGAAGAGGAATGGGCCGGTGTGGGGCTCGAATTTCGCGTCTCGGTAAGGAGTCAACACGAGGTCTTTGAAGAGCTTCGCATCGAGAAACCGAGGATTCGGTTGTCCGGCCTTCACGCCATAGCGGGCCTGCTTGGCATAGCTCGGAATGGTGATCTCTTCCCACACCTTGAAACACATCTCGAAGTCTTCGGGGATCTGCTTGAGGTACTGGCGGAGCTGATTCGCGGTGGGTGGGCGGTAGAAGGTCGAATCATTGCCCACGGTGCGAAAGAGAGGCTCACCGTTGTAGAGATACTGGCAGTATTCGCCTAAGCATTCGCGTGCAAACGTGGCCTTGGCGTACTGCTTGAGGTACACCTGTCCTTGCCAGCCTTCGTAGGTCCATGTGGACGTTCCGAAGCGAATCAGAGGCGAGAGCGACATGAGAGCCGAATTCTACTGCAGCAGGGCTCAAGAATCAGCAGGATCTCAGGCGGCAGGGTTCGCCCTCATGCTGGGGAGTGGTGGGCTGATGAAGGCCGTTACGCTCACACGTACATTGGCCGACGGTCGCCAAGCGTGATCCAGCCGCGAACAATGCGATACACAAACCAGAGCCCCACCAGCGTGATCGGGAGCCATATGAAGAGGAGGCCGATCCCCAAGGTCGCGATAATGAAGGCCCCGCAGAGGGAGATCCAGAGCAGTCCAAACCAGAAGGTTCGGATCTGCCAGCGAAAGTGCGATTCAAGCCACGTGCCGCGAGCCTCGCTCCGCTTGATGTAGTTCAGAATGACCGCGATGATCGAAGGCCAGCCGGTGAGGAATGCGCCGACCACCGTGGCCGTGCCAATGATACCGGTCAACAGACTGAACGCGTGTAGGGCATAGACGACCTTGGTCCAGGTGACAAGTGAATCCACGAGTTCGCTCCATTCTCATTATCTGTGCTGAGTGTGGCGCATATCCGGATCGTACGTTCAGCATAGTCACGATCTTCGGTCTAACGCAATACCACCAGCTACCTAGCACGTAGATGCAGCTGGTGCCGGGTGCAGCTAGTGTAGTGATTCATGCTGTTCTTGTCTTATCCAGGGCGCGTTTGGCGCGATTCACTTTTGCCAGAATCTCCTGGGCCGTCTTGGTCCAGACCAAGGGGGTAGGCTTCGCATTGCGCTGGG
>JAOUMR010000138.1 GCA_029881435.1 Nitrospira sp.
CTAGCCGGGATAATTCACGACTCTGGGAATAAAAAAACCACCGAGGCTCCCAACTGTGCTATAGGAGCGGCGACCAAGCAGCTTCTACATACAGAGAGGAGGTTCCTCGATGGCGACAGACTGTATACCGCAATTGACCTTCGCGTTCCAGGAGAAACTCCGGCCCGTGGTGGCGCGGTTTGATCAGGCTCACGCCAGCACCGATGGGGGGGTGGTGTTGCTCAAGGCGGTGGATGACCGCCTGCGGATGACCGACCAGTTGGCGGACTGTCTGGTCGACCGCCGGGCCCCCGATAAGATCCGACACTCGGTCCGAGACCTGCTGCGGCAACGGCTCTTTGGTCTGGCCTGTGGCTATGAGGATGGCAACGACGCCGCCCGGCTGGCCAATGATCCCCTCCACAAACTGGTGGTGGGGCGGGATCCAGTGACCGGTGCCGCCTTGGCCTCGCAGCCGACCCTGTCGCGGTTTGAAAACGCGGTCCGTCCGCGGACCTTGGCGCGGATGGGCCGCACCCTGGCCGCGACCGTCATTGCGCACCATCGGACGCGGCTCAAGGGCCAGGCGCAGCGCATCACGATCGATCTGGACCCGACGGACGATCCCACGCATGGGCAACAGGCGTTCACGTTTTTCAACGGACACTACGACACGTGGTGTTATCTGCCGCTGGTGGCCACGCTCACGTTCAATGATGAAGCCGAGCAGTATCTGGCGGCCATCGTGTTGCGCCCCGGCAACAGTCCCGCCACGCGGGGAGCCCGTGGTCTGCTGCGCACGCTCGTGCGTCAGTTGCGCCGCGCGTTTCCAGGCACGGCCCTGCGGGTGCGCGTCGATGGCGGCTTTGCCGGCAACGACTGGCTGGACGTCTTGGAGCGACAGCGGGTCGAGTATGTCGTGGGATTGGCGAGCAACGCCCGGCTGGTGCGATGCGCGGGCCAGCTCTTGGGTGAGGCCTACGGGCTCTCCAAGTACAGCGGTCGCACCGAGCACGTGTTCGGGGAGACTCTCTACGCGGCTCGGAGTTGGTCGCGTCGGCGGCGCGTGATCATCAAAGCGGAAGTCGTCCGGCTACCGGGACGCGAGCCCCGAGGCAATCCCCGGTTCGTCGTCACCAATCTTGAGGGCACGCCCGCCACCGTGTATGCGACCTATTGTCAGCGGGGCGATATGGAGAACCGGCTCAAAGAGCTGCATGACGGGCTGGCACTCGGCCGGACGAGTTGTTCGCAGTTCTGGGCCAATCAATTCCGGGTGCTGCTCACCACCGCGGCGTCTGCGCTGCTCCAGGAGTTGCGCCGCCAGGCACAGGGCACCAGCTGTGCTACGGCGCAGGTCTCCACCTTCCGCGAGCGGCTGCTGAAGCTGGCCGTGTGGGTGGAACGGTCGGTCCGTCGCGTCGTCCTGCACCTACCGCACTGCTCCCCGTGGGGCGACACCTGGCGCCGCGTCGCCCTCGCCGTCGGGGCCGTACCTGGCTAACCGCCATTGCAACAGCCACACAACGGGTGTTCTCCAACCGTGTCAACGGGAATGGTGTGGCTGCACGAGCCCCAGCCAGGCCCCGATAACGCACCCGGACACCGTGCGACAGTGAAGAAATCCTCGTCATGAGGCCCGCGCTCCTCCCTTACAGGCTCGGATACTCCCAAGAGGCGGCTCCATCGGCGTTGCAGCACTCATTATGAATAATGTCCGCTAGGAGCCTCACTCACGAGGATACGGTGGCAGAATATGTCTCGCTGTTCCTTGGCGGGCTCGTACGACAGTGCCCTGATTCGTAGACGGCAAACACGCATATGAGCCAATTATTCCGACATCCATTGTTAGCCCTTGGGATTGCCGTTGTGTTTGTGATTGCCACCCTTCTCGTCGTTCGCCTGAGCACAGGCGCTAAAACCGATACGCCTAAGCCACGTCTTATCACCGTCGGCATTGTGCCCCCGATCAGACAGGATCTCGATGTTCGATTGAGTTACACTGCGGACATCTCCCCCAATCAAGTTGTGAACATCTTCTCACGCGTCGATGGCTACATTGCCAAATTGCATGTGGATAAAGGTGATTTTGTACGAGGGAATCAGTTACTCGTTGAAATAGATCATACGGACTATCAACATGCCGTTAATCAAGCGAAGGCCAATCGGTCTGCCGCACAAGCAAGAGTCTCACAGCAGGATGCAGTAATTCGCAATGCCAAGCTCACGTTCGATCGCATGCAATCGCTGATCAAAGACCAATTCGTTTCGCAGCAAGACCTCGATACTGCGGAGGTCAACCTTGATGCCGCCAGAGCAGCACAAGAATCCTTACAAGCTCAGGTGAACCAAATGGATGTCGCCCTGGCACAAGCGAAAACCAACCTGACTTACTCCTATATCCGAGCCCCGTTTGCCGGCTATATCGCAGAGCGTAATTTAGATACCGGAGCCTATGTGAGCAGTGCCACAGCCAGTACGTCGACTATGTCGCGAGGCATCATGAGCTTGCACGACATTGATACGGTCCGTGTACTGATTGAAGTTGTCGAGCGAGATATTCCTCTCGTGAAGATCGGACAAAAAGCAGAGCTTCGCGCTGAAGCATACCCTGACCAGATATTCGAGGGGACTGTGACACGTATCGTCCAGGCCCTGAATCGCGCAACACGCACCATGACTGTCGCAATTGACTTACCCAACAGAGATCGTCGATTGAAGGGTGGAATGTTCGCCCGAGTTGAAGTGTTGGTTGGAACGCATCCTCAGGCCTTACAGATTCCCATCGATGCGGTCAGCCGCCTTGAAGAAGCGCAGTACGTGTACATTGTCCAAGAAGGAAAAGCCCGGAGAGTGGACATTGAGATCGGCGCCCGACAAGGGAACTACATAGAAATCACCAAGGGCCTCATAGGGAATGAAGCGGTCATTGTCTCCGGTAAGGATCTGATACACGACGGCACACCGGTGCAAACGCAACCATTGGATCCAGTAAAAAGTAAACCGTAAAGGTGCACAGTGCCTGCCTTCCTCCAACGCATCGCGTCTCGCATTTCACTGTGCTTCTGTCTGATATGTGGTTGACTCTACTCGCATTACGCAATCGGATCGGCATTTTAATGCTCTCGCTGGCGATGGTGGTATTGGGTGTAACCTCACTTCAGAGATTGCCGGTTGACCTCTTCCCACAAATCCAGGTTCCCGTTGCTTTCGTGGGCGTCATTTATAAAGGGGCGCCTCCTCTCGACATCGAACAGAGCGTTGTGTACCCGATCGAAAAAGCCGTCAGTTCGGCCTCCAATGTGGAGCATGTCGAATCGTTCAGTAAGCAAGGACTCGGAGCGGTCCAGATCTGGTTCAACTGGGGTGCCGACCTCGATGTCGGCCAAATGGAGGTGATGCAGCGCATCACGCAGATCTTGAACAGCCTCCCACCGGGTATTCTGCAGCCGTTTATCGTCAAGTTCGATGTCTCCAACATTCCTGTTTCGGTTGTGTCGGTATCGAGCGACGAGCTGGACGAGCGCGGCCTCTATGATCTCGCGTATAACACCATCGCTCCACAGATCGAGCAGATCGCCGACGTCGCGGCAGCAACGGTGGAAGGAGGGAAGATTCGCCAGATCAATATCAATCTGGATCCGGCTCTCCTCAGTGCCCGTGGACTCTCGATTCTCGACGTCGTCAGATCCGTCAAAGCCTCTAACTTGATTCTACCCTCCGGCAATATCAAAGCTGGCAATCTTGATTACAACGTGTTTACGAACAACCAATTTCGAAGGGTGGAGCCGATCCAAGACGTCATCGTGAAGGTGAATCAGCAAGGCAACCCGGTCCGCGTGCGTGACGTAGGAACTGTGACAGATTCCTCAGATATCCAAACGAACATCGTCCACACCGATGGCGCCCGATCGGTGTTTCTTCGTGTCAACAAACAACCGCTCGCCAACACGGTCGCGGTCGTCGACGCCCTACGCGCTGCCCTTCCGAAGCTGTTCGGCATCCCTGAAGGAGTGAAGCTTGGTATTTCATTTGACCAGTCTCTGTACATCCGTCAATCCATCCGCAATCTGATTGAACAGGCCATTCACGGTTCCTTGTTAGCCGCGGCCGTGATTTTTATCTTTCTACGAAACTTGACCAGCACCGTAATCATTTCCGTAGCCATCCCGCTGTCCATGCTCGTGACGTTTATCGTGCTCTATTTCACGGATCAGACTCTCAATATCTTCACGCTCGGTGGGCTTGCGCTGGGAATCGGCCGGCTTGTGGATGATTCCATCGTAGAACTGGAGAACATTCAGCGCCACATAAACACCAATCTCAACCGATGGAACGGCATCCTCGATGCTGCCCGAGAAGTTGCGATGCCGATCTTTGCCTCCACTGTTACGACCGTCGTCGTGTTTCTCCCCATGTTTTTCGTCGTCGGGATCGCGCGCCTGTTGTTGATTCCGTTGACTGTCACAATTGCGATCGCGCTCTTCACATCATTCTTAGTCTCTCGCACGGTGACACCGGCCCTGTGCTATAGATTCCTCAAACCTGAGCGAGAAGCACAGCAAGCCATGCCGCGTTGGCTTGCGGCAGTGATGGAGTGGAGCCGTACCCGCTATGAATCGCTGGATCGAGGTTACGAAGACTCGCTGAAGTGGATCCTGGGACATCGCAAGATTCTGATCATCGCAGTCACTTTGATTTTCCTTGGGTCGCTCACTTTAGTCCCTTTGATCGGAACTGAGTTCCTGCCGGTTTCCGATGAGAGCCAGTTTCGGATTGTCTTGCGGGCCCCGGTCGGACAACGAGTTGAAAAGACTGAACAGCAAGTCTCAGAAGTTGAACGGATCCTTCGCGCCAACATTCCCACTACTGAACTGCAGACCATCGTCTCCAGTACCGGTATCCTGTCCCAAGGTCGCTCGTCTCTGTTCAACTCCAATACCGGCCCTCATACCTCTTCGATTCAAGTGTACCTCGTCGAACCGCCGAAGCGGACAAGAACTCAGGTTGAGATCATGAACGATGTGCGTCCCAAGATCGTGAAACTGTTTCCTGGTGTTTCGATGTATTTCGACCCTGGAGGTCTTGTCAAGCGTGTCACTAGCTTCGGCTCCCAAAAGGCCGTTGATGTAGAAATTTACGGACACGATTTCGGAACGGCGAGGGAGGTTATCGCGCGCGTCAAGGAGATCATGGAGCAAACTCCCGGCCTAGCCGATGTGGAATCAAATCGGGAAGAACACTATCCGGAAGTCAACGTGACAGTGGATCGGGAGAAGGCAGCTTTGCTCGGTATCAGCGAAACCGATGTGGCCAATGCCGTCCTCTTTTCCCTGAACGGGAACGGTCAGACCGAACCGATTATTTTCACCGACCCACAAAGCGGCAATGAGTACTTCATCAGTGCGTGGCTGGCGGAAGAGCACCGAGAAAGTCTCACCGATTTGGAGAATATTCTTCTCACCACCAAGACCGGTGAGCCGGTCCTACTCAAGAACGTGGCGTCACTCAAGTTGAACGCGGGGCCGGTGAAGGTCGATCGGAAGCATTTTCAACGCGTGATCCACATTACGGCGAATCCGACCACTCGAACGCTCGGCGAGATCGCCGAAGATCTCGAGTCCGCATTCGCCAAGCTTCAGCTACCGGCAGGATTTAGCATCAAACTGGCCGGACAGATTCAGCAGCAGCGGAAAACCTTCGAAGGGTTGCAGTTTGCCATCGTCTTGGCACTCATGTTGGTCTACATGGTCATGGCCGCCCAATTTAAATCGCTCATTGATCCATTTATCATCATGTTTACCGTGCCGATGGGCTTCCCCGGGGTCATTTTGATGCTGTTCCTGACGAATACCACGCTGTCCACCTCCTCAATGATGGGCATAATCATGATGTTTGGGATCGTCGTCTCGAACGGGGTTTTGCTGGTTGACTATACCAATGTGCTCCGCCGAAGAGGGCGCGCACTTCACCAGGCCGTCGTCACTGGCGCACGAACGAGGCTGCGTCCGATTCTCATGACTTCCCTGGCTACGGTCTTCGGACTCCTCCCCATGGCAATCGGGCTCGGAACCGGCGCCGAAACTAACGCACCATTGGCACGGGCAGTCGTCGGCGGGTTGAGCGTTTCCACCCTACTCACGCTGTTTCTCATCCCAACGATGTATGTGATTCTGGAAGAGCGCTTTCCTAGAACATTTAAGGGAGAGCCGCAGGATCAGGGGTCGACATTAACTGAAGCAGTTCCTGTGCGCAAATAGTTCTGTGGCTCTTCGTCCTGGCGAGTGGGTGAAAACCGCATGAGAAATGTCGGTCTCTCGACAGAGACGGGGCTGTTTTGATGGTCAAGACATCTGGCATGATGGCCGGATGCGAACACACCGACGCCTGCGAGATACCTATCGTTTTCCTAGGTTCCGTCCCGCTCCGACCGTGGTGGGCATCTTCGGCGACCCGAAAGCCCGCGTTATCCGGCTCCAGCGGCGGGGAAAAAACGGCGTGCGGCGCCTGCGGCCTCATCCATCGCGCCTGGTACGACCGAAAGATTCGCCGGGTTCGCGACCTGCCCTGCGGGGACAGGCGAATCTACCTGGAGGTGGAGATCCGTCGCGTCGACTGCTGGCGTTGCGGCACGGTGAAGCAGGAGAAGTTGGACTGGTTGGCGGACAACCCGTTCTACACCAAACGCTTCTCATTCTTCGTGGGACGTCGCTGCCAGACCATGACGGTCAAGGACGTGGCCCAGGAGACGCACCTAGCCTGGTGGACCATCAGGGATTTGGAAATGGAGTACATGCGTGAGCAGCTGCGCCGCGCGGGCCAGCCGGCGCCGAAAGTGGTCGGGATCGACGAGATATCCATCCGCAAGGGACACACCTACCGGATTGTCGTCAGCGACCTGGAGCGGCGGCGGCCGATTTGGTTCGGGGGCAACGATCGCTCGGAAGAGAGTATGGACGAGTTCTACCAGTGGCTCGGCTCGTCGAAGAGCAAGAAGATTCGGCTGGCGGTCATGGACATGTGGCAGGCGTTTCGCAACGCAACGCTCAAGCCGGAGCACGCGCCGCAGGCCGCCATCCTGTTCGACAAATTCCACGTCATCCGTCATCTTGGCAAGGCGTTGGACACGGTTCGCAAGACGGAATACTCTCGTCTGACAGGCAAGGATCGGCGCTTCATCAAAGGCCAGAAATACACGCTGCTGTCGCACCGGGAGAACCTGAAGCCGGATGGCCGGCGGAGCCTGAGACTGCTACTCAAGGCGAACAAACGTTTGAACACGGCGTACCTCCTCAAGGAGGAATTCGGACAGCTCTGGGACTACGAGCGGGAAGGCTGGGCGCGTCGTTTCTTCGAGAACTGGAGAGCGTCACTGAAGTGGCAGCGGCTCAAACCCTACGAGAAGTTCGCTGAGATGATCGACCGACACTGGGATGGCATCGCGGCCTATTGCAAGCCGGAGAACAAGGTCGCCTTGGGGTTCGTCGAGGGGCTCAACAACAAGATTCGCGTCATTCAGCGACGCAGCTACGGGCTACGCAACGAGGAGTACCTGCGCCTCAAGGTCCTCACTTGCATGCTTGATCCGATCTGACAATAGGTGAAAATCACCCACTCGCCAGGACGAAGAGCCATAAGAACAAGACCGTCCCAAAGAAACCACCCTGCATCGGTGACGTCATCATGTGGGTTGCAAAACTCGGTGGCTATCTGGCCCGAAGAAGCGACGGACCTCCAGGAACCATCACCCTGTGGAGAGG
>JAOUMR010000206.1 GCA_029881435.1 Nitrospira sp.
GATGGCCAAGACCATTCCAAAGAGGGTGAGCGTGTTGATCGAGAAGCCGAGTGCCTGCATGCCGGCAAGGGTACCAATGAGGGAGACCGGCACGGCGACGCCTGGGATCACCGTCGCGCGCCAACTCTGGAGAAACAGATATACGACGAGGATCACCAGCACCATTGCTTCCGCTAGGGTCTTGACCACTTCTTTAATGGACACGTCGATAAATTTGGTCGTGTCGTACGGAATATCGTAAGAGACCCCTTGTGGAAAGCTCTTTGATACAATGTCCATTTCCTTCCGAACTCGCTTTACCGTGTCGAGGGCGTTGGCGCCTGGCGACAGGAAAGTCAAGAGAAACACATTGGGTTTACCATTCCACCGGCCATCGAGACCATAAGATTGAGCACCCAGTTCGATCCTGGCTACATCTTTGAGGCGAATCATCGATCCGTCTGGAAGCGCCCGGACAATCATCTCCTCAAAGTCTTTCACCTCCGTGAAACGGCCTTGTGTGATCACCGGGATCGTCAGTTCGGTGCCTTTGAGCGCCGGCTCTCGTCCGATCGTGCCGGCTGGAAAGTCCCGATTCTGTTCACGGACGACATTGGCGATGTCGGTAGGCATGAGGTTAAGTTGCGCCATCCTGGTCGGGTCCAGGATCAGGCGCATCGAATAGTTCTGTCCGCCGAACACCACCGCGTCTCCGACACCGCGCAACCGTTTGAGATTATCGATCACGCGCAGGGTGGCGTAGTTGGAAATAAAGACGGGGTCTTTCGTGGGATCGCTGGAACTGAGGGCAACGACCGCTAACAAGTCCGGGGACACCTTCTTGACCGAAATGCCTTGGCGGACGACTTCTGGAGGCAACTGAGGCTCCGCCAGCTTCTGGCGATTTTGGGTCTGTACCTGAGCGATGTCCACGTCCGTCCCAATTTCGAACGTGAGCTTGATGGTCATATGTCCGTCGTTGGTGCTGGTCGAATCGTAGTACAGGAGGTTGTCGATACCGGGCAGTTGCACTTCGATCGGACGGGCAACTGAATCCGCGATCACCTCGGCGCTCGCACCGGGATAGTCGGCCTCGATCTGCACGACAGGAGGGGTGATTTCAGGAAATTGGGCGATAGGCAAGGTCTGCAAAGAGACAAGGCCCAGCACGACGATGACGATAGAGAGGACCGAAGCGAAAATCGGACGGTCGATGAAAAAATGCGAGATCATTCTGCCTGCTCTGGCTTCGCAGCTGCTGTCGAACCGGGAGCGGCCGAGTCGGGTTTTTTATAGGGAACGGTTGTCACAGGCGCGCCTGGCGCGATCATGTGGAACCCCTCCACGACGACCTGTTCTCCCTCATGCAGGCCATCCTCGATAGACCACTGACCGCCTCGCCATGACGTGGCCTGAACAGGGCGGATCTCCACCTTATTGTCCGCCCCCACAACAAATACGATGGGTCCCTTGGGTCCTTGCTGGACGGCCCCTTGGGGCACCAGGATAACACCAGTTCGCACGGCGCCCAAAATGCGGAGTTTCACGAACTGCCCTGGGAACAGGACTCTGTCCGGGTTGGGAAACGTCACGCGAAAGTCTCTGGTGCCGGTGGCCGAACGCACACCGACTTCGAGCACATCAAACTTGCCTTCATGGGAATAGATGCTATTGTCCATCAAGGTGATGGCACCGCGCAGTTCATAGAGTGTCGCACCTTGGATTCGCTTCGTTGCACGATCCCGGAAGCGTTTGAGGACAAACGTTTCCGGGGCACTTGCATTTACGTACATGGGATCCACCTGATGGATCGTGGTCAGCAGGTCGGTCTGAGCCGAGACCAACCGTCCCTCATAGTAGCCGCTGCGCTCGATAATCCCGCTGATGGGGGCTGTGATGAGCGTGTTATCCATATCAAATTGGGCTTTAATGAGATCGGCTTGCGCGCCTTCCAGTGCGGCGTTTGCCGATAGTTCCTCGGCAATAGCGTCGTCGACGTCCTTTTGGCTCACCGCCTGTTCGGCAA
>JAOUMR010000139.1 GCA_029881435.1 Nitrospira sp.
CTCCATGACCTGAGCGAACAGCGTCTTGCCAACATACATATGCATTCCTCGGGGTGGTTACCCCGGGGAACGTACATGGTTTTTGGCAAACGAAGTTCAAGTCGGCACCAAACAAAAACAGCCTACAGACCGCACCAATACTTGATCGTTGCCTCGGCGCGGGTCATTTAACCGGACACCAATGCAGTTAAGTAATACATTAAATGATGGCGGTTTGCCTCTCGCAGGGCGAAGAAGCGACAGAGTCTTCGGTGGCACCATGAGAAAATCACTCGTTTGTCGAAACGCCAACCGAGTCGCTCTTTAATCTGGGCCAGCGCGGCCACTCTCGTCTTCTCCTGGCGCGCAAGAAGCGCTGTACGAGAAGGGGAATCTGAGACAAATTGAGTACGGAGCATCGTCAATATCGCTTCAGGATTCTCCGCCAGACGTGGTGACATGACATCCGATTCGCCCACGCCACGATGACCATAGTCTTCCAAGTAGGCCGTGAAGACATGGAGAAACTTCGTGTCGGTAAGCGCCGAGCGAAATGTCGAAGGCTCCCATCCTTCCGATGTGAGAAATGCCCCTGCTTTCGGCTCATCTCGAGCGATATCCGTGAGCTCTGCAAGACGGAGAATCTGCTGGGCGCTAATGACGGTGCCTTGTCCTTGGAGGGCGGCGTTCAACAACTCTCTCCACTCGGGTCCGAGCCAGTGAGGCAGGACGTGGCGGAATATTTCTAAACATTGACCGACGCCTCCAGCGATACCAAAGGTGACTTCGCGGCCCTCCAGCCAAGGGCTGAGTGCGTTCAGCTTGGGGACAAGTTCGTCTATTGTAAGGGGGAGGATGCGAGCACGCGCATACGTTGCAACCAGCTCCTTCATTTCTTGAAATAGTCGTGGGCCGGAACGTTCAACCCTCCGCATCTCCACCCACATCAACCATCCTGCCCGCACCAAGGCCGATCCATTGAGCGGCATTACTGGAGGGACGGTTTGCAGCGGTTCACCCCCCCCCATCTGTTCGGCGTTCATGGACGGATCTCCACCAAGTTGAGCGACCACCATGTGGAAGAGGGTGACGTTCAAGTAGGGACGTCCCTGGAGTATGCGGACCGAAGTGAGGCCATCGGGGATCCGGCATCCCAGCCTGCGATAGTGCGCAAGGATGTAGCGGTCCATAAACTGTTCAAGAAACGAGAGACTCAGTGGGCTTGGTAGTTCGGGCAGCGTCTCCTTGAAATTTGTCCGTGACCACTCACAGTCATCGTTGGTGAGGCCGTCCGGAGTGTGGACGTTCGTAATTGGCCGCGCCTGCACGAGCCAGAGCTGTTGGGAGTCGAATGCCCACTCGATATCCATAGGCCGTCTCAGGGCCTGTTCGACTTGTTTGGCAGTCCTTGCCAGACAAAACAGCTGGCTATCTGTCAGCGACGAGCGGTGCTGAGTCCCTGCTTCGAGGGGATCTGTCCGTAGCCCCTCATGCGAGACCGAAAGCTGTTGAGACTTCTCAGTCAGCACTCGTGTGCGAACCCGTGTTGGTTCTCCATCGCTTGCCACGTCCACGACGCACTGGTCTGGAGTGACCGTGCCGTCAACCAATGGTGCAGCCAGTCCAGGTATAGCGTTAATCATCACCTGATTGCGTCGACCCGTCACAGGATGGATGGAATACATCACTCCAGCTGTCTGCGCAGCGACCATCGGTTGGATCACCACTGCCATCCTAGGGGGCGTTAGGCGGTTCTGCTGAGCCATGTAGTTAATTACACGTTCTTCCCATAGGGAGGCCCAAAGGTCTTTGATAGCCGTTTCGATGTCCGACAGGGCAACGCCGAGGTGGGTGCGATAAAGCCCGGCGAAGTTGGTTTGAGTCGTGTCCTCGTTGGTAGCAGACGATCGGACGGCCCAGCGCTCACTCGGAGATCGACGGAGCGTTTCAAGCGCCGTCTGCCCTTGACCGGCAAGTTGGGAAATCTCAATCCCTTTGATCCGATCCTGACACCTGGCCAAAGCAGATATTCGTTCACTTGCGTGTAGCCGGCAGACCGTAGGCCACATCTCATGATCGATAAAGCCTGATATGTGCAGGTTCTGCCTGTAGGCTTCTGTTGTGAGACATATCCCGTGAGGGACCGAGAAACCGCCTGCGATGAGCTGAGCCAATCCAACAGCTTTCCCGCCGGCCAGATCCAGATCAGTACACTGAGGCGGTGGAAGGATGAACGGACGCGTCATGAGGTGAGATAGTAGCTAGAGAAGGAGAAGGAGGTACAGGTCGTTGACGTTCGTCCCGGTGGGACCGGTATGGATATGACATCCAAGCGTCTTCAAGGCAGGATAGGTATCATGTCGATTCACGGCAGAATGGAGATTGACGCCAAGTTTCTTTGCGCGCGCGAGTGTTTCTCCGCTCACAATCGCTCCCGCCGCATCCGTCGGCCCATCGGTTCCATCGCTGCCGAGAGCCACGACCCAGGTATTTGGAAGACCGGCAATCTCACACGCGGCCGCGGCAGCGAATTCCTGGGCACGGCCACCTTTCCCCTTTCCCGAGACCGTGACCGTCGGTTCACCCCCTGCCACCACGCAGCATGGGCGCTTCATAATTCGGTGCCCAGCGGCGATTGTTTTGGCAAGGGCAGTCAAGCGTTTTGCTGCTAAACTCGCGTCGCCCTTGATGGCGGTGGAAAATTGTATGGTGCGAAGCCCCAGCATGTCGGCGGTGTGCGAGACCGCCTCCACCATGATGCGATTGTTCCCGATGATCTGATGGTGCACGGAACGTACACGTCGTGAACCAGGCTTCAAGGTCTCAGGCGCGATCCCTCTTTGACCGCGGTTCAAGTAGTGGCGCACTGCGGCGGGCACGGAGCGCCAGATCTTGTAACGCTTCAATACTCCCACGGCGTCGGCAAAAGTGGTTGGGTCTCCAACTGTGGGTCCGGAACCGATCGAGCCAAGGTCATCCCCGATGACGTCTGAGAGAATCAGGGTAACAATCTTCGCGTGAGTGGAGGACGCGAGCCCGCCCCCTTTGACGAGCGAAAGATGTTTCCTGACGACATTGATCTCGTTGATTGTCGCCCCGCTTCGGAGAAGCAGTCGGGTGGTCCGTTGTTTATCAGTCAATGTCACGCCAGGTACTGGAGCCGGTAATAAGCTTGACGCGCCCCCAGACAGGAGCACCACGAGGAGGTCACGGGGGCTCAGGTTTTTGACCAACCCCAGGAGTCGCTGAGTCGCATGAAGACCGGCACGATCAGGAATCGGATGGCCAGCTTCAAGAACGGCAATCCGTTTTGTGGGGAGGGTATGCCCTGTCTTGACGATAACCAGTCCATCTTCCAGCCTTGGGCCAAGGGCTCTTTCTAATGCCTGCCCCATTCTGGCCGATGCCTTGCCGGCACCGACTGCGATGACTCGGTCAACCTGTGAAAGGTTGTAAATTCGCCGTCCCACTTGCAGCGCGTGGCCATCAAACGAGACCCTATCGAGCAGGGCACGATAGGGATCGGCCGCATTCAGCCCTGCGGCGATCAGCTTGCGAACAAGTGATTGGGCAGACGAGGGGGGCAACCGAAGCTTCATGAGCGTGAATGTTACGGCGTCTTCTCTTGTTTAAAACAACGACTCGGACAGGTTTGACGGGGGACGCGAATTTGATAGTTCCCACGAGGGAGCATATCCTTCTTGAATTCAGGATTCAACATTTTGAGTTCGAGAAGATAGGTGCCGAATTCTTCTGCAATGGAGGTCAGCGCACGCCGAGACTCTTTCACGCTCACCGTGATGGTTTCGGTTTCGAGCGGCATATAGAGGTCGTTCTTAGTCAGCCCAAGATATTTCTCTGGCTGAGAGTAGATTTCCTTGGCGGCAATGATCCGCGGGACATAGCGCATGGTCTCGCGCGGCCCGTGCATTTTCCAATAGTCAGTAATATTCTGTGCTTTAAGCAACTTGCGAATTCGCTCTTCGCCGGCGTTGTACGATGCCATGGCTAAGAACCAATCGTTGTCCCGATATTCCTTGAGATACTTGAGGTATTTCACTGCTGCCTCGGTCGACAATTCAAGATTCCGACGCTCATCACGGACGGCGTCGCTCTTGAGTCGATAGCGGCGTCCGGTGGACGGAATGAATTGCCAGGGACCCGAGGCTTTGGCTTTGGAATAGGCCGCCGAGATACATTTGCTCTCAACCAGCAACATGTACTTAAGATCATCCGGCAAACCGGTATCGGCCAATTGTTTTTCTGCAGGGGGGAAGCAGCGTCCGGTACGCTTGGCGAGGATGATGCTTTCGCCTTGGTCTTCCAAGAATTGATAGAATTCGTATTCAATCCGCTCCCGTACTTGCCAGTTGTCCAAGGGAACCGGGAGTCCTGCGAATGTGATCTTGTCGGGGAGCTTAAAGGAACTCAGGAAGAATCGTTCTCCCTCTCGCTTGATTTCCGGAAGAATGACCAAACGGTCTTCCGGATCGGACTGCGAGTCCAGCTGATCGAGTAGGAGAATCTCCTTCTCGGTCGATGGTTTCCGGGCATTCTTATCCTCAGAGCCCGATGTCGCCTGTGCCGACATGTGTAGTGTCAGGATGGCGAAGACGATTCCGATCGCACAAAGGATGGAACGGGTTCCACGCGTCAGCATTCGTAAGCTCCTCTTCACCTACACAATCAAGTAGTACAACAAATGCGTGGTTATGCTATCAGCTGACCTAAATGCCAGCAAGCAGAATAGGGTTCTCATTCATGCTAGACTGCGACCCGTATGGGTACGTTAAGGATGTTGAACGCCGCTATCTGTGACTGTACGGCCTGTCCTCGATTGGTCAACTATCGGCAGGGGATTGCTCGAGAAAAACGGAAGCAATATCGTGATTGGACTTACTGGGGCCGGCCGGTGCCCGGCTTCGGAGATCCTCAAGCGCGGCTCTACGTGCTCGGACTTGCACCTGCTGCACATGGAGGGAATAGGACGGGACGCGTGTTCACCGGTGATCGGAGTGGAGATTGGCTGTATGAAGCGTTGCATCGGTATGGATTTGCCAACCAGGCTTCATCAACCCACCGAGATGATGGCTTAGCGTTGACGGACTGTTATGTCGGGGCAACGGTACGCTGTGCCCCACCGGGCAATAAACCTTTGCCGGATGAATTCGAACGGTGTAGCCGATTTGTGCAGGAAGAGGTTCGTCTCCTAAAGAATCACCGCGTGGTGATTGCGCTGGGAAAGATCGCCTTCGATCATTACCTTAAAACGTGCAGGACACATGGGCGTGCTATTCCCTCTCCAATCCCCAAGTTCGGACATGGGGTTGCCTATCGCCTACCCTGGGGGGTGACCCTGCTCGGCTCCTATCATCCGAGCCAGCAAAACACATTTACAGGAAAGCTGACTCGCCGCATGTTTCACCCGGTGTTTCAGAAGGCAAGTAGATCGATCGATGATCAATGAATATGTTGCATGGAGGTCTGGAGCTATCGAATGTTGGTAGCGTTCATCCAGGGTCTATTTCTCGGAAGGTTTCGGACTTTCAGCTGCCAGGGGAAAGGGTGGCTTTGGGCAGTACAGGACGGGCAACTTTCCTGATGAGTCATCGAAAAGTTGCCCGTCTCTACTATCGCTACTGTTGACCTTTCGCCTTCCAGTCGTCGAGAAACTTTTTCAGGCCCGAATCGGTGAGCGGATGTTTAAACAGCGCCTGGAAGATGCTATAGGGCATGGTGCAGATATGTCCGCCGGCTAGTGCCGCCTCGACCACGTGCTGTGGATGCCGAACACTTGCTACCAATACAAGAGTCTTATAGTCATAGTTCTTGTAGATCGTCAAAATCTGTCGGATGAGCTCCATCCCGCTTGAGCTGATGTCGTCGAGCCGTCCGATGAAAGGCGATACACACCAGGCGCCGGCTTTGGCCGCCAGCAGAGCCTGAGTAGGTGAGAAACAGAGGGTCACGTTCACCTTGATTCCCTCAGCCGCCAACCGCTTCGTGGCTTTCAGCCCTTCCGGAATCAGCGGGCACTTGACCACGATGTTCTTATGGATCTTGGCGAGTTCTTTACCTTCCTTCACCATGGCGTCCGCCTCTACGCTTACCACTTCGGCGCTGATCGGACCGTCTACGATCTTGCAGACCTCTTGCAGCATTTCCTTGAAGCTGCGACCTTCCTTCACGACCAGGGAGGGGTTCGTTGTTACCCCGTCAAGCAATCCGAGACTTGCGGCTTCCTGAATCTCCTTCACGTTCGCCGTATCAAGGTAAATTTTCATGGTCGTCCCTTTCCTTAGGAGAAGTTGGTCGGTTCGTAGAAGTATTATCGGTCATTGTATGGGGAACTCAACCTTGCTGCAACATCTCGACGTGAAAGTTTGACAGGCTTCGGAGCGGAAGCTAGAATTTTCCGGTCAGTAAGGACGTGTTCAACCATCATCAGGAGACCTCTCTATGCAACGATTTGTCTGGGTGCTGTTTCTCTGTCTTTCGATCACGGCCTGCGCCGGGAATAATCCGTACCTGGAGGCTTCGCTTAAGCCAGCTGAGCTCCAAGGGAAGGATAAAGCCTGGTTCGAGAAAAACTGGGGTGCTCCTGACGGCAAAGCTTCTCGATTTTTCGGGGGCGAAACCTGGACGTACTATCGTATTGCAGGGGGAAAATCAGGCCCACCATTCTTTAACTTCACCCCCAACCAATGTCAGATCACCTTGAAGTTTGACAAAGATGAGAAAATGTCCGATTACTCCTACTCGGGCTGCTAGCCGAGCAATATGACTGAATCCAGTAGGTCCTTACCCGCATGTGACTTGCCTCAGGCTCCTTAACGATTTTTCACAGCGGGTGTTCCCTCTGAAACGTCACTGCACATTCTTTGCTGCAGAAGCAATACTCCCGCCCTCCCACTTCTTCGATCACGGCAATCCGTTTCGGTACGAATGTGTGACAGACCGGGTCCTCAATCATTTCATCCAGTTCTTCCTGCCGGTCCGCACCATCAGTCGACTTACCCCGAATATCCCTATTGGGGCTACGAAACCCACGAAACATTTGTCTAAGCAGAAAAGAGAGGACGATCAGAAGAAAAATAATGAGGAACAATCTATACATAGTGGCTCTCCGAAAGAAGGCCACAATCCTATGAGAGCGTTGTAAGCCTGTCAAGATGAACAGCAACATTCCATCTTGAGTTGTTGCTGAGAGATGTGTACAAATGAACCATGAGCATGGAGACGATTGGGACCTGATGCTAGAGCCATCTAGTACTTCAGGAGGATTGGATTCCAGTTTTTAGGGGGTTAGAGTGCCGCCTATGAAGACTTGTGATAAATGCCATGGGGCAATGCTGCCGGAGCGAGCGGTGGATTTGGACGCGGGATTAGCAATCACTGTGTTTGCCTGTTTGAACTGTGGCCGCCGTAAAGCAGCGGATCAGGAACCACGGCCAATTACAGCTCGACACTAGTCCTCCTGCGGGATTCCAATTCGCAGCCCGTTGACTAACAACGAATGGTGTGGGTCAGCACCAAGGGTTTTACTGTGCCCTGGTGGTTGACGCATAATCACTTCTAGCAGGCTGCGGAAAAAGGCGACGTGAAGGAGGTAGAAGCGCCCCAAGTTCGGTCGGGCGTCGCCTCGAAGTCCGTCCGTGCGGGGCGCCCTCCCACCGTGGACACCCACAGTGGGCGACGGGG
>JAOUMR010000042.1 GCA_029881435.1 Nitrospira sp.
GGCGCGTCAGGATGCCCCGCTGTGGTGGTGGCCCGCCAGGCGCAGCTGTTCCCCGCCTGGCCATCGTGATCTGAGCCCGTATGTTGCGCCTGAGGAGTCTGCCAACGACCTTACGTCCGGATTAGGGTCATCCATGAGGGCTTGCAATCTGAGTTCGCGAGACGTACCATTTTCATGACGCACTCACGTTGAGTCGCCGTATTCTTTCGAGGGCCATGTAAGAATCGGTCGTGCCAGTCGACTGAAAACCAGCGGTTCCAATGTTGAAAGGAGGGCTCAGATGCCAGCTAAAATTCAGATCGACCCAATCGTCAAAGTCACAAAGACCGATGAGGAATGGAAAAGGCAATTGCCGGCGGCGGCATATCGCGTGTTGCGGCATGAAGATACCGAGCGTCCCTTTGTGAACCCACTGCATGACAGTCACGAGTCCGGGATTTACTATTGCGCCGGCTGTGATTTGCCGCTGTTCTCCTCCGAACACAAGTTCGATAGTGGGACCGGATGGCCCAGCTTTTGGCAGCCAATCGACCCTCGAGTCATCGAGACCCGAACGGATTTCAAACTCTTCCTACCACGAACGGAAATTCACTGCGCCCGTTGCGAAGGTCACCAGGGCCACGTGTTTAAGGATGGACCAAAGCCGACCGGCCTCCGGTACTGCATCAACGGAGTCGCGCTGAGATTCATGGCCGGCTGATCGTCATGGATTGTCACGGTCTTGACTCGCTCTCAAGCCCATCTCCATACAGTCTTATGCGCCTACCGCTAACACAATTCCCTGCTAGCACTTATCAACTTGTTCGGGGTACAATTCTTATCTACGCATTACCGAATCAAGGTTGTCATGTTCGGCCGAGTGCTACCATTTCTTGTTCTGCCCCCCTTACTGCTTTCATGTGGAGAGTCAGGTGGCCTGTTCACGTCAACGACCAATCCCTGTTTATTGGTGACAGTGGCGGAAGCTCAACAGGCGCTGGGCGAGCCGGTCCAGGAAGGCACGCTCTCAGATCCAACGACCTGCCTTTTCAAGGCACAACGTCACGCTGACAATACCGTCACCGTTCAACTCGATGAGCTGGTCGGCAAGGATCAGCGTGTGTGGTTCAATAAAACGCGCCTGGGCCGTGACAGTCGTCTCATTCCCGGGTTAGGCGACGGGGCGTTTCGAATCGACTCCTCACCGACAGTATCCCGTCTGACCTTCATGCAGAAGGACGCGCTTGTAACGGTCATCGTCGCATCAACCAAGCAGAAGCACCTAGGCGAGTCTGTGACCCTATTGAGCCATGCCGTGGCGACCCATTACGGGGCTCCGTTGGCCACGACGCTGCCTCCTACGGCTTCCAACTCCAACCCAGGCGAAGAGGGAAGTGCGCACCTCGTCTCTCGGCCAACCACTGTGACTCTGACACAAACGCTTCCTGGCCCGTCTGAGACCCAGACTGGACCGCACAAAGCACCCTCTCTGGATCCGGCCGGCCTCATAGGAACCTGGCACACGCGCTCAACACAAGGGACGACCCAGAATGACATGCTACTCATCATCAAGCCGAACCTCGAATGGTCGCTCTCTTCGATGATGCAATTTGATGGGGTATTGAACGCGGAAGGTGGGCTGTGGTTACTCGAGCGAGCCAATACGTTCAAGGGGCTTGGTTGGAAGGGAACATACCGGAAAAAGACGGCGAACTCATTCGCCAGCACCGGCAGCGTCCAGGCCACGTGGACACGACTCGCACCCGATGAAAACCCAAAACGCATTCCAACAGAACTCTGGAGACTGCGACGCGACGCAACCAGTGTACCGGTGTTCCAAATCAAAACAGTCGATCCCGATTTAGTCGGCCAGTGGGAAGGGGGCGGCACCTATGCAGGCGGCTCCGCCGCTTTCGTGTGGGCAATTAAGCCTTCTGCAGCAACAGACTTGCTGATCGTCGAGTCGCTCCGTGGGACAGTAAAGACCAAGGACGGCCTGCCGCAACTTCAACCGAAGAAGAAGAAGAAGGGCCAACGAGTCAGCGTCGTCGCCATCTATGACCATGGCTTTACGACTACCGATGGAAAAACCAACCTTCGCTGGAGCAAGCTTCTCCCCGAATCGACAGAAGATCGTCAGCTCTAGCGGTGGCTCGCTACCGCTTTCTCGTTGAAAGGGCTCCCCTCTTATGTCAAATCCCCCAGAGCGCATCGGATTTGTCGGTGTCGGCCGTATGGGTGCCAATATGGCCAGGCGCTTGAAAGAACAGGGGTACCACATCGCAGTGGTTCAAGACCGATATGCCGGATCATCGGAGTCCTTGGCTCAGGAACTGGGATCGGAAAAGGCCAAGTCACCGGCACGTGTCGCTGAAATATCGAATATTGTCTTCACTGTCGTATCCGACGACGCGGCGATGCGTGAGATTTATGCGGAACAGGACTCGGCCAGCCTGTTGGTACACGCGAAAGATCGACTGTTCATCAACTGCGCGACGCTTTCACCCAATCTTCATCGAGACATTGACCGGATGGTCACCGAACGGGGTGGCAGGTGCCTAGAAGCCTGTATGGCAGGAAGCATCTCTCACGCTCGAGAAGGGACATTGTATTTCATGTGCGGTGGCAAACCTGAGGTCTTCGCCGGCGCGAAGGTCATCCTTCAGGCGCTCGGAGCGAAAGTCCAATACATCGGCAAAGCTGGCGAAGCGGCACAAGTAAAAGCATTGGTGAATATGGTAATGAACAGCAATACCGTCGCGTTGGCTGAGGGATTAGGTCTGGGAGCGGCACTTGGAATCGATCTGACCCTCCTCCGCGATGTCTTCAGCCAAACTGGCGCTGCGTCGCGAGTGCTGGACACAGACGGCGAAGATATGCAGCAGCGCGCCCATGAATGCTACTTTTCCGTAGCCCATGCTGCGAAGGATTCGGCCATTGCACTCGACCTAGCCGACCAGGCCGGCCTCGCCCTTCCAGTCGCACGTACAGCATTGATTCAATATCAGCACTTAATCAAATTGGGCAAAGGTGACTTGGATAAATCCGCAGCTGCCGAACTAACCTTCCTGGATCGACTCGACTCAGCAAGGATCACGTGCGATGCCGGAGAGAGCATGAAAAGGAAAAACGACAGTACACTTCTAGGTTAGGCTTGGTTCGAAAAGAAACTCTTCACCTGATCCACCGGTACACAGCCGACCAAGAGATCCCCGTCTGACGACACGACCAGAGGCACACCGCTCTGACCCGTGGCATGCCAGGCCGTTTCCCATTTTTGAGCGATCACAAGATACTCGTCATCAACGTCTTCCGTGCCCCCTTCTCCTGCTAGTTGTTTCACAACTTGGAGATCAGAAATATCTTGTCCCTCGCACCAAAAGGCACGGTACGTGCGTTTTACGAAGTCCATCCCACGTTGAACATCTTGTCGCAGTAGTGCCGCTGCTTGTTTGATCGCTGGTAACGTGTTGGGCTTCCCCGTCGGCAAGTTGATCGGAAGACCGGGAGCTAATCGCTGCACGACTGCAACCTCATGCCTCAATTCAGCTCCCAAGGAATCGTGCCAGGGCCTCATTGGCCTCGGCAGCTGCGGTGCATGCTGAACTCCACGCCACTCACAAGAATCCAGTAGATTCATCTCATGCAGCCGCTCATGGAGCGCATAGCAGAACGGACAATTGAAGTCACTATACAGGAGAAAGTTTTTTGAAGAAGCAGCCGTTGTCATGACGCCACTCTACCGAAGTGGCTCAAGAGAATCTACCCCGAGAGTGCCGGCAAGGACCGGTAGGAACTCCACAAGGTCAGGAGTCGGCGTGGCGCATCAATTCTTGAAGATGTGCACGAAGAACCGGCAAGGTCAACGGCTTCGTCAGGACTTTATCCATCCCAGCCTGGTAACACTTCTGAGCGTCTTCATCGGACGCATGACCGGTGAGAGCCATGATGAGCAGATGGCTCAGCGTCCCGTCCTCACGAAGACGAATCTCTCGGGTGGCTTCATAGCCATCCATATCAGGCATCTCACAATCCATCAACACGACGTCATACGCAGTTCGAGTGATCGCCTCCAACGCTTCACGGCCCGTGCGGGCCACTTCGACCTGGCAACCGAGCTTCTGCAAGAACTTGCAGGCGACGACTTGATTAATTTCATTATCGTCCGCGACCAAGACTCGCAACGGCCCAACCTGGTCTCCCGCACGACGTTGGTCTGTCCCTGAGGACGATACTGTAACCTCTCGATGAATCGCCGGAAGGAGGTTGGTGGTATAGGCGAACGTGCTGCCCTGACCGAATACGCTGTTGACCGTGATGATCCCTCCCATCAGCTCGACAAGCTGCCTGCAAATCATGAGACCGAGACCGGTCCCTCCAAATCGCCTCGCGGTCGAGGTCTCGGCTTGTGCATACGCTTTAAACAAATTGGCTTGTTGCTCAGGGGTTAACCCGATGCCCGTATCGTGCACGCTCCACTGCAAAACCACCACATCGGATTGATCCGTTGCATCTCGCTTTAGAGAAGAGATGGTGATCGTGACTCCTCCTTGTTGTGTGAACTTGATTGCATTTCCGACGAGATTGAAGAGGATCTGTCTTAGCCTGATCGGATCGCCTCGGAGCTCCTCCGGAACATCGGCATCAATCTTCAGCGCAATCGTGAGGCCTTTTGAGGCTGCCAACCCTTCCACCAACGTCGTCACATCATCGACCAATGCCCGCAGATTGACATTGGCCACCTCCAAGTTCATTTTGCTGGCTTCAAGTTTTGAAAAATCGAGAATGTCATTGACCAGCGTCAATAACGCTTCCGCAGAACGATGCATCGTCTCAAGCAGCTCCCGCTGCTGGTCTGTTAACGGTGTGTCCTTGAGAAGCTGCGTGCACCCCAGTACTCCATTCATGGGAGTCCGAAGCTCATGGCTCATGGTGGCGAGAAAGATGCCCTTCGCTCGTGCTGACTCTTCCGCCGCTTCTTTAGCCCGACGCAACGCCACGTCTGAGGTGATATCGAGCCCATATGCGCGAACCAGTTCCAGCTCTTTCAGAGGAAAAAACGACCACGCGATAACCCGATCGGCGACGGCATACTCGACGCGAGCCAGCGAGGATTCCGTTGCAAGACATTCCCGAAGCATTGCTGACAGATTCCCAGGGAACATGGCCTCTATTCCAGATTCGAGCACCCCCCACTGTTCCATCACATTGAGCATGCCGGTGTTGGCATAGAGTACCGATCCCGCAGCGTCAAATTCTACAATGGGATTCGGCGCATCCTCGGCAAGCCGTGCGGCTCGTTTGACATCACGCTGAATTTCCATGGCAGTCGTGAGATCATGCACCACTACCACGCCACCAACTCGCTTGCCTTGTTGCATTCTCGGCCAGAATGATAGTGACAGCTCAAATTGTGTCCCGTCATCTCGTGTCCAAAAGTGGGAAGGGAGGACGACAAGTTCTCCGGTGTGCACCATCCGGTTAAAGGGGCACTGAGCAACCTCGCTCTCGCCTGACGTCAGACAGCCGATAAGGTCGTGAAAGCCCTGTCCGACTACGTTGTGGGTACGGCCAACCAGCTGCTGTGCCACGGCATTTAAAGACACGATTCGACTCTCGCAGTCCACAAAGAAGATGGCCTCCGGAACGGATTCCATGAGGAGAGTCGCGTCCTCTGCCATGGCTAACCATGGCTGTTGAGATGTGGAGTGAGACGAAGAAGTAGACGCTTTAAAGAGAGCCATGATGCGAGTGTAGAGGTCCTGATTTCCTCCAGCACTATCGGCAGAATGACACTCCTCCTGAAGATTCAATGAATCCGATCTCCACAGGACCGAGCCAGATATGGTCGGTTTTAGCTTGTTGATGAGCAAGCCAATCGAGTCACTCAAGTTCTTTCCATACCAACCGATAAAACACTCGATGGGGCGTAAAAGATGGTCCCAAGGAGGTGTCTATGATTTCCGCCATACACACCGCACTCACGGGCCTGACTGCCTTTGGCAGGCAACTCGAGGTCGTGGCGCACAACATCGCCAATGTCAATACAGACGGATTCAAGAAGTTCCGAACGACATTCGTCGAAGCGCCAACAAGTGGTGTACTCCCTGTCGTTGAGAAAGATGACTCCTCCGGCCCAACGGTCCTTCGAGACGCAGGACGAAATCAATTGGAAGTCGAACTCTCAAATACTGATCTTGGTGAGGAACTCGTACAACAGATGCTGGCGCAACGCAATCTCGAGGCGAATCTTCACACCATCAAAACGGGTGATGCATTACTAGGGAGTATCCTGGACCTGAAAAGATAGAGATACCACTGTTGCTGCCCCAACATCGATACCCAATCGAAACAGTCATGTGATGGCCCCTTCGTATTGATATCTCTGCTAGGCATAGCATTCCCGCCTACCTCTATGCTATGTCGGGTCCATGCGCTCACCTCGTATTTTATTGTTGATCCCTCCGCTGACACAACTCAACACCCCTTATCCATCCACTGCGTATCTGACAGGATTCCTTGAGACACGTGGGATCCGCGCGGAACAGGCGGACTTGGGAATCGAGATGGTGCTGCGCCTATTCAGCCCCGATGGGCTACGCCACGTCTTCAGCCAACTCTGCACCCACACAAATACTCTTCCCAAAGAAGCTATCAAAATGATGCGGGCGGAACGCTCTTATGTTCAGATGATTGAACCAGTCGTTTCGTTCTTGCAGGGACGGACCCCAGACGCCGCAACCCGATTGATCGAACCAGGAGTCTTACCCCAAGGGCCAAGATTTCGAGGTTGCAAAACCTTTCCACGCTCAGTCTCCGTCGATGACCAAGCCAAACAATGGGCAACTTTCTTCCTCGAAGACCTTGCTGATCTCGTTCAGGCTACGATCACCCCGCACTTTGCTATGAGTCGCTATGCCGAGCACATTGGACGCTCCGCTTCATCCTTTGATCAGATCGCCAATGCCCTTACAGCCCCCCCCAGCCTCACCGATCAGTGGCTACTGGAATCCTTCTGGACGCATTTTGAACGGGTCAAGCCATCTCTGATTGGTCTGTCCGTACCATTTCCAGGTAATGTGTATGGCGCGTTCCGCATCGCAAGAGCGATCAAACAGCGCTATCCCGCCGTACCGGTGGCCCTCGGCGGGGGGTATGTCAATACCGAGCTGCGCCGAGTCACCGATCCTCGAGTGTTTGATTATGTCGACTTCATCACGCTCGACAACGGTGAACGCCCCCTCCTCTCTTTGGTCGAATATCTCTCAGGTCTACGTTCACTCCAATCGCTGTGCCGCACGATGTATCGTGAGAAACACCGCGTGATCTATACCGACGATCCATCATCCACCGACTTCACGATGAACGAAACCGGCTGTCCAACCTACCGAGGTCTAGCTCTGGATCAATACGTGACCATTCTGGACAGCACCAACCCGATGCATCGTCTCTGGTCGGAAGGTCATTGGAACAAATTGACCGTCGCCCATGGTTGCTATTGGAAACAATGTACGTTTTGCGATGTCGGGCTCAACTACATCAGTCGGTACGAGATGACTCCAACCGATCGGCTGATCCAGCAGATTGAACAGCTCGTCGCTGAGACCGGTCGCACCAGGTTCCACTTTGTCGATGAAGCGGCTCCGCCTGCTGCACTGAAATCACTCGCCCTCGCGCTGTTGGAACGAAAGATCAGAATCGCCTGGTGGGGCAATATTCGCTTTGAGACGGCATTTTCACCGGATCTATGTCGGCTCCTGTCTGCCTCTGGCTGTATCGCGGTCACTGCCGGACTCGAAGCGGCCTCAGACCGCCTCTTGGGCAACATGAAGAAGGGCATTACCGTCGATCAGACCGCCCTCGTTGCTGCAGGATTCAGAGATGCCGACATTCTGATCCACGCGTATCTCATGTATGGATGCCCATCGGAAACCATTCAGGAAACTGTCGATTCATTGGAGCGAGTCCGTCAGTTGATAGCGGCTGATCTCATTCAATCCGCCTTTTGGCACCGCTTCACCGTCACGGCACACAGCCCGGTCGGACTACATCCAGACGCACACGGTCTACGCATTCTTGGCCCTCAGTTTCAGGGCTTTGCAGAAAATGATCTCGTGCACGATGATTGTTGTGGAAGAATTCCCGACTGGCTCGGCGAGGGGCTCCGCCGATCACTCCTCAACTACCTCGAACGGCAAGGACTCGATCTTGATATCTGTCGGTGGTTCGATGAAGATGTTCCTCCTCCAACTGTCCCTTCCACATGGCTAAAACGTCTGCTGAAGAACCGGGTGATCGAGGATCGCGCAGAGGCGGAACGGCGATACGTCTGGTTGGGGGGAGCAGTAACCTATGAGCCGGGAGGAGCCAAATCTCGTCTCATTCATGCCGGTTCGGAAAAGGAGTACGTCTTCATTCTTCCCGACCCACAAGCCAAGTGGGTCCACCAATTGATCCTGACATCCACGCCACGGCCGTCATCGCAAGAGTACCCACACATCCAACACGCTCGTAGCCAGTTTCCTGGAACCATCTCAGACTTCAATGCGTTTCTAAACACCTCGTCATGGAAAAAGATTCGGTCCGCCGGGTTAGTGCTGGTGTAATTCACACGCCATTCACCGTCAGCTCGACAAGCTACTAACTACAAAGTCTTGCAACGCCAGGATGGACAAGCTCCATCGGTATGGCAACAAGAAGAGCCGGAATCCACGCTGTGGATTCCGGCTCTTCTGAGAGCGCTGGCCTCTCTAGCTCACGTGCGCTGCTTAGTACTGCAGCTGCAACGCCACGTGGAACGAATCGACCTTATTACCAGCCGCATTCGGGCCGAAGTTGCTAAAGAACCCCTTCGTATTGAGATCGCCGTACCGATAGAAGGCCGAAATGCGCGCATTGTGGCCGGCAATAATGTAATTCACGCCCGTCTCCCACTCTTGCCGCATCGCGCTGTACAGCGGATCAATGCTGGTGAACCGGACATAGGGCTGGAACCGTCCAATCCCGACTTCATGCGGAATCAGGTACAACCCATACACCGTCCACGAGTGCCCGTTGAAGGTGCAGAAACACTGGGCGGACGTGGCCCCCGCAAACGCCCCAGTGCCATAGTTCGCCCAGTGCCGCTTGAACTCTCCGTTGAAGGTGAACACGCCCATGTTATTCGGCAACACCTTTTCCAGCAACACATCGACGGAGGCGCCGGTGAAATCTGACACACTGGCAGCCGCGGCATTGCCGGCCCCATCTTTTTGATGCTGCACGCTGACCCCGATCGCGGCAATATCGCCGGCCGTTCCATAATAGGTCCCCGAGGTGTAATAGCCGGGGTTCGGCTCATCGTTCAGGAGATTCCACTGCAACCGCCCCGTGTACATCAAGCTGCTGCCTAGGTTCGGGCCATTCCGCAGCCCCTGTGACACACTGAGGACGTATAACAGGTGGGTGGTGCCAAATGGGTGCACCTTGCCCCAGAAGGTCGCCGCATTATCACGGCCATAGAGGCCGGCGCCCCCACCCCCCGCTGTCGGCCCATTGAAATTGGCGCTGAGGTCGGCGGGAAAGAACGGCGTCCGGAACCCATCGAAGGTCGCATGATAGAAGGGCCCGTTCAGCTCGCCCCGCTCGCTCGGGAGCAACATGCGCCCGACCCACAGGTTGACCATCTCATTAAATTCAAACTTCCCGATCGCATCCAGCAAGCCGATTGAGGAGTTGCCGCCGAAATTCTGTGCCCCCCCGGTCCCGAATGGGCCCGCCCCTCCATTAGCCTGACAATTGAAGCAATCCGTATTGAACTCAAACTTCACATACTTATGGATCTGCCCGTTGATGTAGATACGCGCGTTGTTGACGGTGAAGTCGTTGCTATAGTGGCCGCCCGGCGACGCGCCTTCGATGGCATTGAAGCTCGTGCGGATCCCCATGCCGATGGAGATCCACTTGTCGTCATCAGCCTTGATTGTGCCACCAGCATAGGCACTGGGCAGGGGGGATCCCATTCCAGCCACCAGTGCCGTCACGGCTCCAGCAACTAAAACCGTTTTCCACCGCCTTTTGATATGTCCTATCATACTGATGCCCTCCCTTGTGAGTAATAAGAACCCTTGCCCACCACGACTACCAACTGCCGAGCCCTTTCACATTGGGAAATACGGCGCGGAGTATGCCTAATCCCTCGAAAGATAGCAAGAACGTTCTGCTAATACCTTCATTTCGTCATCACTATACATCTGTATTTCTGCTTGTCCAGACAAATGCAGAAAACGATCAGGTGCGCTACTGATGTGGTTTTCACCTGCGCCTGTCATATCCCCACACAGATAGAGTACAGACCGAATCGTCACTGACTCGTTTTGCCAAAGGAGCTCAAGGGATCACGGCTGTAAAGCCATAGAACCCAGCCGGGGCTCAAGCAATCCTTGTACCGCAGCTCATGGAATGCAACGACATCTACCGTCAAGGAGAATAGAAGCTCGACAGGTATGAGACTTACGTCTGGACTATCGGAATATTTGGCTGGATAACACGTTGATAAGTAACAGCCAGGCAGAAGATGTTCGTCACCCTCTGCCTGGCTTTCTTAGTATGCCGGTCAGAGCCTATCGGTTCGGTTGAGGAGTATAGCGGAGATACGGCTTCACTGTCGTGAACCCTTTAGGAAACAGTTGTTGCGCTTCTGCATCACCAACAGCGGGGGTAATAATACACTCTTCGCCGTCTTTCCAGTTGGCAGGTGTCGCAACCTTGTATTTCGACGTCAACTGGAGTGAATCGATAACCCTCAACAACTCATCAAAGTTCCGGCCACACGAGGCCGGATAGGTCAAAGTTAGTTTCACCTTCTTGTCCGGACCGACAATGAAGACCGATCGCACGGTCATGTTATCGATGGCATTGGGATGGATCATGTCGTAGAGCGTCGCCACCTTCTTCTCCGGATCGGCGATAATGGGGTAGTTCATCGTCGTCTTTTGGGTTTCATTGATGTCATTGATCCAACCTTTGTGAGAATCCATGGGGTCCACGCTGATTGCAATCACCTTAACTCCCCGCTTCTTGAACTCCGGGGAAATTTTGGCCACCGTACCCAACTCCGTCGTACAGACGGGGGTATAGTCTTTAGGGTGAGAGAAGAAAATTCCCCAACTATTGCCCAGCCACTCATGAAAATTGATCGTGCCCTCTGTCGTCTCTGCCGTAAAGTTCGGCGCATCATCGCCCAATCGTATCGCCATAACATACCTCCTTGTATCGCAATAAATTCAAACAAGAATAAACCGACTCCCTACCATACTGGTTGGCGAAGAGCGAGTTCAAGAGGGCGACTGCTGAAGGGCAATGCAAAAGCTGGGACGAGGCTTCCCGCTAACGCCCTTTCCTGGTTGAAATGGTTGACGCGTGACGAGAAACGTCGCTTACAAGCTCAAGTTTATTCTCCCCTTGCCGATATGGCTGTCGAGAACTCACAACGGAGCACAATATGGATAAAGCCGAGCCAACGCGCATGAAGCTCCATATTTCCAAAGACCCGATGTACCTCATGTTGCGTGAGGGTTGCATCAAGGAATTCAACGCCAAGAAATCCTCGGGTGATACATGTGATCTTCGAGGGTGTGATCTGCGCGGTTTAGATCTTCGCGGTCTCGATGCGGGCGGGCTGGATTTCAGCGACTGCTATTTCCGGCAATCCGATCTCCGTGGTGTAGACCTGAGCAACGCGAAGTTAGAGGGTGCCAGCATCAACGCTTGCAAGATTTCTGGTGTTCTGTTCCCCTCTGAGCTGAGCGCATCGGAAATTGAACTCTCGCTTTTGCATGGGACACGAATGCGGTACAACGGGAAGTAGGGTGGACATTTACGATCCGGCAGACAGCGACAACTGAGTCCGCACCTTCTCATGCCCAGATTCGGCATCGCCGACATCAAGAAGCACCACTCGTTCCTCGGTGAGCACTCCATCATCGAGAAGCCGATTGCGGATCGCCTCAGCACGCTGGCGGGCCAACGCTTCAAACTCTTTTCCCGAGATCTGGATGGCCGCGGCTAGTTTCTGTTTCATCTCTTCTACCGTCGGTTGAGTGGACTCGGCAGGCGCAGTTGCTGGGTCAGGCGGAGGAAGCTTCGCAAATAATTTTTCCACCAGCCGTTGCTCCACTTTCGGCGAGAGCTCTTCCTGATCTGGATTCGCACCACCCTGCATGGCAAAGAGTTGTGCTCGAAGCTTCATCGCTTGTAGGGCGGCACGGTCCACAGTCGAATCGGTTGTTCCCTTGATATCAAGCTTGAGTCCGGCGCGTTCATCCAACGCCTTCTCCAACGCATCGAGTTTCTTCACTTCATCCTCAACGAGGGAGGCACTTCCAGGCTGGAACTCGATGAACTCCAGGTCCTCCGTGCTGCCGTCCCCAGGAACAAGCTTCCCCATGAGTGCGAACGGCGAGGCGACGACCTTCCCAAGGATATTAAGCAACGTCGAGATCACCACCTTGCCGTACTTAAAGTCCGGGTCATTCAAGTTGCCGCGAATCGGCATGTCGATCTCGATCAGCCCTTTACGATCCTTCAGGAGCCCCACCACCAGCGGGACCGGCAGCGAGGTGGCGTCCGGGCTCTCCGTTTTCTCACCGAATGTTAGTTGATCGACCTTGACGAGATTCTCCACTTCCAGCACCTTTTGCGAAACCCTGTATTTCAAATCGAGCGACAGCTTGCCCTTCGACAACCCATAGCCCACGTACTTGCCGCTGTACGGACCGGTTGGTCTGAGATCCATGCCGCCAAGAGTGATGACCAAATCAGTAAACGCGTCCTCGCTCAATGGGTTAATCTTACCCACGATCTTGAGCGGGGCAGTTTTTCCGACTTTGCCCGTCAGGTTGACATCCGCTTTCTTGAGCTGCTTGGACGACAGGCCTTTGATGGTGCCTCCAAACCCTGTGAGACTGACTCGCACTTTCGGCTCAACGGACAAGTCGTGAAACGTGGCGGCCAACTTCGCCAACTTGACCTGATCGATCGTCACGGGCACCGGCTCCCCTGCCTTCGCTTGCGGCTTGTCACCTTCAGGTTCTTTCGGAGGCGCCGGCTGATCACTCGCCGGAGGCGAAGAGGCAAGAAGGGAAAGATTGAGTTGCCCATCGGCACCTAAGACCAGTTTGACAGAAGGTTCTTGCCAGAGGACTTCAGCAATCTTCACGGATGTGGGCTCGACATCCAGTGCGATCTGATTCACATGCAGCGCTTTCCACGTCACCACATCGTCGAAGTCTGCACGATCAGCGACTGCGAGTTGATTGATGGCAAGGTTCCCCTGAAACCGCAGCAGCGGCTCGTTCACGTGCACCTTGGCATAGCGTACTGCACCGTTCAGGTTAATGGCTCCATCCAACACATCGGCATTGAGGAATCGATCAAGATACGGTTGGAATGGACGAATCTCGATGTGCTCTAACTTAAGGTCTGCATCGGCGCTCAGCGGTTCAACCGCCACCTTGCCTTTGACGTTGATCGATCCTGTCTCATTCAATTTCATTGACAGGTCGATCGGAAGCGGTTTCTTGAACGGAATCTGAACATCTTTCACCGTAAGATTCATGGCGTCCACGGCCACGCGTCCAGGGCGCTCCATGGTCCGGTCTTCGAAATCAGCCTGGTAGTTTCGCAACGCGACTTCGTCGACGGTGATAGACCATGGTTTGGAGGATTGATCCGGCTCGGCCTCCGCAGGAGAGGAGTTCTGTTCAGTACCGCGTCCACTGACAGGCGTGAACAGCGATTGATAATTGAGGACCCCACCTGAATCCATCCAGGCATCGAATTGGGCATCGGCCGAATGGACCTTGGCGACATCGATCGTCTGCTTCTGCAGATCCAACTGAATACCTTCCACATCAAACGCCGGTACTTTCACGACCGGATCAATTCCACCCCGTTCCACGATTGCCAGATTCTGGACCGACACCTTTCCATTCTTCACGGTTAGCTGAGGAGCTTCACCGCGAAGATCGAAATGATACGACGCCGAGAGGCCAAGGACACCCTGCTGGATATCGAACTGAAACATGTCGCGCACCACTTGATACACCGTCTCCAGTTTGATGCCGGATAACGTCAGCTTGCCATCAGACTCCACCGGCTCCAACGAAATTGTGCCCTCCCAAGCCAATGATTCACCCTTGTCGATCTCCGCCGTGAACGCGTAGGCATTATCGCTCTCTTGGCTTGGAATGGTGCTGAAATCCCGTAACACGATCCGAATGGGCACGACGTCGATCAGGACCGGTCTAAGCTTGGAATCATCTCGGTATTCCAGAATGCCACGCTCAATTTGCAACAGCTCGATTTCCACCGGCATCATCTTCTTCTTGGGCTCGCTAGGCGGCTGGGGCGATTTCGGCGTCGTCTCATCCGCCGGGGGGGCCAAGGCCTTCAGATTCAGCTTTCCTTCAGGATTGACTCTGGCTGCCACAAACGGCATCACCAGACGAATCTCGTCGAATGCCACCTTCTGAGCGAAAAGTGTGATGGCCTGGAGATTAACGAGCAACTCCTCGAACCCGAACATCGCCGCCTGATCGTGATCCCGCACTTCAAAACCGTTGAGACGAAGCACGAGCGAAAACGGGTTGAACGCCGCCTCACGTAGGACGACCGGATGCTTGATTTGCTCCGCAACCGCAGGAATACCGTACCCTTTAATGAGATAGGGAACCAGCACAAACCCGACAAGCGTGTAGAGGGCGATGAGCCCCACCAGCACACCGACTATGACTCGAGGACGAAGCAGCCGAGGCATATCCGACCGACCCTTTAAAAGTTGGAGATGAGGAACAAAACTATAGGGGACAAGACCGCTGAATGTCTACTGGGGAAGATCTCTCTTTGGCATGGGGACTTATTAGGGGATACAATCCGCAGTCAGTGGCTCTCACGGAAATACAAAGCAAACGTGCAGTGCCCACGAACTATCTGGGCAAAGACGAATCACTCGAAGGTTTTATCCGCCGGCGACAATGAAGAGAGGCTACGCCTGGTGAGCCGGCGGTACGAGCAAGCTTGGTTTGGTGCGCCCGGCTGGAATCGAACCAGCGACCCTCAGCTTAGAAGGCTGATGCTCTATCCGACTGAGCTACGGGCGCGCAGTCGAGGGTGCGTATTCGTCGGCAACGACGAAGAACGGCTTCGCCTGGCGTGCTGGAGAAACGCGCCAAGTGCGGGTTGGTCGGGGCGAGAGGATTTGAACCTCCGACATCCTGCTCCCAAAGCAGGCGCGCTACCGGGCTGCGCTACGCCCCGACGTGTTGAATCCTTGGTCAAAAGTCCTAGTGCCTTTGTGTCTTTCCGATCGATTAATTGCCACGGCGCGCCATCGCACTTATTTGCTAACCCATCAGCCTTCACGATGTTGCTCAAGCCAGTCACGCATCTGTGCAAAAGCCTTCGCACGATGACTCATACGATTCTTTTCTTCAATCGTCAACTGAGCCAGCGTCTTATTGAATTCAGGCACGAAAAACACTGGATCATACCCGAAACCTCGATCTCCAATCGGCTGTTCCGTGATCAGTCCTTCTAGACTACCCTGTGTGACATGAACATCGCCACTAGGAAATGCAATCGCGGCAACCGTTAGAAATCGTGCTTTCCGGTTCACCGGCGGAACGCCCGTGAGATCGATAAGAAGCTTCCGACAATTATCCTCATAGGTGGCATGTTCCCCCGCATAGCGGGCGGCATACACGCCGGGTCGACCATCCAGTGCGTCGACTTCCAGTCCTGTATCATCGGCGATAGCCGGAACCCCCGTGGCTCGGGCGATCTCCCGCGCCTTTTTTATCGCATTCGCTTCGCAGGTCGTCCCGTCTTCCTCCACCTCTGGTGCGGTTGGAAAGTCTGCCAACGTTCGGATGCGTATGCCGATTCCTCCGAGCAAGACCCCGAGCTCTCGTCCCTTATCAGGATTGCGCGTTGCGAGGACGATCTCGTTCACCGACTCATTAAGCAAGCGCACCGATCAATTCTTTCTGGATGGTCGTTAACCGCTGAATCGCCTGCCATCCCAACGCCAAAAATTCGTCCATGTCCTGCTTGGAAAAAGGGGTGCGTTCCGCCGTTCCTTGCACTTCGACGTACTGACCTCGACCAGTCATCACCAGGTTCATATCGACTTCCGCCATAGAGTCTTCGGTGTAGGCCAGATCCACCATGACTTCGCCACCGACCTTTCCAACACTAATCGCAGCCAGGTAGTCGGTCAAGGGAATCGTCTTCAAGAGCTCCTTCTTTTTCAAGACGGCACAGGCATCCGCCAACGCAATGAAGGCGCCTGTAATGGATGCCGTTCTCGTCCCACCATCCGCCTGAATCACATCGCAGTCGACCCAAATGGACCGTTCTCCAAGTTTCGCTAAATCCGTAACAGAGCGCAGGGCCCGTCCCACCAGGCGCTGAATTTCCAGCGTTCTGCCCCCTTGCTTGCCCTTGACGGCCTCTCGTGAGATTCTCTCGTGGGTCGCCCGCGGCAACATCGCATACTCCGCAGTGACCCATCCCGTTCCTTTCCCCTTGAGAAACGGAGGGACTTTTTCCTCAACCGATGCCGTGCAAATGACCTTCGTATCTCCCATTTCGATGAGAACTGCCCCCTCCGCATGCTTCGTAAAATTCCGTGTCACTTTCACAGGACGGATCTGATCTTTCCGGCGCCCATCGAAGCGCACTAACCCAGAGATTCCACTCATATTCGTTCGCCCCTTCGTCAAGAATTAGGATGCGAATTATAGTGAAGGCTTGGAGAAAGCGCAAACTGACCGTAGAACGATAGCCCTTTGATGGGACAATGAGCTGGAGAGATTCGTTCATCCAGGCGATGTACAAAAGCAGCCCGTCGGACTTGGCGAAATCTGTACAATTCCTTGACGGGCCGGCGGCCCCTGGCATAGTGAAGGAACGAAACTCGGACATAACGCAGAACTGCAGAAAGTCTTTCCAGATGCAACGATTCAGTCATTACTCCCTTGGATCAAAAGGAAGGACCAGGATCGGGACAGGTAGCCCACCTAGGTGAGAATTGGTGGCACAAACACTGCATAACCATGAAGACATCTCGCCTCCTTTAAGTCTGACGCCAATGAGCCGATAAAGAAGAAGAAGAAGAAACGGAACAATCCTCGACCCCAACCAGACACACACGATTCGACTCATGGCAACACTTCTGGATCAGACCACCCATCAAGCGCTCCTCGACAATCGCAATATCATGGTCGTTGACGACGAAGAGCCGATCCGACGCCTCCTTGCCTATCTTCTCCAATCCCATGGCTATCACGTTGAAGGTGCCGGAGACGCACGAGAGGCTCGACAAAAGCTCGGAGAACAAGCATTTGCCTTGATGCTCTGCGATGTCAACATGCCCGGAGAATCCGGCATGGACCTTGTGCGCCACATTGTTACAGAGCATAAGCATACGGCCGCGATCATGGTCACAGGGCTCGACAGCTCAGTTCTAGCCAATGCAGCGCTCGAGGTCGGTGCATTCGGGTACATCGTCAAGCCGTTCGAATCGAACGAAGTCCTGATCGACGTCGCGAACGCGCTCCGCCGCCGCCGGCTCGAAATTGAAAATCGCCTCCACCGCGAAAACCTGGAGGACATCGTCCGCACGAGAACACTTGCGCTCCAGCAGGCATTGGACTGGCTGGAACGTACCGAAAAAGAGTTGCGCCTGTCGCGGGAAGAGACCATTCAGCGACTCGCCATTGCCGCGGAATTCAGAGACCATGCCACTGCCAAGCATATCCAGCGCATGAGTCATTATTGTGAATTGCTCGCGCGCAAGGCTGGGCTCTCTCCCGATCGATGCGACTTGATCCGGACGGCCAGCCCGATGCATGACATCGGCAAGATCGGCACGCCGGATCATGTGTTATTGAAGCCCGGAAAGTTCACGCAGGAGGAATTCGGCGTGATCGCACAGCATGCAGAGATCGGCTACCGGATTCTGAGCGGGTCGGATGCCGAACTACTGAAGGTTGCCGCGGTGATCGCCTATACCCATCATGAACGTTTCGATGGTACCGGATATCCACGCGGCTTAAAGGGTGAAATTATTCCCATTGAAGGCCGCATCGCAGCCATCGCCGACGCCTTCGATGCGCTCACAACACAGCGCGTCTACAAACCGGCCTTTGAGCTTAGCCACGCGATTGAACTCATGCTCAAACATCGAAGCGAACACTTCGATCCGGAGTTATTGGACGTCTTCGTCGCCTCGGGTGACGAACTGGCGAGGATCCACAAGCAATATGCAGACCGTATCAATCCGAATCCCATCGACGAACTTTGACCCTGCATCCAACACCTCTCACGCTCGCGTGATTCTTGACGATTCGTTGACCGATTGCGGGTTCACCCCTATACTTTTCTAACTTTCCAGACCATCTTGTCTGTTCCAACAATCGACGCTGGCGAGTGAATGGATAATGGGATAGTTGAGTATGCCGAAAAAGCTGACTGCAGTTCGTAAACGTGCCCGAATTCGAAACTGGATCGCCTATCTGTGCGAAGCCCTGGTCACCTCCGGCGCCATGCCGACTTGGGAAGCCGCCACCTACCTCACTGAGAACTTGTTCGGGGAAAAGCCGAATCCACGCCTCTTGACCCCGTCCAACCCTCACGAGGTCACCGCGCAGTTGTTGCATCGCCTTTACCAACCGATAGTGGAGGCCGCCTCTAGAGACGTCATGCTTCCTTCGGCTTCTACAGTCCACATCTTCACCGACATCAGTCTCACCGGTAACTCCGCCGTCCTGGTCGTCTTGTTCCCTGGACGTCATAAGCCACAAACACTCTTGATGCTGGACGCTGCCAAAGCCTGGGACCTCGTGTTCCCAGACGCCGAGTCTTTCAACGTCTGGGCCGAGGAGCGCTACCGGCAGCTCGTGAATGCGCTACGCGGCGCGATAGTGGAATTAAAAGGCGATCTGCTGAAATCAGTCATCTAATGGCTTCCCCTCCTACCCGCACCATGACCGGCAATCCCGATCCCACCGTCAACGACACGTACCGGACTACTCAGTACGTCGGAAGCGTGACGCTACGAACTAATTTCTGAAGAGACGACACTGCCAATAGGGAAGTGCTTGTTTTACCTTATTAAGGTAGCTACAATAGCCACCAAGGTACACCATGAGCCGGATCGGCGTCAAAGAACTCAAAAACCACCTCACGCACTATCTTCGTCGAACACAGAAGGGTGAAGAAATTATCGTGACTGACAGAGGGCGTCCGATCGCGCTGCTTCAGCAAATCGAGGCTGGAAAGCCTGGGACGCGCGAGGCCCGATTGGCTCAGCTCTCCGCGCTTGGCAAAATCGTTCTACCGACAATCGCGCCAAGTAAGCGACTCAAACCCCTTGCCTATCGAGGTCCGTCGATCAGCCTGGCGGTCGTCAATGACCGTGATGAACGGTAACGATGTTCTACTGGGACACGAGCGCACTCGTGAAGCAATTCATCCAGGAAGTCGGAACCAGCGAAGCCATCGCTCTGCGAGCCAATGCTCCGCCTCACGCCACGGCCACCATCGCCTATACTGAGACCTTTTCGGCCTTACGCAGACGCGTCCGAGAAACTGCGCTGAGAGAGTCACAGTACGATGACGTTGTTCGCCGTTTTGTGCGGGAATGGCCCGCTTACGTCAGAGTCAACTTGGACGAACGTATTCTTGGACGCACGAGGGCGCTTCTCGAACGATACCCCTTGCGTACCCTTGACGCCATTCATCTGGCATCGGCAATTGAACTGCAAGATCATCTGGACGAACCGTCGGTTGTCATCTCGGCCGATACCCAACTCCTCAGAGCTGCCACAGCCGAGCATCTCGAGACAAAGCGTCTCCCCTTGTGAGGCCATCGTACCGACAATACAATTCTCCTGGATAACTCCAACACGACAGGAAGTGATGTTTCGCGCTGGGTGCTGTAGACGAGCCCTCTATATCGTGGAACCGTGCTCAGATGAGGTTATTCAGGCTCGTAATTGAGATTCTGAAAAAACCAGCGTTCGACAGTGTGGAGGTCGATCCCCTTCGCGGCGGGCGTCATCTTCGGCTTGATCCTTCCCGATCTTGCCCACAGCTTGGCACAACTTCCAAACGCAACCAGGTCCTGGCGGTTTTCTGAAGCACCCCGCAGGCTAAGGGCCGCAGGTGATCCACTGATGGATCCCTTCACGGCCTTAATCCTAATAGGTGATTGATGCAGAGCAGTGCTTGAGCCGACCGCACTCGCAATGAGAACCGGGATGTACCCGAATCACTCAGCGTCACGGGTGCGGACGAACAAGTCAATAGTCATGCCTGACACTATTTTACATGCTCACCGACCGATACAAGTCCACGCACACGTCGTCACAGTACTATAGCTCGGCTTTTTCTGAAGCGTACGCCCTCCAGGCATGAGTGGTTTACTCGGAAATGCTGCACACGAAGCGCGGAAGGATGGGAATGGAGAGTGCAGGAAGATTTGGCTAAGCGAAGGCAGGAAGGCACCGCCGCCTGGGTTGCACCCAGGCGGGACGCCCTCAACTATCTACTGCACAGGACCTGGATCTTTCTGCTTCGAAGTCAGCTGCTCTTTCCAGCTATTGCAGTCTTTGCTCTTGCAGTTCTTGACCCATTGCTGGACCCACCCGTTGTAGACGTTGGGAACAGCCAGGACGCCCTGTCCGCCCATGCCTGGATTGCCGATCACTGTATCGTCAGTTCCCGTTCCAGCTAGCAACACGCGCCCGACTAGCTTGGCATCGCTCGGATCACCGTTTCCATCTGGATCAGGATCCACGATGAGCATCACGTTGCTGAACTTATTGGCGACATAGGCGTAGTAGCCACCGTCCTTCTTGGCGCCGTATTGCACACCATGGCAGCCTGGGTCACAGGGCAACATTGCCACAACCTTGTCTTTCTTGGTATCAACAATCGTAATGGTAGCGGTCAAGGTATTGGCCGTGACCATATTGGTTCCGTCCGGACTCACCGGCGTCTGAATGGGAAGCCCACCGACAAAATTCTGTATTGCCCCTGTGATCGGATCATAGCTATTGCTCCCCCCATCTTGGGTATCATTTAACAACTTGATAGTTTTCATCACCGTATTCGTATTCATATCAATGACCGTGATCGTGCTATCAAGAAAATTGGCCACGTAATACTTGCTCGAATCCGGCATCATTCCCGTGGCGATTGGGACAGCACCCGTATCATTTGTGGCCTGGATTGCGCCGGCCGGGAAATTATATATTGTCGATGTATTGACATTTTCGTTGGGCGTCACCATTTTATCCCCGGTCGAACTCATCCAATGACCATGAGGATGGGTGGCGTTAATAATGTCGCCGTCTTTAACAACCAGGTCGTCTCTCATCGGAATGTCACGAAGAAATTGGTTCGGACCCGCACCGCCTGAGCCAGCCAAATCGTTAAACTCCCGTACGTTATTGCCGCCATTCTGTGCGACGTGCACGAGGTCGTTATTGGCTCTCGTCATCACGTGTGAGGGGGCGGGTCCCGCGTTCAGGTCATGCATGAACGCCCCGGTCTTTCTGTCAAACACCGTCAATCTCTCATCGAACCATTGGGTCTGATAGATCACCTTCTGATCTCTATCTGTCCACATGTTGTGGGGATGGTTCATATTGGTCCCTGGGAGTGCAATCTTCTTTGTGAGCGTCCAGCCTGTTCCCTCGATGGCCGTCGCCGTCCCCGGCTTGGACTTCCCCCCCGTCAATTCAAACTGGGTGTCGACCCAGATTTCGCCCACCCCTGGTATTGCAGGCTTTTCCAATGCAGTTGTTAAATCGACTGGATCGGCCGTCAGCAATGCATTGAGATCCGGAACCTCAACCTTAGCCCCACTCGCATCGTACGCAATCACCGGAACAGCCGGATATACTGGTTGCCACGAAGACTTG
The DNA here is from genome assembly GCA_029881435.1 of Nitrospira sp. Taxonomy (GTDB): domain Bacteria; phylum Nitrospirota; class Nitrospiria; order Nitrospirales; family Nitrospiraceae; genus Nitrospira_D. Next base: position 21,951 of record JAOUMR010000042.1, read on the forward strand.
GTGTAATCCTTCCAATTTGCCGGGTCAGTGATAATGAAGAAGGTGCGCACGAGCCGGAGCGCCAAATCGCTGGCTGTCGGCACCGTAATTCCGTTCACTAATGAAATATTTTTGCCGAGATCTAATCCTAAGCCCCCGTTTACTTTCGTTTTGGGGTCATCCACAATGACACCCGCGAACATGTAGACGTGGATGTCACAGATGAAGACGTATAGACCTGGTTCGTTCAGGGTCACTGTAGCCACCCCTCGCTTTGCCGGGTCACGAACATCGATGGCTGTCTTGAATGGCATGTTGCTAGCTCCCTCGGGGAAAATCAAGCTCAGCGCCGTATGAATCGTGCTTGCTTCTCCACTATACGTGGGAAACCCCACGGTTTCTCCTGGAGCAATGACGGCGAGGGATCTCTGCTGAGCCCCCCCAATCTCCCCAGGCACACACCCGAGGGATGTCGAGTTGGCAGTATTCGAACAGGTAAAGAAGTTCCCGGGCCTATCTCCAGCCTCGAATGAGACGACCGGAGTCTTAGAAGGAGCGTGAGCATGAGGAGCGGCCTGGACCACGTCAGCTGTCTCCCCTCCCATCAACAGACTCAGTACCGCCACTAAGAGATGTCGTGTTTTCATAGAGCCTTCCTTTACGGTTTCAAGCGTTTCATCGGTGTTGACACTTGGCGTTTAGTTCAATTCTAGTGATGGACGTGAAGCTCCGACATCATCCCGAACGTGGCATGAGGGAGGATGTGACAATGGAACAACCACCGACCCACCCCTCCCCCGGCCGTCTGATTATCCTTTTTCAGGCGATCGTCCAAAGAGACCCGAAACGTGAGGGTGTAATTCGCAGGCACATCCACGATGTCCCGAAATTCCAGGGGAAACGTGTATGACGGTCCGTATGTTCCTGCTCGTGGTGTCAGCTCGATCGGTTGCACCGAAAACCCGTGCAAATGAAACGGATGGTTCGCCCCGGTCATATTGGTCACCTTCAGATCCATCGTATTGTCGAGCTTGGCATGACGGGCTGATTCCAGATAAAACGGATTACCGCTAAAATCACCATTGAAGTCACGCGGCATCGGGATACCGTCAACCGACGGTTGAAACGCACCGGTGTTGTTGAAGAACGTCAGCTCAATGTCCTTATTCGTTGTTCCCGCCGGTGCCCCATTTACGCCGTCTTCGCCGACAGGAACGACAAGGTCATTGTTTGCTCCATTGAGGGCCTTGACCATCGCTTCCGACCCCAAACTCGCAAGCAGCGGCGTATCGTTCCCGATGCCGTACGAAGTCCCACTACCAGTAACCTTCAAATGCATCACCGGCACCGTCGGAGTCCAGGAGTAGGTGGCTGCCACTCGCTGAAAATCCTCCGTCCAGAGGGTGAGCACACCCGTCGCGGCACTCGGGATCGCCGCGACCACATCCGCACGACCTGCGGGCGGAAGCAGAATTTCGCCCTGCTCATATTTCGTATCAAAATAACGACCGGTCATGCCCCCCTCAACATGCGCGTGGTTGAGCAGCCCCCCTTCTCCACCGATTCGAACCAGGCTGATTTGCTTCCCATTGTTGGTCGTCAACCGGAGGCGAAGGTAGCGGACTGGTGAGGGATTCACGATCTGCAATCGCAGTCCCTGACCTGCCTCGACGTCAAGTGTCTCGGCAGTGCCTTCAAGCGCGCCTGGCTCACTCGGAGATCCCGACCGCCCTCCAACATTGACGCCGTTGGTCAGGACCGTAAACCCTTCACTCATCGGACCAATCAAATCGTCAGACTGAATGTTCGGAATGTCTCCGGCTTGGTAGGGATTCGGTGTGTACGCTCCATTTGCATCAATCGGATGCGCCTCGCAGAGGAGGCGCGGGGACTGAGTCAAAATATGATTTTGGTAGTTGATCTCCCACGCTTGAACACCACTGACGTGCGGAAGATCGCCAGGAAATGTGGCCGGGTTGCTCCCAGGAGCGCCGCATACCGTGATGTCGCTGATCACCAACGTCTTGGTTTGTGCTGCCGAAGGGATCACATTCTGCGCGATAAGGGCTGCCTCATACCCAAATTTATCTTCAATAATGATCGACCCGTAGAGTCCTTTGGCCACTTGGTTGGTCGAGGAGTGATGATGTGGATGGTACCAGAAGATCCCCGGCCGGCTTACGGTGAAATCGTAGGTGAACCTTTCCCCTGGGGCCACGGCGTGCTGTGTCACTTCCGTGCCGTCACTTTCATTATTCAACTCGATGCCATGCCAGTGAATACCTGACACATTCGCCTCTGGATCCAAACCTGACGTCTTGAGGTTATTCACAAAATGGACGATGATCCGGTCTCCCACCGTGAGCCGAAACTCCGGACCGGGTATTCCAGGCGTTGTGCAGTCTTTAAGCTTCTCGTCTGAACAGCTCTTAAACGTCATTCCGTTGTTCGCGGAAACCCCATTGCCGATATTGACGGTCGCCTCCTCAGCCACAATCCAGGTCTCGATGCCGTTGCTGGGATCATTATCAGCATCTTTAACCTTTGGAACCTCATACGGCCCGACACCCGTCGTGGCATGCGCCGATTCGTTGCCGGACAGGCACAGCATAAGCACCAAGATACCGACGAGGTACGTTTTCCAACTACTGATTTGCACGACTTTCGCAGAATTGCCCGGTAACACTTGCGCCATGATACATCTCCCTGGTTATAACCAACGATCTGCTCGGATGTGTGGAACAAAATCCTCTCTATGGATTGGGAAAGGGGAAAAAGGTTGGGGAGCATTTGTAGGGTCCTTCGGTTCCGCGGCCACGACTGTGGCGCCCCCCAGAACAAGCATGTCTGAAACCAAAAATCGAACTTTCAATCGTGCTGTACCTTAGTACCGTAGTACCGTCATAAACCAATTTGGTGATGCACCTTAAATTTGTCAGGCAGGACCGTCGAAATCCCTGGCTCGCGCGACGCCTCGGCCTCTCGCGAGTCCCCTCGCACGATACCCTCCGACGGGCTTGTCGCGGCTTCACCGAACCGGAGGCTCTCCGAGGTGCCCGATGCCGTGATCTGCGTTTCTCTGGGCGCGATGCGGCTGATCCTGCAAAGGCATATCCCAAATCTCTCGTGCGTCCGTAGTTTGGGCGGGCAACTACGTACCACACCAGGATCTGGCGATCAACTAGTAATACCACTGGCTCTAGACTCTAGTAACACTGACTCCACAGTGAATCAGGTTCATGTCCACTGCGTCGCCCAGTTCTCCTGTACCAGCGCATACGCGGTGATAGACATGGAGACACGCGTCATCACGAGCGGCTTGGCGTCCTTCACGAACAGGAAGCTCTCATGCAGATGAATCATTTTCCTCACTTAGCATACGCTGCTCATGGGACTCGATCTCCGAAGGATTCGACAAGGGATGACTGTTCACCATCCATCGTGAGCCAGCATCCAAACCGACATTGGCATGGGGGGCCACACAAATTTCATTCCTGAATCCTGTAACCACGCGCCATCCTAAAAGGTCCTAACCAGGACGGTACTTTATTGATCGGTAAGTACGGACAACCCGCCGTCTTGACGCGGTATTGGCTCTCTACAGGGCTTGGCGGTTTCAGCTCTCAGACAAGAGGAGAAGGTGAACAAAATCGTCCTTCAGTTATGAAGTGTATCCGAATAGATTCTGGATCCAATTCGATTCAACAGGGATAATGCGAGCCCATCTCTGCTAAACCCGTCGCATTCCAAAGGCTCCCTGTTCCGGTCGTGCAAGGTAACTGGCTGCGTCTGCTTTTCTTGAGATATTCAACCGCTTGTAAATGATCCGAAGTCTGGTCAACAGCACCCGGGGTGTGACGTTCAGTCGGCGCGCGATCTCCTGGTTGGTCTTACCGGCTGCAATGAGCGCAAGCACCCGATTGTCGAATTCTGAGCCATCGTCCACTCTCTCACGTTGCACAGGCCGCGTTTTATCTCGAATCCATTCGAAGATCTCCTGTGTCAATTCTGGGTCCATGATGGCCTGCCCAGCCGCGACAATCTCGATCGCTTTCGCCACCGCTTCGCCCGATGCCATTTTCAGCAGGTAGCCCTGTGCTCCGGCAAGAATGGCGGACCTGAGCAAGCGCTTGTCGTCGTTTGCGGTGAGGAAAATGACGGCGCTTTTCTGGTAGAACTTGCGCATAGTCCGGCACATCTCAATTCCACTTGCTCTTCCCACGCGAACATCCAAGACCGCCACATCCGGTCGATACGTCCGTAAGCAATCGAAGGTCTCAATCTTCGTGTGTGCGGTGGCGACTACAACAATCTCGCTATACTGTGAAAGCGTCTCCTTCAGCCTCTAAAGAAGAAGAATCGAATCACTGACGAGCAACACCCGCGCTCGTCGTCGAATTTCACGTGACGGCTCCATGCACTCCCCTCTCTTCGGCGACCGCGCCTCGCTCAATGGCCAAGACTGTGGGCCACTGCGAGTTCCATTCCCAAAACAGAGCTGACCGTATGGAAAACGCCACCACGCTAGGCTAACCCCAGAGCGAGGAATGTCTCTACGGACAACCTTGAGTCTGGAGTTTTGGCGTTCAACCGAGCCATTCGCGTGGAGATGTATCCAATTCGATTCCGTATCTGATTCGATTCACCTTGAAGAATCGACACACTATCTATTCCTAAGTGTTGCTGCCCTATTCGGCTTGACGTACATTCGCTAGGTTTGATCTCTCCCGGCTGCCAATTTCTTGGATAGATTTCGACCACGTATGGGCATACAGACCACCCCACATATCTCGAGGAAGTCGTTCTGCATATCAATGAGGTGGGGTATCGGCGTTGTCTTTGCAGCCTCTTCGTTAAGTGACCCGCTCAGCGGATGGGCCGAACCTTCACTCCACGTCCCCCGGACATCCTCCTCAACAGAGCAGAAGATTCACGAAGAAGCGCTCTACTTGAAGGAAGAGTCCGTCAGTATCGCGAGCCGGTACGAACAGCCGATTTCTCAAGCTCCATCCGATGTCTACGTGATTACCGACGAAGATATTCGGAACTCTGGGGCACTCGACATTCCCACCCTGCTGCGGCGCGTACCGGGCATGGAAGTCATGCAGACAACTGCTGCGGATTTTAATGTCAGCGTGCGTGGAAACAATCAGCTGAGAGCCAATAAGCTCCTGGTCATGATCGACGGGCGTTCTATCTATATCGATCAATCAGGAACCGTCCAATGGAAACTGTTGCCGATCACCATGGTTGAGGTTAAACGGATCGAAGTCCTCAAAGGGCCAGCATCTGCCGTGTACGGCCTCAATGCCTTCGACGGAGTGGTGAATATCATCACCAAACCTCCGGAAGAAATGAAAGGGACCACGCTGCAAGTGGCAGGCGGCGAAGTCGGTACTTTGCTTACCACCGCCGTCCACGCTGGAACCATAGGCAACTGGGGCTACCGTCTGTCAGGCGGACACGAGCAGGCTCAGCGCTGGTCTGACAGGGGTGCGACTGCTCTCAATAGTCAACGGACAGGTGGCCTGGCGGAGTATCGTCTTTCGAACAATGGAAGGATACGGGCTGAGGCAGGCGTCGCAAGATCGAACCCCTACAATGGGCCCCTGAATGAGACCAATACCTCTGAACCTCATTCATCTCAAGCACATGTACTGCTCAGTTATGAACAGAACGGATTGCTAGTGCGTGGATGGTGGAACGGGCGCTTTACCCAGACAACACCCGTCATATTTCCCCCGCTCGCTCCGCTTCTTGCCCAGACCGACCGGTTTGGACGGGCAGATCAGGAATCATCCAATAGTACCTATGACTTCGAAACACGCTACACGCTCAAACCACTTGAAGCACTGACTGTGAACATAGGAACCAACTTTCGCCACATCGTTGTCTCATCAAACTATTTCGGAAACCGTACCCCCTCTGTGCCAATATGAGTGGGACACGTTGCCTCTCTTCAATTAGAGTAGCGGGCGGAGGAGGAAGTGCCCATTATGCCTGCGGAGAAGACACGCGACAGTCGAGGAGTTGACGGCGCTCGCCGG
>JAOUMR010000140.1 GCA_029881435.1 Nitrospira sp.
GTACGAGGTTTCCACCCACTTTTAAGTCACCCCAATGCATGGTGACCGGCGATTCACCGCCAGGAAGGAACAAACCCAAGTGCTGACCGACCTGGACCGCGGCTTTCAGTGAAGGTAGATCCAGGGGCCCCCAACTGCATTCGGACTGATTGCCGAAGAGAAGGGTCGGTCTTGGTTGTGATGGTGGTATCAATGGTACAAAGGAGGCCGGGATCCGTAGGAGCATACACTTTTAGCTCCTCCACCAGTCCGAGTTGTCCCATGGCACGAAACAGCCCGTTTTCTGGGTCATTGAGGAGTCGATTGTCCGAATCGTCTTCTGCCTGTAGGCGAAAATCAGGCTGGTCGGGCGACCCTACAAATTGGGAGCGACCGGTGGCATCGAAAAATGACGATGCACCGTCCGCATCATGATTCCTCTTGGCACGAAGTGACACGATTGCCGGTACCGCACTGGTGGGCTGTGGGTCATGAAACCAGCCCGCTACAAGTTCCACAGATGCGTCAGCAAGTTGTTGAGCTACCGCCATGTGGCCTGCGGCGCTTGCACTGAGGGCTTCTTGCCCACTGAGGTTCAAGAGGGTCGCCGCAAGTACCGAGAGAACCAGGACGATCACCATGGCTCCCAGAAGTGCAATCCCTCGCTGGTCACCGTTGATGTGTCTACAGGACATGATGTGTATCCTCCTACGATCGAATGCTCACTTCCCGCACCATTCGATGCAGGGGTTGACTGGAATGGATCTCTAAAACAATACGTTTCACGTATGCGGGGTGGCTGGTTCCCTGTCCCCTGTCGTTCCAGTAGGAAAAGCGGGGATCGCTAAGCCCACCGATCAGAACACTGGCTCCGCCATCGACCATGCGCATGAGATTCGAGGTGCCATCTTCATTGCCCTTCACATAATATTTCACTCGATTATTCACATGCACAGACGCCCCTTCCGGGAACGACATCCCAACCGGTTCCGCCAGAGTTAGCTGATATCGTTGTCCCGAGTGAGCGAGCCGATGAGATTTGCAGGCGTGTCGGTCACATACACTGACTATTTTTCCTTCACCCCATCCACGCCCATCCTGTACCGGCAGGACCGATTGACCAGGAAGAAGACTAGCCGTCGTTACGGTGCGATGGTCACTGAGATTGGCATGAAACTGAAACTCGTTGGGTGCTGCTGTGACGATGGTGTCAGCCGTCGCAAGTCGAACCTCTTGCTCAAAGACTTCCAGCCCCAACCGAAGATCTTGCTGATGATTCAGCAGGCGGTACTGTTTCCCTGCATGGGTCTGAACGATATTTAACGTGCTCAACGTAGTCGCCAGCACAGCAGCACCGATCGCTAAACTGATCATCAATTCGCTCAGACAGACACCATCGGACTCGGCCAGGATCCTGACCCATGGTTGATGGCATAAGGCAAAAGGAGTTGACTGCCCGTCGTTCATCGTTGCCCCACGTAGCTCGGATTCGCTCGTATCGTGGCAACCTGGACCTCTCACCGTTCGCCTTTCCGGTTTGAATATGATGCAACGGCTCGGATCGTCACGAGCCCGGTGGTGTGGAGTGGCCTCTGAGGCTCACCCTCAATGGTCCAGACAACCGTTATTCCATCGCGTTCGCACATGGCCGTATAGATGCCGTCTCCCGCTGTGATGTCGGCACCTTGACCGTCATCGACCATAAAACTGTCGGGAGTACCGTCATGATCAAGGTCATCTTCAAGAAGAGATTGCCACCGAATGGAACGTTTCACTTCGAGTCTGGCTTGGGCCTGTTCCATCGCTTTGTTACTCAGGCCGCCCTGCTGCGCGTATCTGGATGTGATTTCCACTGCACCCAGTGTCCCCATCAACGCAATTCCTGAAATCATCATGGCCACCATGACCTCGATCAGGCTAAAACCATCGCTTTTACGATACGTGTTCATAAGATGGATACCCGACCTGTCATACTCACCGTGAGTGTTTTGGTCTGGCCCTCCCTGTTGTGGATCTGGATCGTTGTTGGAGTGGCGGAGCGACCGCTTGGCTGAAACTGGATGTCCCACCCTGCACTTGGTTCTTCAATGATGAGGCCCTTGCCTCCGTAGCGATAGACATGGTGGGTGGTATTGCCACTGACGAGTTGTGTGATCAACTCCTGCTGTTCTGTGTCGATGACAATCCGAACTCGATCACGGTTGGTTAACGCGAGCTGTCTCGCTAGGCGGAGGTCAGAAGCAATTTCTTCTGTGACGCTCCGGAGCTGTGACGTGGAGTGGAGTCCGAGGAAGTTGGGAATCCCCATCAGGGAGACCATAGCCAGGATTCCCGCCACCACCATGAGTTCCGCCAATGTCTTTCCGTCCTGCTTCATACATTCCTCTCTGGTACCGCCCATTTTTCCTTGCCGTAGCCCTATCTCAAAACTCGTGCCGTTCTTCGATGGACCATTCACTGTTCATGGCTCGGCGGCTTTCAATTGCCTTGACATCACGTAAGGCATTGATGTACTGGAGATTTATGCAGGGTCTTGCACTATGAGAGCACGTGGAGTTGCTGTGTGAGGGAGGAGATTATGAGGGAGACGTGTCGTGCCCGATTAGATACAGTTTTTAACGAAAGAGATACACTGGCATTGCTGTGAATCGGCCATAGGAGCCATTATCCAGCCAATAGGCCTTGATACCAATCAAGTAGAGACTGTCCAAAGAACAGTGACACCAGGGCGCCACAGACGAGAAACGGGCCAAATGGAATGTAGTCTTCCCGACGAATCACTTTGGCTGCGATGAGGCCAACGCCGATGAGTGATCCAAGGAAGGAACCCACCATGATGGTCATGAGGGCCGGCTTCCAACCGAGAAAGGCCCCAATCATCGCGAGAAGTTTGATATCTCCTCCACCCATGCCCTCTTTTCCGAAAAGATACGGACTCGCCCAGGCCAGCAGCCATAGGATACCTCCGCCGACCAACATACCCAGCAACCCATTGAAAAATCCGAGCGGGAGGATCGTCGCGGCACTGAGGAGTCCGAGGATGATGCCTGGGAAGGTAATGGCATTGGGAATAATCTTATGAGAAAGATCGGTTCCAGCTACCACTAAGAGAGCCGAATAGAGTATCCCGTAGGTTGCTGCAGACCAGGTCATCCCGAAAAACCATGCGATCCAGACATAGCCTAGGGCATTCAGAGCCTCCACCAATGGATACTGGTAAGGGATGCGGATCGCACAATGCCGACAACGTCCCGCCAACAGCAAGTAGCTGACAATCGGAACGTTATCATACCAGGCAATTGCCTGCGAACAGCTTGGGCAATGGGATCCCGGCCATGCGATCGATTCGTGCCGTGGCAACCGATAGATACACACGTTCAGAAAGCTACCAACGAGCGCGCCAAAGAGGCCGACAATGAGATACGCCGAGAATAGTGTTTGGCTCTCATGCATAATTGCTCAGAGTTCTTTCCTTACCCAGGAACCCTACTAGGGCCAAAGTACCCGAATGTACATTCTTCGCCAATCGTTCCATAATATCGTGGTAATGTAATCTACGTGTTACATCGAGTATACCTGAAACCGATTCCAATCAAAGGAGAACGTGTCATCATGGCTACAGTACGTACAAAAGCACGCTTGCGGAAATCTCTTATGAACCTTGAGCCTCCGCCGCGCACAAGACGGCCGGAGTCGCTCACCTCGCGAGAACAGGAAATTTTGGAATTGATCTGGGCGGGGTTTAAGAACAAAGAAATCGGCAATCGGCTAAAGATCAGCGTCAAGACCGTTGAGGCCCATCGAGCCAATATGATGAAGAAAATGCGCGTCTCGAATACGGCTCAATTACTGAAGACGGCGATCCAAGGTGGTGCGCTGAAAATCCGGTGAGTCATGAGTTTTAATTCCGCTGATCCCGTTGACGAACAGCCTCGAATAGGACAATCGCCGCAGCAGCGGAGACATTCAACGATTGGATCCGTCCCTTCATGGGAATATGTATACATTCGTCACAATGCTGAATGACGCCTGCTCGGATGCCCCTTCCTTCTCCCCCCAGGACGAGCCCAACCGGCCCTCGTAGGTCGACCTCGGTAAATTTCTTCTCCGCTGCAGGTGTGACGCCGTAAACCCAGACCCCGGCCGCTTTCAATGAGTCAATCAATCTACTGGTATTCGTCACACGTGCGACCGGGATGTGATCGATTGCTCCAGCCGATGCTTTTGCCACCACTGACGTGAGTCCGGCAGCCCTTCTCTCAGGGATAAAGATGCCGTGAGCACCGGCTCCCTCCGCCGTTCGAATAACGGCCCCGAGGTTGTGAGGGTCCTCTACACCGTCCAGGATCACCACAATCGGTGATTCCTGCCGTTCAGCTGCGCGTGCCAAAATGGATTCTTCCGTCTGATACGCCTTTGCCGCCGCAAATGCGATGATGCCTTGATGTTTTCCGTTTGGCACGAGACGGTCGAAGGAGGACAGGGGTTGAACGTGAACCGGAATGTGACGGGATCGAGCCAATCGCGCCAGATCAGTGAACTGCTTGTCGGTGCGGGCGACCAACAGGCGTTGGATTGGCCGACTACCAGCTTTCAGCGCTTCACGTACGGCATGGAGGCCGTAGAGCATTTCTGGTTCATCAGCGCTTCCAGCGGCTTGTGCCATCGGGCTTGTCCTCGACCGTGATACCCAGTGAAGCGAGCTCTGATCTGATTGTGTCGGCTCGCGCAAAGTCTTTTCGTTTCTTGGCTTCGATGCGTTCCGCCAGTTTGGCTTCGATCTGTACGTCTGTCACTGCGGGCCCTACTGTGACTGTCGGGGCGAATGATGTAACCACAACGGAAGCAGGTGGGATCTCAATGCGAACGTTGAAATCCCACCGATCCAATTGAAATAATCCAAATACCAGACCTAGGGAACGAAACGCCTGACGCGCGGTTTGTCTCCCTTCGGAAGAAAGCCCGGCTCCCAATAGTTTGTTGACGTCACTCCGCAAGCCTTGGAGGGAAGCAATTGCCAGAGGTGTATTCAAGTCATCGTCCATCGCAGCTGTGAACGCTGCCTGACAACGACCGACCGCGTGGTCTAGCTCTCGGTCCGCTTTTGCATTTCCACCAGACTCAGCTAACCGTCCAAAGAGGTCATAGAAGCCATTGAGAGCGCTCTTCGCCTCCTTCAGTGCTTGGTCCGAGAAATCGAGTGGCCCGTGATAATGGGTTGAGAGAAGAAAGTACCGTAGGATCTCACCAGTAACCTCTTCAGACCAGTCTGACTTCTCAAAGATCTCGCGAATCGTGAAAAAGTTTCCCAGCGACTTGGACATCTTTTCTTTGTTGATCTGGACAAATCCATTGTGTACCCAGTACCGAGCAAATTCTTTTCCCGATGCACCGCACGACTGTGCGATTTCGTTCTCATGGTGAGGGAAGATCAGATCCATCCCGCCACCGTGGATGTCAAACGTTTCACCGAGATGTCGGATCGACATGGCGGAACATTCAATATGCCAGCCTGGCCGCCCTGGTCCCCAGGGGCTTTTCCATGCCGGTTCGCCAGGCTTGCTGCTTTTCCAGAGTGCAAAGTCCATGGGGTACCGCTTTCGTTCATCAACGTCCACACGCGCCCCGGCTTGCAAATCCTCGAGTCGTCGTTTTGACAGCCTTCCGTATTCCGAGTATTTCGAAACCTCAAAATACACGTCCCCATCCACCGCGTATGCCAACCCCTTTTTGACCAATTGTTCCGTGAGCCGAATGATGTCGGCGATATGCTCCGTGGCCTTCGGCTCCTCCGTTGCGCCCCTGATTCCCAGTCTGTTCATATCTTCATGGTAGGCCTGAATGTACTTGGCCGTCACGGCATCACAAGAAACACCTTGTTCATGTGCCCGCTTAATGATCTTGTCATCCACATCCGTGAAGTTCTTCACAAATGTGACCGCATAGCGACTGTATTCCAAGTACCGCCGTAGCACATCGAATACGAGTGCGCTACGAGCATGACCAATGTGACAATAGTCGTAGACCGTTACACCGCAGACGTACATGCGGACTTTCCTCGGTTCAATCGGCTCGAATACGTCTTGCCGCCCGGTCAAAGTATTGAACAGCTTGAGCATGAGATTTACGCCCCTGAGCTTGTTCGTCGCTTTGGCCAGTGAGACCAGAGGAAGTACCCAATGGCTACAGCCAGAACTAGTCCGATGGCGATGTCAAATTGATGGAAGTAATCCCGAAGATGTTCCCATTGCTCGCCCATCCGAAGACCGATGTAGGCCAGGAGATAGCACCAGGGCAGGGCCCCGACAAAGGTAAACATCGCGAAGCGAGGGAAGTTCATCTTTGCGATGCCGGCTGGAAGCGAAATGAACGTGCGCACGACCGGCAGCATGCGGCCAAAGAAGACGGCGGCTTCGCCGTATTTTGCGAACCATCGATCAGCGACATCGAGATCATGATGGGAGACGAGAAAATATGGACCATACCGTTCAGCAAATGGCCTCCCCCCCCATACGCCTGCATAGTAGGCCACGATCGAACCAAGCACATTGCCGATCGCTCCAGCCAGCGTGACTCCCAGCATGGTGAATTCGCCGGTCATCACAAGATAGCCTGAAAACGGCATGATGATTTCGCTTGGTAATGGGATACAGGCGCTCTCGACAGCCATCGTGAACACAATGCCGGCATAGCCGAACCTAGAGATGCAGGCGATGACGAATTGGCTCAGTTGACTGATGACAGTTTCGATGAGTTCGCCAATCACGTACCCGGCTCCTCCATGGACCCGAGAGCCGACCGCCATGCGGAAGATTTCCTCAGGCCGTGTTTAATCATCGGTTCCCACGACCGGAACTGATCAAGGACGCCATAATGCGTGCTATCCAAATGGATCGGCGTAAGGGAGACGTACCCCTCTTCGATGGCCTCGTGATCGGCATCCTTATTACGACTCCAGGAAACCCGCTTGCCGGCGATCCAGTAATATTTCCGCCCGTGCGGATCGACCTTTTCGATAATGGGATTATGGAATCGTCTTCGACTCAGGCAGGTGACTCGTACACCTTTGATTCCCGATCGTGGACGATCCGGGATGTTTACATTCAGAAGAGTCTCTTCCGGAAGACCTTTGGCAAGCACGAGCCGTGCAATTCGTGCTGCATAGACAACACCCACAGCAAAGCGGAATGAGTCCTGCCCTTCTTGGGAGATCGCGACCGAGGGCACGCCGAGGATTGCCCCCTCCATCGCTCCTGAGACGGTGCCCGAATACATCACGTCATCACCAAGGTTGACTCCCTTATTGATACCGGAGACCACGAGCTGAGGGGGTTTGGTCATTATTTTTAACAACGCCAGATTCACGCAGTCCACCGGAGTCCCGTTGACCGAAAAGGATCGAGTCCCAATCTGGTTCACTCTTAGCGGTTTGTGTAAGGTCACAGCATGTGCGACTGCAGTGCGCTCACGATCCGGAGCAACCACCCACACCTCGCCTATCTTGGCGAGCCCTTTTGCCAAGG
>JAOUMR010000141.1 GCA_029881435.1 Nitrospira sp.
CATTGAGTCGTCGCCGTTGAGCATCCAAACCGGACACCGATACTGCAAGACTGTCGGACATCTCCATACAGCACCTCCTAGGCATACTGAATCATCAGCAACCAACTACAAGGGATCACCCCTGGAACAATTCTTCGTTATCGTGCATCTCGTATGGCGCTCAGTAACGTTCTGAATTTCGCGGCAAGTATCGTCGCGGCAGCGTTGTACTGCATGGCGTTTTCCGAGAGCTTGGCCATCTCCAGTTCAAGATTCACGGAGTTGGCGTCGAGCGGCAGGTCGCCGGCCGGCACTTCGCTGAGTTTCCCCGTCACGGCTTGAATCCCCTGAGGCCCACGCACCCCGAAATGCCGAGATTGAGTCGCCGCTAACACAATCGGCAGACGTCCTTTCTGTGCAGACTGCATTTGGTCCATGAATGTTAATTCTGAGGCACGATAGCCTGGAGTTTCTTCATTGGCTAAGTTCGAAGCAATGACCCGTTGTCGCGCACTGCGGAGATCAAGCGTCCGCTGCAACAGCCCTATGGTTCGGTCAAAGATCGTCATACCCAGCGTCCCTTCTCCCGCACAACGACGGGCCATCTGTAAATCTGTGCAACCCTAATGCCTGACTCAACAGCTCAACTCAGGCCAAGATCAGCTTCCGATACCGGCCTTAGGTCATGCTCCAGCCTCCATTGACTATCCCATTGATCTGATAAACTATCTGGTACAAACTTGCCGATCGGCAATTCTTGCCTCACTCATGACATCGGAATAGACAATGGCCTCTCGCACTCACGATATTCCCTCAACTTGTTTCGCAACGTACGAATACTGATCCCTAGTTCCTTCGCCGCGTGCGTGCGATTGTCTTTCACACGAGCGAGTGTCTTAAAAATCAGCTCCCGTTCCATCTCCCACAGTGAACCGTTGGCCGGGTGTTGAGGGCGGACTGGCTGTCCCACCGTGTCGCCACACGTGTCGGCTGGACAATGTTCTGGAAGAATTGCTCCATCTCCCGCCAACAGAACCGCTCGTTCCATCACATTCTCTAATTCGCGTACGTTTCCCTTCCACGCCAACCGTTGCAGATGTGCCAGAGCGTCATCTGACAGAGTCGGCGGCGTGAGCCCGTTCCTGAGTGCCGATTGAGTCGAAAAATTCCGGGCAAGCAGGGGAATATCGATCGCACGCTCACGAAGCGGTGGAACGGTAATGGGAAACACATTGAGACGATAATAGAGATCTTCCCGAAAGCGGCCAGCCTCTACCTCACGATACAGCGCCCTATTTGTCGTGGCGATCACGCGAATATTGACTGGAACTGGATCACGCCCTCCAATCCGATCCACCTCGCGCTCTTGGAGCACACGCAGCAGCTTCGCTTGAAGCGGCAGATTCATCTCACTGATTTCATCGAGAAGCAGTGTGCCCGTGTGGGCCATTTCGAACTTGCCGATTTTTTTGATCAAGGCACCGGTGAATGCTCCTCGTTCGTGCCCGAACAGTTCACTCTCCAGCAGGCCATCCGGCAGTGCTGCACAATTGACAGCGATAAACGGCCGATGGGCTCGCGGGCTTCTGGCATGGATGAACCGAGCCAGAAGTTCTTTACCTGTGCCGCTTTCCCCATGAATCAACACCGTGGCCTGGCTTGCGGCCACTCCCTCGATCGTACTTAAGAGTCTGACCATTCCTGGGTCTTGGGTCAGAATGGCGCGGCTTTCTGTCGATTGAACAGGTGGACCGGCAGGGAGACCATCTTCTCGTCCCGCCTTGAGACTCACAATCATGCGTTCCAAGACGTCCATTGAAAATGGTTTGAGCAGGTACTCGCTCGCGCCGAGCTTCATGGCCTCCACGGCTGTTTCGATCGTCCCATAGGCCGTCATGAGCACAATCGTGACCTGCGGCGCGCGCGACCTGATCTCCTTAATCAAGTCAAGACCACTCAGTCGCGGCATCCTGAGGTCGGTCAGCACCAGCCATGGACGAAACCGGACAAGACGCTCCATGGCATCACTCCCGTCGACCGCTCCTTCGACCGCATACCCGAGTCTCTTGACCGTCTCCATCAGCGCGGTTCGCATCGATGGGTCGTCGTCGACGATCAGGATGCGATCGCTTTCGTCGCGCTGGTCTACCAGAGGGCCGTTCTTCTCACGTTCATTCATGCAGCCACTCCTCTGCTTATGCCAACTCACAGGTGCTATGCTCGCCTGCTTCTGGTGCGCGCTCTTTCTCTGTCGCAATCTGAATTTCGCCTGAGGCTGACACCATCGACGGATGCGGTAGGAGAATTGCGAACGTTGTGCCCTGCCCGATCGTGCTGTGAACATCGATCCGTCCTTGGTGCGCATCGACGATGGAATACACGATTGCGAGACCGAGGCCTGTTCCCTCATCCTTCGTGGTAAAGAAGGGGTCAAACACGCGTGAACGATGATCCGGGTCAATGCCCATACCGGAATCTCGTACAGTCAGTCGAACGGATGGTATTCCAAGCGTCTGCGGCAGTTCCTCTTGGAGGCTGATCGTTAAAAGACCTCCGTTGGGCATGGCCTGAACGGCATTGACAACAAGGTTCAAGATGACTTGCTTCAATTGCCCATCGTGACACCAGAGCGAAGGAATGTCTGGATCGATGTCCACGCGAATCTCTATCGGCACTTTGGTGATCGCATGAGCCGCCAACTTCATAGAATCGTGGATCAACGACTCAGCGCAGTGCCATCCACGAGCCATACGCACCGGTCTCGTGTACAGCAGGAGATTAGCGAGTAATCGATCCATCGATTGGACGGCCTGTGAAATCTGCTCAGCATAACGCTTGGCAGGCGAATCATTGGCAAGATCTCGCTGAAGCATGGAGGCGAACAGCTCGACGCTACCCAATGGATTTCTGACTTCGTGAGCGATCCGACCGATGAGCTCTCCCATTGCGGCAAGTCGATCCTTGCGCTGCAATTGCTCTTCGAGCTGATAACTACGAGTGACATCTTGAATCAGAATCAGGTGACTCGAACCGCCGCTTGAATCTTTGCGTAGCGGCACCTGACTGATTGAGACCACGGTCTGCCCGAGACGTTGTGGTTGATCACACACACTCACACCGAGACCGGTGAGGACCTCTGACGCTACGCGGTCGCGCAGTTCCGCCCCAGTGGCACCGAACATCGCCTCGGCGGCCAGATTGCTACGGGTAATCACCTCGCGCTCGTCCACCACCAATACTCCCGTGGATAATGATTCAAGAATGCCATTGAGATGCATTCGCATCGCCTCATTCTCGCAAAGCTGTCGGCGAAGCGCTTCATTGCTGTGCGCCAGCTCGCCATCCATCTGTTCCACACGTGCCGTCAATGCAGTATAGGACTGTTGTAGTGTCTGAGCGGCCTCATCAAAACTCTTGAACGCTGCCTGGAGCAGATCTCGTTCCTCTGGTTGCCCTGTCGTCGCAGTCATCATAGCCCCTCCATCTGACGAGATTGCCGGGCTGTTTGCAGACTGTTCTTGAGAGATGCGGCGATGCGATTGACCATCTGGTCGGCGGCGACGTCGAGTTCTGCTAGTGCGACCGTGGCGCGATCATATTGTTTCAACGCCGTCCAATGCTTGGCCGTTTGCAGACGCGCCCATTCGGCCTGCTGAGTATTCGGTTTCTTGTCTAAGACCGATTGATAGGCGGCGATCGCCCGCTCATGTCGATTCAGCCGAGACAAGATGTCCGCGTAGGACAGCAGCGTCCCGGTGGACTGTGTCGCGCCGGATTTGAACGCTTCTTCGAATGCAAGCGCGGACTCATCGAGTTTTTCCAGTTCTTCCAAAGTCTTGGCCAGCTGTAGATACATGACAGGGCGCTCAGGATGAACCGGATGGCGCAAGAGCCATGTTCGGCAGAGATGGAGAAGGCCTTGTAGGTCCCGCTGTTGCCGCATGGCACTGATCAGAAGTTGCAGGACTTCTCCTTCGTATGTTCCGATGGGAAACTGGAACCGGTATCGCTCAAGTACTTTCCTGGCAGCCTCTGCGTCCCGCTGATCCAAGTAGTTTTTCCCAAGGCCGACTAAGGCTGGCTCAATCAGCGCTGAGTCTTTTGGGACTTTGATCACCTGCTGAAGCAGTCGTACCGATTCGGCAGTGAACCCCAGACGTCGATGGGATTCAGCGATCTCCAAGAGCATCGGGGAACGCGCATACCGCTGCTCAGCCATCGTTCCATGTCGATGAAACAAACTCACGATCGTCCAATCATCATGCGACGCGATCGCGGCCTCAATCCAGGGTATCAAGATCGCCGATAGACGCTCCGAAGCCTTCGTGGCCCAGGATTCCCCTCCCTTCCCGACACGAAAGGTGACCTCCTTGTACGTGCGGAGGGCGCGATGAAGATCGCGTGCCCTTTCGTACTCTTGCGCCAGGTAAAACAGCGCCTCGCTTCCTGTGGGATTATCACCTTCTCGGATCGCGATTTCCTCCATCAGCGTTCGATACGAGACATCAGTCTGTATCGGAACCGGCACGTTGTGGATCATGGCCCCAACCGTTGGGCTCAGGATCTTCCCTTCGGCTGATACGTGACTCTCAGTGAGTAGCGTGGCGAGTCGTAATTTAACCGTGGAGTCCAGCTCGCTTTGTGGGTACAGCGATAGAATAAGCGCATATATGAACTCGGCACGAGGCCGCTGATCGCCACTTCGCAAGTTCTCGGCCACATGGAGTAGCGCCCTAGGCGCATATCCATGGCGTGGATACAAATTGTAGAAGAGCAGCATCAGTTCTCGCGCGGAGGCATCATGATGCAGCTGGACCTCCGTCACCGCGTACCGTTGAAGTGCTATGGGATCCCCCCGTAAGAGCTCCGGCCATCGCCGATAGCTCAGATTGTAGAAGGGTTGCGAATCTGCAAATCGTTTCTGCCTGAACAGTGTGTGAGCCAGTCCCAACGTAGCGACCTGAAGCAACTGCTCGTTCTCACTTTGCTTCCGCACATTCGCAAATGCATGCTCGGCATCTCTCCATTTTCCCGTGGCCATGAACGTCTGTCCAAGCCCAAGTAAGGCTCGATTCTCGTCAAACGGAAGATGGAGAGAATGCGCCATGGCTTGCTCGTAAAACGCCTGTGCCTCTTGATACCATCCTTGTTCAAAGTACAAATCCGCAATCCGCCACTCTGCTCTCCTCGCGTTGGAGGACTGAGGATGGTCGCGCAGGAGTTTCTTGTATTCCTGAATGGCCTCGGATCGATTGCGGTCGGAAGACTCATCACGAAGCGATAACTCCACCAAGAACGCTTTGGCCGATGGGAGAAGCGCGCTTTCGGGATGATCGTTCACGATCTTCCCGAAGAATCGTTGGGCCTCCACCCAGGCGTTTTTCTTGTAGGCAGATTGGCCTTCCTGCCATGCCAGCGCATCAATCCCTGAGGATTGACCTTCTGGTCTTGGCCCATCATCGGGCAGGGGCTGGACAAGCTTTTCAATCGATGCTGGATCTTGCATCGTAGGCTTACGTTCAGGTAGTGGCGCCGACTCACCGATCGCCAACGGAAGGAACGCCGTCCAGACTGCCATCGAAAGCACCACCTGACTATATCGCAAGGTAAATTTATGCACGGCGATAAGACACCAGCAAGGCTCATGCCCTAGACATCTATTAAAAACTTCAAGGAAATCAGGATACTTTTCTGGAAGAATCGTGCCCGCGGAAGAATCGTGTCAGGATTGGCATCGACTACGTTGTGAGGTCGTCAATCTTTTGACTGGATGTCCGTGGCCATAATGGAAGGGTTTCCACCTGCGATCGCGGATCGACACCTTTGCGCTTCAGCTTTTCAACCAATGTCGTTCGATTGAGGTGGAGTAACTGGGCTGCTCGAGCGGTGACGCCGTTGGCTTTCTTTAACGCCTCCATGATGAGATGTTTTTCGTACTGCTCAACCTCTCTCGAGAGATGAATGCCATCCTCGCTCAGCCGTATGAACTGTTCCTTCAGCTCGGGGATGATCGATCTCCGACTGATCTTCTGAGGAAGATCTTCGGGAGATAGAATGCCTTGCTTCTTGAGGACAGCCAGCCGCTCCATCATATTTTCCAATTCCCGAATATTCCCCGGCCAATCATATTCGGTCAGCAGGCGAAGTGCCTCGTCATCAAGGCCGATGACCTGAGTGTGCTTACTCTGATTAAACCGAGTGAGGAAGTGGTCAATCAGGAGCGGAATATCAGTACGGCGTTCTCGGAGTGGTGGAATGACAATGGGGATCACATTGAGCCGATAGAACAGATCCTGCCGAAATCGCTTCTCTTCAACCATTGTTTCCAGATCTTGATTTGTGGCAGCAATGATGCGCACGTCGACGTGAATGGTCCGGTTCCCACCCACTCGCTCGAATTCCCGCTCTTGCAGCACTCGAAGAAGCTTCACCTGTAATGGGAGGCTCAGTTCGCCGATTTCATCCAGAAAAATCGTGCCTCCATGGGCTAGTTCAAAACGGCCCATGCGCGCATGCGTTGCACCGGTGAAGGCACCCTTCTCGTGCCCAAAGAGTTCCGATTCAAGCAGGTTTTCAGGGATCGCACCGCAGTTCACGGGGACCAATGGCCGATCTCTTCTCAGACTGTTGAAGTGAAGCATTCGGGCCACCAACTCTTTGCCCGTACCACTTTCGCCTTGTATCATCACCGTGCTGTCGCTATCGGCCACCTTTTGAACAAACTCCAGCACCTGCTGCATGGGTTCACTGACACCCACCAATTGTTCCAATCGATACTGATCCCGCACCGCCCGTCGCAGGAGATGGTTTTCCTGCCGCAGCCGATGAAATTCCGCGGCCTTCCGAACAACCACCGCGACAGTTTCGAGATCAAACGGTTTGGTAATAAAATCAAACGCCCCGGACTTCATCGCACGGACGGCCGTTTCAATGGTGCCGAATCCGGTCATCACGATGGGAATGATCTTCGCGTCTAGCTTGGAAAGGCGGTCGATGACCTCAAGTCCATCAATATCGGGCAATTGGTAATCCGTGATGACAATGTGAACCACGCTCTCTTTCACCGCCTGAACGGCCTGTGTACCGTCCTCCGCAGTAGACACGTTGTAGCTTTCCCGCATGAGCGCTTCTTGCAGAATCTCGCGCAAAGCGGGATCGTCATCAACAACCAGCACATGAACTTGGCTCATACGTAATCCATCTCGATCCATTTGGAATACGAAATTGTCAGCGGGCTTAGAATAATAATCTGTGGAAGGCAAAGCAAGTCATATCAACTATTGGGCAACGACCTGATACGGGGGAGTTTTCTTGACAGGCTCTTGAGCCTATTGATACTGTGCGACACGATGTGGGGACATCCTGTCACCAACGGGCTGGCGTAGCTCAATCGGCAGAGCAGCGGTTTTGTAATCCTCTCCGAGACCTTCACTCAAAC
>JAOUMR010000142.1 GCA_029881435.1 Nitrospira sp.
GAGACAGTGTGCCTAATTGAGCAGGGCCGTCGCGATCTCCAGTTTGGGACGATGCGGACGCGGATTTGGCTGGATCGGGTGCATCACATTCGAGTGGCCACCGCGACCATCCACCGAATGTGCCGAGACCTCGGCTATCCCCCAGACCGACGGACTGAGCCACGGCGTTCACGTCACCCCATCCTCTTCAGTAAAGAACACCCGGGTGACTGTGTGCAGGTCGATGTCAAGGAGGTGAAAGTCGCCAGTCAGAAATGTTTTCAGTACACGGTTCTCGATGATTGCACGCGCTATCGCGTCTTACGGCTCTACCCGTGCAAATATCACGGCACCAGTCTCGACTTCTTGGCCACGGGACGACAGACGCTGCCCTTCCCCATTCGGAAAGTCCAGGTCGACAATGGCACCGAATCCCCGCTCACCTTTGCTCTCGCCGTAGAAGAAGCCGGGAACCGCTTGCGGTACATCAAGCCACGTCGGCTTGAACAGAATGGGAAGGTCGAACGCAGTCATCGCATCGACGAGGAGGAATTTGGGAGTTGATCGACATTTGATGAGTTCGCATCAGCCACTCAGGCGTTGACTGCCTGGGAGCATCGGTATAACTACGACCGCTTCTCCATGGCCCTGAGCGGCCTCACCCCGGCCGAGAAACTTGCGACGTTCACGGTCGCCTCGGCCCTGCTGTCGTCAGACCCCGCCTCCCCGAATCCTCTTCCTACCTGGTCCGCTATGGGCCGACCATCGATCGGCGCTCCTGAGCCAACTGTGCACGCCGGTTTTTCTCACAACCACGACCGAAACTCGGGGGGCCACTGCTTGCCAAGCCATTACACAGGGGAAGCCTCGTGAAAAATTTTCCCCTAAATCAGTCAACGGTCGGTTATGCGACGAGTTTATTCGAGGCATGTTGGGATCTTGATTGATCACATTCTTCGTCTGCTTGGTTGGTGGTGGAGGTTGGCTTGCTAAGTTTGGTTATGGGACATATCTTTGTCGCAGGGCACTGTCTTGCCGATGCCCATCAGCCGATGCACCTAGTTTTGCAATCCCGAGTCTCACTGCCATGTCGTGATTAGTCGATGTCTTTGCGAAGTACCCTCCGAGCGACATTCTACACGTGCTTCGTCTTCATGCTGTTGTGAGAGCACAACCGAAAACAGCTGGTTAGTGAAGCTCCGCACCTGATGAAGCCACGGTATGGGAACCTTTGCCAGTCCCCCCGTTTGACGTCGCGTGTGCCATTCTGGGGTACGCACACTTGCACCGAGACGTCGTTATCGCGACTCCAACCCTAGCATCGAAGGGAAAAGCAGGGCGACCGCCTGCTGGCAACCTTAGGGATGGGGCAAGGCTGCGCGGTCTGAGATCTGAACTGTGGCGAATTGTCACAAGCCAGGACTCCTCCGTCCGGCACATTTATCCGCTCGGTGGCTTTCCTCGCGAAAGTCATGGATTCTACGCCCGGGCATGGCCGTTGCCTCCCTGTTGTCCGCTGCCCGAGTGCGCCCCCCCCCTACGGACTGGGAATACCAGCAAAGCTCTTCTTTTGATAGAAGACAAGGCCTAGGTAATAAGGTCTATAAATGAAAAGAAGGCGCTCTTCGAAAACATACTCGACGAGATACAGCAACCGGGTCGCTCATTTCAGTAATTCACAATTCTCGATTCTGATATTCCCCTGACGGATTTCTAGACAAGAGGCGTGCAGACTTTTCATGAGGGAAGCCGTGCATTAAGAATGCAGGTAGAGCGAGCACCTCCCTCTTGATCCAGAGTGATCGATCGGTCAGCCTATGACTCGGGTTGTCGGGCTCACGGAATAACGTCAGATTACGGAGGAAAAGCCCATGTCAAGATCCCACCAGTCGCACTCACCGGATACAGCCTCAGTTCCCATCATTGACTCTGTGATGCTTGATCGGACGGTCCTACTTCCGAGCCCCGATGTGCAAGGCACAAATATGGATGGGGAGACTGTGTTGTTGGATCTCAGCAGTGGTCGGTACTACACGCTCAACCGGGTAGGCAGTGTCATCTGGGAACATTGTACCGGCCATCACACAATCAGCGACATCCAGGCGGTTTTGTGTGACCGTTTTGATGTCGCTTCCGAGCGGGCCCTTGACGATCTCGTCACCCTGGTCACTCAGCTGACCCAGGAGGGGCTACTTCAACAAGAAAGGAGGTGAAGACACATGAAGAAAGAGTCATATGTACAGCCGGCTCTTGTGAAGCACGAACTGTTGCGGGATATCACCGCGACCAAGTCGGGCTACAACGGTGGCGGCCATCACGGTGGTGGTTGGGGCGGTCGTCGGAGTCGGTAATTAGGGCGCCGGCTTCTAGATGAGCGTGAGGCTGGCTGGTTCGTAAGAATCAGCCAGCCTGCCTTATCTGCCCCATTACAGAGGTGCAAGTCACCGATCGACTTGAGGAAAAATAAATATGTCGATTTCTGTAGTCGCTCAACCTATGACCGAATATCTCTTTTCCCTGTACGGCACGCCGGTCCGGTATATCACCTCATCTTCCCGGCTGGCCGCACCAGTGGAGGAATTGCTGCGGCACTTCCGACGAGACGCCATCGAGGAGGCCACGCCGCTCACCGTGCGGTTCCACGCGGTGCAGGACCGAGCGGAGATTCCCCTGACGCTGTCCCCGGCGGCCCGGCACCTGGCTTCCGGCACGGACGTTGCGGCTGAGGGGCGCCCGGCGGACGATTTACCCTATGTCGTGAGTCAGGACGGCGGACGGCTGCTCATCGACTTTGCTGAGGCCGGGCTGTTCATGATTGAGGGCGCCTACGGCCGCGCCGAGGGGTACCTGCTCAAGCCCGAGCGGATGCCCACCAACTTGATCGAGTATCTGTTCCATCTGACCTTGGTCGAACTCCTACGGCGCCGCGAGCTCTACACGATCCATGCTACGGCGTTGGAGTGGCAGGGGCGGGGCATCCTCATCCCGGGGAACAGCGGCCGCGGGAAGACGACGTCGTTCATCTCCCTGCTCCGTGCCGGCTATCGGTATGTTTCGGATGACCATCCGTTGATTCGCGATGCCGGGGGCCACGTCGAGCTTCTTCCCTTTCCCATCAAGATCAACGTCACCGAGGAGACGATCGCCTTCTTCCCCGAACTTCGCCATGCGCCCGAGCACGTGCTACAGCGACAGCCCGGTTTCCACAAGCGAGGCTTTTACGCGGAGGAACTCTATCGCACCGAGATCGGGGCCTGTTGCCGGCCGGCTGTAGTGCTGTTTCCGAAGGTCGTCGATGCCCCGCAGAGCCATCTGGAGCGACTGCCTAAGACCCGCGCCTTACAACTGGTTCTGCCGCAAGCGTTATTGGTCTACGACCAGGAGGTCGCCCGGCGAGAATTTCACGTCTGGGCGAAACTCGTGCAGCAGGCGGACTGTTACCGCTTGCACTTTGGCCGGGACCTCCTCGACCTCCCTCAACTGATTACGCCGTTGCTGGAGCAGGTCCACTCATGACGGCCCCGCCCATGGCTCGACAGTTTCCTCTGGCCCTGGAAGCGGAACTGCTCGTCTGGTGCGCCCGCACGGGGTTGACCGATGACCTCAGGAGCCGCATTGGGCGGCGCGTGCAAGAGTCGCTGGACTGGTCGGCCCTGCTCCAGATGGCCGAGTATCATGGCGTGAGTCCGCTGTTGTATAGAAGTCTGCGCACCCTCACCCCTGACCTTGTATCGCTCGAACCAATGACGTATCTGCGGCAAAAAACCCAAGCGGGTGCCTTGCTGAACCGGTCGCTGGCCCATGAGCTCATCAATGTATATGAAGCGTTTCAGGCGCGTGGGATCCCGGTCATCCCGATCAAGGGGGCCACACTCGCCGTTTTGGCCTATGGTGATCTAGCGCTCCGCGATTTCACAGATCTGGACCTGCTTGTCCCTCACACTGCTCTTACGGAGGCGCAAGCTGTCCTACGCTCCCAAGGCTACGAGAGGAACTCGTCCTCCTCCAAGCGCGCTCAAGGCCAGCATGAGGAGGGGCCATACCATGTGTTTATCAAAAAGCGTCCGATCTCTCGGGTCGATCTCCAATGGGTCATGGCGCATGCACACTTTTCCTTTCAATTAGATCGCCCAGAGTTCTGGCGACATCGGATTCCTGTGACGGTGGAGAACCGGACAGTTCCAGGAGTGTCACCGGAAATCCTGTTGATCGTACTGTGTGTCCATGGGTCGAAGCATGCGTGGGAATTACTGAAATGGGTCTGTGACGTGGCTGAACTCGTCCGCTCACACCCACATTTGGATTGGAATCAAGTCTTTGTGCATGCCTCGAACTGGCAGTGCCAGCGCATGGTCTATCTGGGCTTGGCGGTCGCGCATCTCCTGCTGGAGGCGCCCCTACCGGCCGCTGTGCTAGAACGGCTCAACGCCGACGTAGAGGTCCTGGCACTCGCTCACCGGATGCCGGCTGGCTTGTTGTCAGACGCTTATGAGGGGATTACCGAGGACCAGGCGGGAGCGCTTTATTTTTCCGTGAAAGATTCATGGTGGGAGCGTTGGCGGTTAGGATTGCAACTATGTCGTGCCCACAGTCCTGTGGCCACCACTCCTCCTTCGTGGTGTCACGGGCGCACCTCCCTTTCGCGTCTCGCTCGCATCATGGTCCCACTTCATCGAGAGGTGAAGCGTCTCCTCTCGCCTAGGATTCGTGCAGCGATTAATCGTTGGGTTGTACTCATTGGTTAGGTGTCTCACGACCCGATGTTGGAACGTCCATCGGCTGGTTCTGTCGGAGAGGGCGATTCGTAGAATGCTGAGGCGTCACGACTGGTGTTGCATGGACGGAATCAGATTGAGACGTGCTTCATGGGACCGATAGGGTTCTCGTTCGTGCACAAGTGCTGGACCATCCTCAGGGTTGGCGTTGTGGTGCTGGGAATTCGACTCGCTCTACGATACAAGACCTTGCCGTGGGTGCTCGAACAATTCAGTCCTTGTTCAATGACCGTTGAGCCTGATGACGCGGCAATGAAGATTCTCGCTTACTATGTTGATCGGTGGCTCCGGCTGTTCCCCTACAATCGCAGAGGAAATTGCTTCCCGCGTTCACTGGCGCTGTATCGTTTCGCTCGGCAACGCGGCTACCTGGTGCGGTTTCATTGTGGAGTCAGAAATGCAGCGTTCGGTCTCGATGGCCATGCGTGGCTGACGCTTGGCTCGGAGGCCTTTCATGAGCCTGGGAAGCATTGGCAAGACTTTACGGTCACCTTTTCCTATCCACCCGATCTTACAAAAATGGTGAGCCAGGGCTCTGCAATCCATTCTCAAGGTCTCACGCTGGAGTCTTGACAAGGGGAGCATGGTGGTTCACCTGCTTAGGAATGGCATGACGAAGCGGCTAGGTCCTTTCCTCATTACCGTTCGCCGGGCGCTCTCGTTTGTGTGGCAGAGCAGTCCGCGTTTGGCCGTCGCCAGCATTATAGTGCGCGTCCTCCAGGGGCTTCTTCCACTGGTGGTACTCTATCTCACGAAGCTGTTGATCGATGCCGTAACAGAAGGGCTGAAAACTCCTGCGGATGAACCGTCAGTAACTCCCATTCTCACGATCCTTGCAGGGTTAGCAGGTATCGCTGGAATCAGTGCCATGTTGGGTGTGGCAGCCGGACTAATTTCAAAAATCCAGGCCCAAGTCGTCACGGATCACATGTATGCACTCCTTCAGGCCAAGTCGGTAGAAGTCGATCTTGAGTATTATGAAAATGCACAATATCAAGACACGTTGCATCATGCCCAGCAGGAGGCGCCCTATCGTCCAACAGAGATTCTCAATGCCTTGCTTCAATTAGGACAGAACACCATTTCGTTACTTTCCATGGGTGCCATATTATGGTGGCTGCATTGGGGAATCATTCCAGTTCTGGTAGCGACGGCCGCTCCCTATTCCCTGGTTCGTCTTCAGCAATCCAATCTGCTCTATGCTTGGAAACGAGAACGAATCCCTCTGGAGCGAAAAGCCTGGTACGTCAATACGTTATTGACGCAGGCGACGGCGGCCAAAGAAATTCGGTTGTTTGATCTGGGGCCTCGGTTACAAGCATGGTTTCAAGACGCCCGATCGGTGCTGCGTCAGGAGCGAATCAGCTTAGAGCGTCGATGGGCGATCAAGGGTCTGGTCACACAACTCATCGGTGTGGCTGGGGTATTCGGGATCTGCAGTTTCGTGGCGGTCCGAACCTTCTACGGGTTACTCACGGTAGGCGACCTTGTCATTTGTTTTCAGGCGGTGCAGCGGGCCTCCGGATTTCTGGAGGGTTTTGGACAAAGTGTTGCCAATCTCTACGAAAGCAATCTGTTTCTCACGACATTGGGTGAGTTCTTGGGCATCCCATCCCGTCTGTCGACACCAGCGAATCCGAAGTCTTTTCCTCGGTCGATCACGCAGGGGGTGGTATTCGATCATGTCTCGTTCCAGTACCCACATGAGGAACGTGTCGCGATTCGAGAGTTCACCTTTTCGATCAAACCCGGTGAACATGTCGCCTTTGTCGGGGCCAATGGCGCGGGGAAGACGACATTGGTGAAACTGTTGTGCCGTCTGTACGACCCATCAGAGGGGCGCATCCTGATCGATGGGACGGATGTTCGGGACTATCCCATCACCGAGGTGCGGGGCGCTGTCAGCGGGATTTATCAGGATTTTGTAAAGTTTCAGCTGTCTGCACGAGAGAATATTGCGTTGGGGGTACGAGCGCACGACGTTGAGCATGCTACCGTCGCCCAGGCGGCCAACCAGGCGGGGATCCATGAGGTTATTGAACGGTTGCCGGAGGGGTATGAGACATTGCTCGGGAAGCTATTTGACGGCGGGCATGAACTGAGTATCGGCGAATGGCAAAAAGTGGCGCTCGCCAGAGCGCTACTACGAGACTCACAAATTCTCGTGCTCGACGAGCCTACCAGTGCCATGGATGCCAAAGCAGAGGCAGAGCTCTTTGAGAGATTTCATGAACTCGCGCGGGGGCGGATGGCGATTTTGATTAGCCATCGGCTCTCGACGGTGAAAATGGCAGATCGGATCTTTGTCGTCGATCAAGGGCAAATCGTGGAACAAGGGACCCACGATACTTTGATGCGACAGCAAGGACTCTATGCCAGCCTCTTTCTCACTCAAGCTCAGCACTATCAATAATTGCGGTGTGGCCGCCCATTTTCGCGTTAGATGGCCATAGAAAACTACGGCCTGTCTGCCGACAAGTATTTCGTCTTGCTAGAGCAGTTTCTATTTAATCTTGCATGATGTAGGGTATTCTGTCCTTGCCTATCAGGAGGGGGCAGACATGGCGGCCTATTCGCAAGATTTACGGGATCGGGTGCTGCGCGGGCTTGAGCGCGGCG